>JAIRRW010000031.1 GCA_031255775.1 Clostridiales bacterium
CGGGAGGAGAGACGTGAACGAAAAGACCGCGGCTGAATATTACCGCATCATCAAGCATATGTCCGACGCCTTTGTCGTGGACGCGGGCGGGGAGGAGCGGCCGGTGCGCGCCCGCAAAAAGGTGAAGCTTTCGGGCGGGCTTGTCGTGGGCGATTTTGTGGCGATCGCCAAAGAGGGCGACGGTTGGGTGATCGAGAGCGCGGCGCCCCGGAAAAACGAGCTGATCCGGCCGGCCGTGGCCAACATCGACCAGATCGTCATTGTGGCCGCGCCCGTCCCCTTGACCGATTATTATCTCATTGACAAGCTGTTGATCCACTGCCGCAAGACCGGCATCGACTGCGCGATCTGCTACAACAAGGCGGATTTGCGGGGCGATGAGGCGGCGGTTTTGAAGAGTCAGTATAAAAAATCCGGGGTCAAGATTGTGTCGGTCAGCGCGATCCAAAACGAGCTGGAGCCGTTGAGGGCGCTTGTATTGGGCAAGCTCACCTGTCTGGCCGGGCAGTCGGCGGTGGGCAAGTCGACCATCACAAACGCGCTTTTGGGCGAGGCGCGCATCAAAACGGGGACGGTGAGCGAAAGGACCGAGCGCGGCAAAAACACCACCACGACCGCGCAGATCTATCCCATCGGCGCGCAGACGTTTTTGGTGGACACGCCCGGGTTTTCGATGCTGGACAACGTCGATATTCCGCCCGAGGAATTGGGCGCGTATTACCCCGAATTTGAAAAATACGCGCCGCTCTGCCGATTTGGCGGCTGCTGTCACGACCGCGAGCCCGACTGCGCCGTGGCCGAAGCGGCCGAAAAGGGTCGGATCAGCCAGGAGCGGTACGCGCGGTATAAGAGGTTGTATCAGGAATTGAAAGCGGCCGGGAGAAAACGGAAATGAAACAAACGACTTGGATCGCCCCCTCGATTTTGAGCGCCGACTTTGCGGACATGGGCAGGGACGTCCGGCGCATGGAGCAGGCGGGCGCCGATCTCATCCACTGCGACGTGATGGACGGGCTGTTTGTCCCCAACATCAGCTTTGGTTTTAAAATGATCGAGGACATCAAGCGGCACACAAGGCTTCCGCTGGACGTGCATTTGATGATCGAAAAGCCCGAGCGCTATCTCGAACGGTTTATCAAGGCCGGGGCCGATTATCTGACCTTTCATTTCGAGGCGGCGACCCGACCCGAACAGGCGCTAAGGGACGTGCGCGGCGCGGGCGTCAAGGCCGGACTTGTGATAAGCCCGGACACGCCGCCCGAGGTTCTGCCGCCCTTTTTGCCGCTGTGCGATATGCTGCTGGTCATGAGCGTATACCCGGGGTTCGGCGGACAGTCCTACATCCCGGGCGCGGCCGATAAGCTCGCGTTTTTGCGGCGGGCCATCGACGAGGGGGGATACGACTGCCGGCTGGAGGTGGACGGCGGCATCGCCGAGCAGACGGTCGGGGCGGCAAAGGCCGCGGGCGCGGACACGCTGGTCGCGGGCTCCGCCGTATTTGCGGCAAGGGATGCGGGCGCGGCCATCGAAATGCTGCGCCGCGCGTAGGCCGTGCTCACACGATCCGGTAACGGGGGGCGTTGCCCGCATGAAAAAGGCTCTGTTATTTTTAAACGGCGATCCGCCGACACAAGAGTATCTGTCCGATATTGACCGGGCGGGTCGTTTTGTCCTGTGCGCGGACGGCGCTTACCGCTATCTTAAGGGCGTTATCCGGCCCGATCTCATTTTGGGCGACTTCGATTCGCTTTTGGACGCGGACGCCGACGGGATCGGGCGGGTTCGGTTTGACGCGGACAAGGACTATACCGACGGACACCTGGCCGTCGAATACCTGCTGGAGCGGGGCTATGCCGACATCGACATTTACGGCGCATTCGGGGGGCGAGCCGACCACGCGTACGCCAACCTGTCGCTGCTGTACCAAGCAAAGCTTGCGGGCGCCCGCGCCCGGCTCTTGGACGAAAGGCAGTGCGTCATGCTCAAAAGCGGCCGGATCACGCTAAAAAACGTGAAAGGGCGGACGATTTCGCTCGAACCCTTTTTGACCGAGGCGCATATTATACTAACAAAGGGTTTCAAGTACAACCTAAGGGACAAAACGCTGGATCGCCGTCATATTTTGGGCATTTCCAACGTGGCGCTGTCGGATACCGTCGGCGTCGAGGCCGAGGGGGAGCTGCTGCTCTTTATCGAACGCCTGCCCGGCGACCGATGAGCGGCGGAAAATTTCCGTCCCTTCGGCCGATCGGGCATGGGGTTAGTCCTGTATCACGTCTAAGCATTGGCTTTTAGCGGTGTCTTTTTGGATAGAAAATGCCTTCTTTTCTTGACAATCGTGCAACGATTGCCTGCGAAAATAAGTCATCTTCTATCTTAAAAATCCACTCGTTAAAAGTCAACGTATAGACGTGATACAGTACTAGCGTATGTTTTGCCCAAAAAACCCGCATTTATTACTTGCTTTTATAAAAAGAATGTGATAAAATAGCTTGGTCAGACAAAAAAAGGGATAATTTAGAGGAGAAAACCCCGTGCCGAATATCAAATCAGCCGAAAAGCGCGTGCTTGTCAACAAGAAAAAGCATGACGAAAACCAAATGATCCGGACCCGGGTCAAGAATGCCGTCAAAACGATCAATCAGGCCATCGATACCAACAATATCGAGGAGGCCGAGGCGTTGCTGCCCAAGACTGCGGCGATCATCGACAAGGCCGTTTCCAAGGGCATTTTTCATAAAAACACCGCCGCCAACAAAAAGTCGGCGATCGCCAAGCGCATCGACGCGATCAAGAGCGGCAAGCTCGTCATTCAGATAAAGAAGGACAACAAGACCATCGCGGCCGAAAAGGCCAAGGCGGCCAAGGACGCGCGCGAGGCGGTCAGGGCCGAAAACGCCCGCAAGGCGGCCGAACGCGCGGCGGAAAAGGAAGCCGAGAAAAAGGCGGCCGAGCAAGCGGCAAAGGACGCCAAAAAAGCGGCGAAAAAGGAAAAGCCCGAAAAGGCCAAGGCCGTCAAAGAGGACAAGCCCGCCGAGGAAAAGAAGCCCGCTAAAAAGCCGGCGGCCAAGAAAAAGACCGAGGACGGGGAAACCGCCGAATAAAGCCCCCGCTCAAAAAAAACAACCCCCTTTCCGCCCGATTGCGGAGAGGGGGTTTTTCTGTGGACTCCTTTTATTAGACTTATTCTTACTCTTTTTTACAAAAACGACGTTTTTTGTAAAAAAGCGCCTTATCCCTCGATAAAATGAAAGCCTCGGCGTCATTTTATCGAAAGCGTCAGCGTATTCCGATTCCGTCCAAAAATTTGAGGAAGGAGGCGGTACCGGCCTCGTCCTTTTTAAAGACGGCGGTATTGTCCAAAATGCCCTCGCAAATGCGGTTGATCTCGTCCTTGATGTTGAGCTGCGCCTCAATCGCGCTGCACTTGGGCGCCTCTTTTGTCAGCTTTTCGATCATGGGCGCGTAAATTTTCATCTCGTCGGGCAGCGCGGGCTTGCTGTACTTGACCTCCTTGGTCAGGTATTTTTCGATCTCCTTGAGGTGGCCGTCCAGCCTGCCGGGCAGGATGAAAAGACCCATGGCCTCGATCAGGCCGATGGCCTCGCGCTTGATGTGGTGGTATTCGGGGTGCGCGTGATAGATGCCGTCGGGGAACTCCTCGGAGGTGCGGTTGTTGCGGAAAATGAGATCCATCACGTATTTGTCGTCGAGCTTGCGCGCGACGGGCGTGACGCCGTTGTGCTGCTCGGAGGTCTTTGCCAATATCCCGATCGACTCGTCGGTGTAGGTCTCCCAGGCGGCGATTATTTTGGACGCGTATTCGATCATCAGCTCCTTATTGGCGCCGCAAAGGCGGACGACCGAATTGTACCAGTCCACGATGCCCGTATCGACGTACGGATATTCGGCGCATTTGAGCTTGGTCAAAATCGGCGCCTTGTGCATGGGAAGCTGCTTCATGCCGCCCTGAAAATGGTCGTGCGTCAAGATGGAACCGCCGATGATGGGCAGCGCCGCGTTGCAGCCGATAAAATAGGCGGGCGCAAAGTCGACAAAATCCAACAGCTTGCGGACGGTGTCGCCGTTTACCTTCATGGGGGTGTGCGACAGATTGACCGCGATGCCGTGCTGGTTGAAGTACGAATACGGCGAAAATTGCCAAAACCACTCCTCGCCGCCCAGCGTCAGGGGGATCGTCCGCAGGTTTTGCCGACACATTCCGTGGCCGCAATACCCTTCGTTTTCGACGCAGATGTCGCAGGCGGGATAGCGCTCTTCCTTCGTCTTTTTGGCGGCGGCGATGTCGGCGTTGTTTTTTTCGGGCTTGCTTAGGTTGATGGTGACCTCCAGCTTGCCCTTGGTCCCCTTGGCGTCCCAATGCTTATTTTTGGCGATGCGGCTCTGCTTGACATAATCGTTTTTGACCGCGTAATCGTACAGCCAGTCGAACGCCTTTTGCGGCGAACGGCCATGCAGCCCCGAAAAAATGTCCGCCACCTCGGACGGGCGGATGCTGACCGCGTCCATGACGTGCGTGGCAAACGCCTCCCGCGCGTCCTCCTTGATGACGCCCTCGGCGACCGCGTACTCGACGATGGGGGTGAGCACCGCGTCGGGATTGGTCATCTCCTCGATGGCGTCGCAATCGACCTCGTACTCGGTGTAGCCCGTCAGCTTGAGGTCGGTGAGCAGCCGGTTGCGGACATAAACGACGTCCAGCTCATCCAAAAAGAGATGCGCCTTTGCGTACGTCAGCAGGTTTTCGATGTGTGAATAAATGATCATGTTCCTTCTCCTATTCTCGGGTCGTGTTTTTCGCGGCCCAGTTTTTTTTCTTGTTATTTTTTTGCGCTTTTACGACGCGGAGTGGGCAAATCATGAGGTATACGGAGTGACAAAGAGTGAGGTTCAGACGGGCAACAGGCGGCAAGGCGACGAGGGCGCGTATTTCTAATACGTAACCGAGTCGTCGCGCCGCACGTAGCCCGTATCAACCCACTATCTGTCACTCCCTTTACGACGGCGGCCGGGCGACGCTGATAAACCGCTCGATCTCAAAAAACTTCCAGGGCGTTTTGTCCACCGGCGGAAACGCCTTAAAGGTCATCAAGACCTTGGTGGTCGGGTGATAAAATTTGAGCTCGTACGCCCAGAGCGCGAGATTTTGTCCCTTTGACAGCTTGTCGCCGTACTTGACGTCCCCGAAAATGGGGGTGTTGATATAGCTCATTTGGACACGCGCCTGATGCGACCGGCCGGTGATCAGCCGAATGTCCACCAGCGACATTTTGAGGCCGCTGTCCAAGACCCGGTAGACGAGCTCGGCTTTTTTTGCGCCCTCGACGGTCGCGGGGACGACCTTGACGGTATTGGTCTTTTCGTCCTTCATGAGGTAGTTGGTCAGCCGCGCCTGGTTGTCCTTGGGCTTGCCCCCGATGACGGCAAGGTACCGCTTTTCGAACTCGCCGGTCGGCATTTGCTGCGCCAGCCTTGCCGCGGCCTTGGATGTCCGCGCAAACACCATGACGCCCCCGGTCGGCCGATCCAGCCGATGCACCAGCCCGACAAAGGCGTCGCCCTGCTTGTCGTACTTTTGCTTGATATAGTCCTTGACCGCCGTCAAAAGGTCCAAATCCCCCGTCGAATCGCCCTGCGAGGGCATATTTTGCGGTTTTAGCACCACGATGAGGTGATTGTCCTCGTATAAAATTGTCAGCTCGGGCTTTTCCATGTCCTTTTCGGGTTCCTTATGCTTGGGGATAATTTACCGTTCGACCCACAGGCCGCTGCAACCGGCCGGCAGCAGAATCTCGTTTTCGGTGATCGGCAGCGCCAGCTCACCGCTCTCGACCCGGCCGCCGCGTCCGGCCATCACCAGCCGCAAGACCGTCTCGATGACCGTGGGCTGAAGCCCCGTCGTATAGCTGTTGATCAGGTAGAACAGCGGGTCGCGCAACAGCCTTGCGGTGAGCGCCGCCAGCTCGTACAGGCTGTCCTCCAACTTCCACAGCTCGCCGCCCGGCCCCCGGCCGTAGCCGGGGGGGTCCATCAGCGCCGCGTCGTAGGTATTTCCCCGTCTCAGCTCGCGCTCGACAAACTTTTTGCAGTCGTCCACGATATAACGGATGCCGTCGGCCGGACAGCCGGACAGCGCGGCGTTTTCCTTACATCGCTCCACCATGCCCTTGGCGGCGTCAACGTGCGTCACCCGCGCGCCCTCTTTGGCCAGCGCCGCGCTGGCCGCGCCGGTGTAGCCAAACAGGTTGAGGACGCGGACCGGCGTGTCCCGGGTCTTGACGAGCGCGCGCATACGGTTCCAGTTGACGGCCTGTTCGGGAAATAAGCCGGTATGCTTAAAGCCCATGGGCGCGATCTTAAACGCGAGGTCGCGGTAGCGCACCGTCCAAGCGGGCTCGTGCCGTTTGAGCGTCCGCCAACGCCCGCCCCCCGTGCTTTCGCGCAGGTAATGCGCGTGCAGGCGCGGATCCTCGGCAAGCGCGCGGGGCGCCGGCCAGATCGCCTGCGGATCGGGACGCAGAAGAAACACCTCGCCCCAACGCTCCAGCTTTTCTCCCCCGCCCGCGGCCAGTATCTCGTATTCGGTAAAGTCCGTGACCGTCATACCTTGCGTACGGCGATCGTGACAAGCCTGCCGTTTAGCTCCCATTCTCTGCCGGACACCGGCCGATCGGTTTCGATTCGGTCGGCCAGCACATCCTTTTTAACCTCGTCCCGATAGGCATTTAGTGCCGACAGGACCGCGCCGTCGCCCCAAACGCCCAGAGAAATGTGGTCGGTGACGGCAAAATCCGCCTCCTTGCGCATCGACTGAACCTTAGAGACCAGCTCGCGGTAGAGTCCCTCCTCCAAGAGCTCGGGCGTGACGGCGGTGTCCAAAATGGCGGTGACGCCGTTTTCGCTCTCGACGGCAAAGCCCGCGCGGCTGACGACCTCGATCAAAAGGTCCTCCTTTGTGAGGACGATCTCCGGGTCGAACGGCGGGGAAAACGAACCCTTTTTTACGCCCTCGACCGCTTCGTCCGCGTGGGCGGACAGGTATTCGCGAATGGCGTTCAGCTTTTTTCCGTACTTGGGCCCCAGCGTCTTTAGCTGCGGCTTGACCGAATAGGAAATATACCCCTCGGCGTCCGCGATGCGCTCGATCCCCTTGACGTTGAGTTCGTCCGCGATGATGGACAGCATATCGGCGCCTAAGCGCTCGGCGCCCGCGCCGCCCAGCAGCATACGGGCGAGGGGCTGGCGGTTTTTGACGCCCGATTTGTTGCGCGCCGCCCGACCCGCGATGACGGCGGACAGCACGGTCGCCATCTCCGCCTCCAGCTTTTTGTCGACAAGGGACTTGTCAAACGCCGGAAAGGCGGTGAGATGTACGGAGATCGGCGCTTGCTTGTCCACGCTCTTGACCAAATTTTGATAGATGCTTTCGGACAGCATGGGCGTAAAGGGCGCCAAGAGCCGGATCAGATTTTCGAGAACGGTATAGAGGGTCATAAAGGCCGCGGTCTTGTCCGCGCCCATCCCCTTGTCCCAGTACCGCTCGCGGCAGCGCCGGACATACCAGTTGGACAGCTCGTCGACAAAGGCGGCGATCGCCCGCGCGGCCTCGGTCACGCGGTAGGCGGCAAGGTCCTCGTCCACCGATTTGATCAGCGTCTGGGTCTTGGACAGCGCCCACTGATCCATCTTGGTCGGCTTGCAGGCCTTTAGGGCGTACTTGGTCGGGTCAAAGCCGTCGATGTCGGCGTAGAGGATATAAAACGAATAGGTGTTCCACAGCGTGAGCATAAACTTTCGGACGACCTCGGCCACCGCGTCCTCGTAAAACCGCGACGGCAGCCAGGGGTTGGAGCCCGCGTAAAAATACCACCGGACCGCGTCGGCGCCGTATCGATCGAACATGACCCACGGGTCGATGACGTTTCCCTTGTGCTTGGACATCTTGATGCCGTTTTTGTCGCCCACGTGACCCAGGACGATACAGCTCTTAAAGGGCGAACGGTCAAAGAGAATGGTCGAAACGACCAAGAGCGTATAGAACCAGCCCCTTGTCTGATCCACCGCCTCGGAGATGAAGTCGGCGGGAAAATCGGCCGAAAACCGCTCTTTGTTTTCGAACGGATAGTGCCACTGCGCAAAGGGCATGGCGCCCGAATCGTACCAGCAGTCCACGACCTCGGGCGTGCGCCGCATGACCCCGCCGCAGTGCGGGCATCGGATCGTCACCGCGTCCACATAGGGCTTGTGGAGCTCGATCCCGTCCGTCAGGCCGCCGCGCGCCTTGAGCTCGTCCTTCGACCCGATCGCGTCGGTCCCGCCGCAGTCCCCGCATACCCAGATCGGGAGGGGGGTGCCCCAGTACCGCTCGCGCGAGATGCCCCAGTCCACCACATTTTCTAAAAAGTTGCCCATCCGCCCCTTGCCGATGGATTCGGGGATCCAGTTGACCGAATTGTTGGCGGCGATCAGCCGATCCTTGATTTCGGTCACCCGAATAAACCAGCTTGCCCGCGCGTAATAGATGAGCGGCGTATCGCACCGCCAGCAAAACGGATAGCTGTGCGTATAGGGCAGTTTTTTCAGCAACAGACCCCGCTCGCTCAAATCCTGAAAGATCAGCTTGTCCGCGTCCTTGCAAAACACGCCGGGAAAGGGCGTATCCTCGGTCAGCCGCCCCCGCTCGTCGATGGGCTGGATAAACGGCAGTCCGTACGTCTTGCCGACCCGCGCGTCGTCCTCGCCGAAGGCCGGCGCGATATGCACGATCCCGCTGCCCTCGGACAAGCTGACATAGCCGTCGGTCACCGTATAATAGGCCTTTTCCCCGCCCCGGTATATCGGGTAGAGGGGCTGATAGGACAGTCCGGCAAGCTCCCGGCCGGTCTTTTCGTACACGACCGTATAGTCCTCGAAAAAGTTTTTGACAAGCGCGGACGCCAAAATATACCGCGCGCCGCCCGCCTCGACACAGCTGTACAAAAGCCCGGCGTTTAAACAGAGCGCGATGTTGCCGGGCAGCGTCCAGGGCGTCGTCGTCCAGGCCAACAGATAGGTATCCGCCTCGCCCGTCACCCGAAACTTGGCGACCGCCGACTGTTCCTCTACGTCCTTATAGCCCTGCGCCACCTCGTGGGAGGACAGCGCCGTCCCGCAGCGCGGGCAGTAGGGCACGATCTTGTGCCCCCTATAGATAAGCCCCTTTTGATAGATTTCTTTGAGCGACCACCAGACCGATTCGATATAATTGTCGTCATAGGTGACGTAGGGGCGCGCCATATCCACCCAATAGCTGACGCGCTCGGACATTTTTTCCCAATCATGGGTATACTTCCAGACGCTTGCCTTACATTCCTTAATAAAGGGCTCCACGCCGTACCGCTCGATATCCTGCTTGCCGTCCAGCTTTAACGCCTTTTCGACCTCCAGCTCGACCGGCAGGCCGTGCGTGTCCCAGCCGGCCTTTCGTAGGACGTGCTTGCCTTTCATCGTCTGATAGCGGGGAATGAGGTCCTTGTAGCTGCGCGTGAGGACATGGCCGATATGCGGCCGGCCGTTGGCCGTGGGCGGCCCGTCGTAAAAATTGAAACGCTCGCCCCCCTCGGTCTCTTGTAAGGTGCGCGAAAAAATGTCGTTGTCCCGCCAAAAGGCCATGACCGCCTCTTCCCGTTTGACAAAATCGTTGTCTGTTTCTACCTTTTTGTACATGATCCTTGCTTGCCCTTTTGTCCGATCCGTCGGCCGATAAAAAAATCCGACTTTTAAATATTGAGAGAAGAACAAACTGCTCTTCTCTCAAACGCCGCCAAAAAACTGTGCATCCGCCGTCGATATAAGCCGCCGAAGCGTCCCGCCGTCAGCCGACTCCGCCAAAGCTCCCCTGTGGCACACATTATGATCTACTTAGTGCTGCTGCGGTCAAGCCCTGACACGGTTCATAGGATAACGTTGCACAAGACCCTGGTATCAACATTACTTAACGACAACTGCCTTCCACGATCTATACCTAAGGCGGCGTTCAGCCCCACTATAGCGGATTGTAGGTACAGGGCACCGCTGGCTCCCCGCCTAGCACAGTACCATGATTGTAACCCATTTTCCGAATTTTTGCAAGTATTAGCGCATAGATTTTTATAAAAAAGTGCCGTATCCCTCGATAAAATGCAAGCGGCAGCGGCATTTTGGCAAAAGCGTCAGCGTCAAAGCGACGCCGCCACAATGCTTTGGCTGAGTCGCCGGCCGATTTCGTCCGGCATGACAAACTCGACCGGGAGGCCGTACCGCCCGCAAACGATCTCTCTTGCGGCGGCCAGAATGATTTCGCCGCCCGCGCCGCTCGTGACTCTCCCCAAGAGCAAAAGCCGCCCGATGTCGTAAAAGCGGGCATAATAGGCCACGGCATAGCCTAGGTACAGCCCCATCGTCTCGAAGACGGGCGCGTACCGTTTCCGCTCCCGCTCCAGCGCGTTCTGCACGCTTTTCAGCTTTTTTGCGGGCGTGTCCTCCTGCGGGGAAAATACGTGGCCGACCCGCGCGGAAAGGCGGATCACGCCCTCCTGACACAGGTATTTGGCGCCCGTCCCGTAGTCGCCGCTGATCTCGTCCCTCACGTCGCGGTTAAAGCAGAGCGGCACATAGCCAAGCTCGTTGAGCCAGCCGTTTAGGCCGCCCTCGGCGTCGACATAGCCCGCCGCCTCGCTTGTCCCCATCGCCAGCCCCAATAATCGGCCTTTCTTGCCCGAAAAATACCCGGCCAACGCCGCCACGTCCCCGTCGTTTTCCACCGTCACGGGCATATCGCCAAAGCGTTTCGCGACGTCCGTGTAGATATGCCGGACGTGCTTGTCGTACAGGCTTTTGGGGACGGCGCGAAAGAGCGCGGCCGACTTGACCTGATTGTCCAGACATATCCCGGCGCTGGACACGCCGACGGCGTCCACCCGATTGTCCAAGACCTCCGCCGCGCGCCTAAAGGCGGCGTATATTTCGTTGTAGTGGTACAGGGGGTCGGCATGAACCTTGGGGAGCCACTGCACCTCCTCGCTGTAGAGCACCTCGCCGTCCCGAACGGCGCTGACCTTGCGGTCGCTGCCGCCCGCGTCAAAGCCGATGCGGCTGCCGGCATAATGCCCGCCGATCCTTCGCGAACAGCGCTTTTCGGGCGGCAGGCTTTCGGGCGCGCAAAACCGCACCTCGAAAGGCCTGTCAAAAATCCGCCGCATAAACGCGGCGTCGTAGGCGCGCGCCCCGCCGGGGGCATACGCGGCCTTGAGCCGACGGTATAGGGCGCGGTCGCCCGACACGTACAGGGTGTGGCCGCCCGCCGTCCACAAAAGCGTCTTGACGACGCGCTCGACGATCTCGTCGTTTTTTTCGGGCTGTCCGTCAAAAACCGTCATCGAAAACCGATTGGCGCAGCCGTCCTGCCGGACAAGCGACAGCGTCAATCGCTTATGGGGCGCGGCGGCGGCGGCCGCTTCAAACGCCTCCAATTTTTCGATCATCGGGACAAGGGCCGGATCGAGCCCCCGGTCGGCGCTCATGCCCCTTCCGCCGCAAGGTCCCGGGCGTCCGTCTCCGGCTCGTCCGGCTCCTCGGCGTAACGCCGGATCCGCGCCAGCAGCCAGTCCTCGTTGTTGAGGCGGGGCTCCAGGACGCAGGCGCGCCACAGCTCCTCTAAAATCCCGCCGATCTTGACGGCCTGAATCCCCTCCGAAATCAGCATACTTCCGTCGATCTTGAGGTCGGTCACCTTTAGGGGCGCGTTTTCGTCCGTCAGCGCCCGCTTGACCGCCTCTAACCGGAGGGTCGGGGGCAGGTCGTACATACCCGTGCCCATGCGGTCGGCCTTGATGAGGGCGGCGAGGTCGTCTATCCGATCAAAATGCTGCGCCGCAAACAGCCGGAGCTTGGTCTCGCGCATATCTCCGGCCATATCCAGCATATGGTGCCTGACCAGCCAGACGGTGTCGTCGATGACCTTATTGGCATACTTTAGGCCGTGCTCCCCCAGCGTATAGGCGGCAATGTTGGCGGACACCAGCTCGTGCCCGTGCATATTTCCGGTCTTCTCCAAGGCGTAGGGCTTTCCGATGTCGTGCAGGAGGGCGGCGAGCCGCAGATGCGGCGGCGCGAAACGGACGGTTTGCAGCGTATGCTCCAACACGTCGTATTTATGATAGGCGGGGTTTTGCGCGACGCCCTCCATGAGGTCCACCTTGGGAATGAGGTAGGGAAACACGCCCATCTTGTGCAGCAGCTTGATCCCCCGGTAATGCGCGTTTTTGACGCCGTATTTTTGATCGGCCGTCAAAATGAGATTCAGCTCCTCGCGCTTCCGTTCGGCCGAAATGTCCTTTAAAAGCGGCGCGGCTTCCATGGCCGCCTTGGCGGTTTCGCCCTCGATCTTAAAGCCGGTCTGGCAGGCGATGCGCACCAGCCGCATGACCCTAAGGCCGTCCGAAGCAAAAATGAGCTTGGGGTTTCGGGCTCTTACAAGCTGCTTTTCGATATCGGCGACGCCGCCCACGGGATCGATCAGCTCTCCCTTTTTGATGTCGTAGTACACGCTGTTGCAGGTAAAATCCCGCCGGAGCGCGTCCTTAAAAAGATCCGTAGTCAGTACGCTGACAATGGGCGTATGCCCGCCGCCGGGCGCGTATTTTTCGAGGCGGAAGGGCGTATATTCGTAGCTGTCGCCCCCGATCCGAATGACCGCCGTCCCCAGCTTGTAGTTGACAATGTCGATGCGGTATCGGCCGGGCAACCCCAAGGCCGAGCTGACTGCGGGTCCGGCAATATCGACATCGGTCGACCCCAAGCCCGCCAAAAGATTGCGCACATGGCCGCCCACCACATAGACGGGAAAGGCGGAAATCTCGGCAAGCGCCTTTAAAGTTTCGGGAACCTCGATATTCATACGGATAGTATAACATACTAACGGTAGATAAGCAATTTTTTATCCCGCAAAATTCGGGAGCTTTTTGTAAAAAAAAGCGGCAATTTATCGCGATACTATGGCTATGTCTTGCTTATCTGTCGGATTTGCGCTATACTGGGTCTATTCTAAGGAGAAAACAAATATGGTCAACTTTATCGCCAATATCAAAAGCGGCCACGGACGCGGTCACAAAAACGTCGAAAAGCTGCTGGCCTATTGCCTGTTGCACAACATTCCCTATTCGCTGCATATCACCAACCGGCCGGGACACGCGACCGAAATCGCGCGCCTCCTCACCTCAAACGGCGAGGACGTCATCGCGGTCGGGGGCGACGGCACCTTTCACGAGGTTTTAAACGGCGTGGCCGACCCCAAGCATAACGCGGTCGGCTTTATCCCCAGCGGCCGCGGCAACGATTTTACGCGGGCGGCGGGCTTTTCGCTGGACCCCATCGCGGCGTTTCAGGACATTCTGCGCGGCGAAACCGCGTATATCGACTACATACAGGTGGGCGAGTTTAGGTGCCTAAACGTCGCGGGGACGGGTCTTGACATCGACGTTTTGGAGCGCGTGGCGGGCCGAACCGGCAAGCTGAGCTATCTGCGCGCGCTGCTGTATTGCATCCGCCATTTCGACCCGTATAAAATCGAGGTGGCCGTCAACGGCGAAACCCACGCCTACGAATGTATCATGGCGGGCGTTTGCAACGGCGTCGCCATCGGCGGCAACATCCGCATCTCCCCGCTCTCTAAAATCGACGACGGCAAGCTCGACGTCATCGTCATGCTGATGCCGCCGGACGGCAAGCTCCTAAAGGTGCTGCCCGGCTTTGTCAAGGGCAAGCATATGGACTACCCCATCACCCGCCATTTTGTCTGCGACGAGGTGCGCATCACAAGCGAAAAGCCGATTCAGCTGGACGGCGAAATCTACCGCAACCTGCAGCTGGACTGTAAAATCGTCGCGGGCGGCGTAAAAACCTATATGATCAAACGCTGACGCGTTTCGCGCCAAACGCGAACGCCGGAGGCATTCGGCCAAACTTTTACGGTGTCGGACGCGCGAAGCTTTCGGCGACGGATGCCACATAATTGTAGCTGTAGGCAAACGCGCCGATGAGGTCGGGCATGGCCATAAACAGTTGATAATTTTCGGCGTCGAGATAGGCGATCATATTTTCCAGGCTGTCGACGTGTTCGTCCGACATGGCGTTGATGTACATTTTGGTTTGATATACGCCGTTGGCCATAACCGATTTGTCCAGGACAAAGGTGATGTCGATGTTGCGGCTCAAAAGACTGTCGGTACTCGCGCCCGTGGATAAAAATTCGGCCAGCTCAAAGCGATAGGTCAGGTACATCGTCCCCGTGTCTATGACGTGGCGATCGGTATCGAAGGCGCCGATGAGCTCGGCAAAGTTGTAGTACAGCGTGCTGTCCGCCGCGTTGCGGTACCCGTCCATGTTGGCGGCCAGGCCGCGGTCGTTGAAGGTTCCGTCTCCCCCCATCGCATCATACACGCCCACAAAGGGGTGGGCGGGATCGTCACCGCAGAGCGCCAGCATATTCGGCAGAGGCTCGGTCGTAATCGGCAGCCACTCGGCGGGGTCGAACCCGGGCGGCAGCGGTTGACCCTGGTTTTCCAGCGCCTGCCGCGCGTTTGTGAAGTCGATTTTCTCGTAGGTCTCCTGCTCGGGATCTTCATTTTCCCATTCGATCTTTTCTCTCTCGTTGTACAGTCCCTTTAGGACGTCGTTGATGTTGCGGCCTTCTATCACGATCGGCCGGCCTTCCTCGTCTGTTTTTTCGGGGTTCTCGGGGAACACCATGTGCGCCAGCGTGTCGTAAATATCCTGCATCTTGAGGTTGCCGGTATCAAACGTGATGCCGCCCAGTGTGCCGTTCATGGTGTCCAGCGCACTGCGGACGGGTCGGCACAGCTTTTCCTCAAGCTCGCCGAGCCGGATGCCCGCGACGCCCAAGCGGTTTAAAATCTCCAGCGTCGCATTGGTGTTTGCCGCGGACAACCCGTTAAACCCGTATTCGGCGGGCAGGTATTCGTCCTCGGTAAGCCCCAGCGTAATATCAAAACGCGCCGAAAAACCGATCCGCTCGCCCAAAAGGTTTTGGACCAGCGGGACATTCGCGCCGATGGCGGCTATGCCCACCGAGACGCCGATCTCCATGATATGGTGCGCCGCCCCGTCCCGCTCCTCGGTCAAAATCTTGACAAAATCGAGGGTGATCGCCGACAGAAAGTCATTTTCGCCGGGCTTTACGATGCTGTTAAACTGCGTGTCCACCAGCGCAGCCAGCATCTTGTCGGTGATGATCAGCCGCCCGTCGTACCCCGACTCCCCGTACAGGTTGACAAACCATTCCTGCGGGTCGTCGGAGGGCGCGCCCCCCGGCTTTTTGGTGAAGCCCTGCGCGTCAAACAGCGACATGATATCCGCCGCCGGTCCGCCGCCGGGCGCGTCGCCCAGTCCCAAAAAGGCGGCAAAATCCGCGAAGCTCATCTTTTTTAGCTCGGTCGGGATGTGGACGATCCGCCTGTAGGCGGAGACATCCACCTCCGCCGCCGCTAAGGCCGCGTACTCGGCCTCCGTGTAGGCGATGCGGTTTTCGTCCACGTACAAAACCGCGACCTGCTGTCCGTCCTCGATAAAGTCGTTTTCTTTCAGCCGTTCGGCCGTGGCGCCCTTTAAATCAACGCCGCGGTAGGTCAGCGCCGGATCGTTTTCGCCCTCGCCGAGATAGCGGAAAATCATGGGCACAAGGTGCGTCTGCTCGCCCGCGCCCTCGCCGACCTCGACATAATATTCGTCGACCAGCAGGTATTTTTCGCGCAGCTCGCTCATAAATTCCACGCCGTAATCGATCGCGCCCGTCTCCTCCCGCGCGGGGTCAAAGACGACCGCGCCCTCCTCCTCAAAATTGTGATGAAAGATCGCGTCGGCATAGGCGTCCAGCATATCCTCATACTCGGTGGACAGCGTAGTCACCAATAGGTAGGCGATGTCCACGCCCCCGACCTCACGACCCGAAAAGGCGGAGGTAGCGATAAGCCCGTACACATCAAAATACATACGGCCGTTGTCGATGTTGCGGTTGAAATCCAGATAGCCGTCCATATCCTTGACGACGTCGCCCACGGCATCGTTGACGAGATCGTTGATCGCCGCGCGCGCGCTGAACGCCGAATTGCCGGTCAGCGCAACGATCTTGTCGACCAGCTTAAAGGCGCGGTCGGCCTTTGCCTCGTCCATATGGTTGATGTAAATATCGGCCGTGAGACTCTCGCCCAAAAAGAGCTCGGCGGTGACAAACAGTTTTTTCGGGACGATCCACTCGACCAGCGACCGCACAAAATCGGGCAGGGACGCGCCGTCCAGCATGGAGCCGACGGCCTCTCTTAGGGCGATGGATGCGACCAGCGAGATGGCCGGCGCCTTGTCCGCCGCCGCCGCTTTGAGCTTGACCTGCTCGAAGGTCAAGAGAGAGACATACCGCGCGGCATCCCCCTCCAGGCCGGACAGCGCCCGATCGAGCATGACCGTCAACACCGCCATCATCTCTTTATCGGTCACGTACGCCAAAAAGTCGTCGCGGTACTGCGCCTCGATTTCGCCGTATCCGACGTTTTTATAGAGAAACAACCGTTCCTCGTCCAGATTTTCGCGCCGAATGATCCGATCAAAAATTGCGGCGATCTCGTCGTTGCCGGGGGGCGGGCCTACATCCTCCCCTTCCCCGTCCCCGTCCTCGTCTTGTCCGTCCTCATTTTCCCCGTCCTCGGGTTCGCCGTTCTCGGGTTCGCCGTCCCCGTCCGTGTATTCCCCTTCCGCGCCCTCGGTTTTAGCCGAAACCGTATGCGCGGCGGCCGCGGGGGCGGCGCCCGCCGAAACGGAGGATAACAGCTTGTTGACCATCTCCTCGTCCATCGTGCCTTCCTTTAAGAAGAGCTGCCGATCAAAGGTTTTATATAGGGATAGCGCGTCGTTTTCGCCCGGCTTATTGTCCAAAAGCTTTTTCTCGTCGGCATTGTAGAGATCGGACACGATCCCGATACAGTCCCAAATCGACATATCGAGATATTCCCGCGCAAAATAATCGCCGGCAATCAACGCGCCGCCGCTGAGGAGCAGGATCAAAACCAAAATCACCGAAACAAAAACGAGCAGCGCCTTGAGGCCGCCGTTCATCTTTTTTTTCTTTTTTCGGACGGCCGCACTCCTAACGGCCTTTCCGGCGGACACGGGAACCGCCTCGGTCTCCTTGACGCCAAATAGTCGATTTTCTACCGAAGGCCGCTGTTCGTTCTTACCCTTTTTTGCCATAAACCGTATTCCCGCTCACATAATTTAGTATCGTCTGCTCTCAATTTAGGTCGTTTTTACATGAATGTAAACACGACCTACCCCATTGTACTCGATTTTGCCCGGCGCGTCAACGAGGATATCGGTTTTTTCACATTTCTAATTGAACTCTAATACGAAAAAGTTGTTTTAAGAAAATTTTGCTATTCGTAAAGCTCTTTTGCGCCGTCCTCGACCGAGGTTTGATAAAAGGTGGGGGCGTATCCCACGGCCTTTTGGTAGCGGTCGGTCACAAATTTGGCAAATTCGGCCGCGCGTCCCGACTCGACCAAGGACACCGTACAGCCGCCGAAGCCCGCGCCTGTCATGCGCGAGCCGATACAGCCGTCAAAGGCCTGCGCGGCGCCCGCCAGCGCGTCAAGCTCGACGCCCGTCACCTCGTAGAGGTCCTTGAGCGAACGGTGCGATTGGTTGAGACATTCGCCGAAGGCCTCGATATTGCCCGCCTGTAGGAGCCTTGCGCTTTCGGCCACGCGGGCACATTCGCCGACGACGTGCCGGGCGCGGTCGGCCACTTTCCCGGCCAAAACCGCTTGATTTTTTTCGAAATCCTCGGGCGAAACGTCCGCCAAACAGGTGATGCCCGGCAGTCTTGTCTGTAAAAGCGACAGGGCCTGTTCGCATTCGGCGCGGCGCTCGTTGTACTTGGACTCGATGAGCGACCGACTCTTGTTGCAGTTGGCGATGACCAGCGAATACCGACCCAAATCCAGCGGTATGTATTGATACGCCAGCGTCTTGCAATCCAACAGGATGGCATGGGCTTTTTTCCCCAAGGAGGCGGCAAACTGATCCATAATGCCGCAGGCGACGTTGTTGTAGGTGTTTTCGGCGCGTTGGGATAGGACGGCGAGCTCGACGAGATCGGCCGTCTTGCCGCCCGCCTCGCCCGAAAAGGCGCAGAGCATCCGCGCGGTCGCCACCTCAATGGATGCGGAGGAGCTTAGCCCCGACCCAAACGGAACGGTCGTATCGTACAAGAGCTCGCAGCCCCCGACGGCAAAACCGGCCTCCCGCATCACATAGGCGACGCCCGCCTGATAGTCGCCCCACTTTAACCCGCGGTAGGCGTCTAACGTATCGATGTTGAGCGTCACGCGGTCGGGAAGCGTCGTGGCGGCCAAGCGGATCTCCTTTGAGCCCGGCCTTTTACGCGCGGCGACGACCGTCCGCAGGTTGAGCGCGGCCGGAAAGACCCGCCCCCCGCAATAGTCGATGTGCTCGCCGATCAGGTTGACCCGTCCGGCGGCCGAAAAGAGCCGAATATCGTCGGGCGCGCCGCCGTAGACGCGGCAAAATTCAGTTTTTAGCTCGGTTGTTTTCATGCAGTAAGCCTCCCAGCTTGATACTCATCATCAGCCTTGTCAATATAGCGATCAAAAAATACGACAACAAAATCACGCACAGCAGGAAGGTGATGTTGTTAAAGCCGATGGTAAAGACGTTGACGACGCTCTCCCCAAAGGGCAGCGCCATGCCGATAAAGGCGCAAAAGGCCAGTATTCCGCTCAATGCCAAAACCGTGACGGCCAGCGTACTGATCAAAAGCACCACCTTGTACGCCGTGTAGGGCTGGCAAATCTTGATGAGCGCCATATACCCGGCAAAGACGACGCCGGCCACCAGCATGGTATCGTAGACGACCGTCGGCCCGCCCTTTAGGTCGAGGCCGCCCATCGCCCGGCCATACCCGTATACGGCCAAAACGACGCAGGCCAGCGCGAGGCCGCCGGGCAGGCTCCGCTTTAGGACGGTCGCCAAAAAATTGTCCTTGATGATGCTCTTATTCGGCTGAAAGGCCAGGAAAAAGGAGGGGATCCCGATAATAAAAAGTTCTAGGGGGATCATATTGGCCGTATCGAAAAAATAGACCTTATCCGAAACCCTGGCAAACCGCAGGGCGATGGATATAAAAGCCAGCACAACGGTCATGATAGTTTTCATGACAAACAGCGACGCCGAATTTTGGATATTGTTGACCACCCGCCGCCCCTCGAGCACGACCTGCGGCATGGACGAAAAGTTGGAGTCCAGCAGCACCAGATGGCTGACGTTTCGCGCGGCCTCGGCGCCGGAAGCGATGGCGATCGCGCAGTCGGCCTCGCGCATGGCCAAAATATCGTTGACGCCGTCACCCGTCATGGCGACGGTTTCGCCCGCGGCCTTCATGGCCTTGACCAAAACGCGTTTCTGCTCGGGCGTCACCCGGCCGAACACCGTGTATTTTTTGGCGGCCTCCACCACCTGCCGATTGCTCATGCCCTCTAGGGATATATATTTGGACGCGTTTTCTACCCCCACCCTTGCCGCCACCTCGGAGACGGTGAGCGGGTTGTCGCCGCTGATGATGCGCACCGCGACGTGGTTTTCTTTAAACCATTTGATGACCTCGACGGCGTCCTCCCGGATATGATCCTCGATGGCGACGACCGCGACGGCCTTTAGGTTGGGCGGCAGCCGATTGTCCTTGATCTCCCCCGGCGCGTGCGCCAAGAGAATGACCCTAAGCCCCGCCGCGGCGTGCTCGTCGATCTCCTTTTGCAGGCGGACGCCCGGGTCCTTTAGGATAAATTCGGGCGCGCCGAGCACAAAGGTGCCCCCCTCGCCGTTAAAGGTGACGGCCGAATATTTTCGCTGGGAGGAAAACGGCATGACCGTCTTGGCCGACAGCTTTTGCGAATACCCAAAATGATCGGCCAACGCCAGCGCCGTCTGGTTGTTGTCGCCCGTCGCGGTCAAAAACGACCCGACGATCTCCTTTAACGGCCGTTTGAATTGGGCGTTGCCCTTGATCTCGGACACCTTGGTGACGTGCATGGTTCCGTCCGTGATGGTGCCCGTTTTGTCCAGACACAGGACGTTGACGCGGGCGAGCATTTCGATACAGTACAAATCCTGCACCAGCGTATGCCGTTTGGCCAGCCGAATAATGCCGGTAAACAGCGCCACCGACGTCAATAAAAAGAGGCCGGAAGGGATCATGCCGATGACCGCGCCCGCCACCTCCAAAACGTTTTGCTGCCAATTTGCCCAAGTGTTGGGCGTATCGGTGACCCGGCCGCTCAAAAGCAGCAGGACCGTCACCGGGACAATGATGATCGATACGGCCTTGATGATGCGGGTCACGGCGGCGTTGAGCTCGGACTTCGGCTTTTTATAACGCTTGGCGTAGCTTGTCAGCCGTTCGACATAATTGGCGCCGCCCACCTTTTCGACGCGGGCATAACAGCTGCCGCTGGAGACAAAGCTGCCCGACAAAAGCTGCGCCCCCAAAACCTTTTTGACCGGCTCGCTCTCGCCCGTTAAAAGCGCCTCGTTGGTTTCCATCTCGCCCTTGACGACCACGGCGTCCGCGCAAATCTGCTTGCCCGTCTCAAAATAGACGATATCGTCCAGGACCACCTCGGCCACGGGAATGGTTGACCGCACGCCGCCGCGAATGACAATGGCGGTGGGCGCGGTGACGAGCTTGAGCTTTTCGACCGTGATTTTGGAGCGGATCTCCTGATAGATCCCGATCCCGACGTTTAGGGCGACGATGCCCATAAAGAAAAAGTTGGCGACCGGCGCCTGAAAGACGATGAGCGCGATACAGACCAAAAACATCACCACGTTGAAAAAGGTGAAGACGTTGGACAAAATGATCCTAAGGTACGATTTTCCCGCCTTGGTGGTATAGGCGTTGACGTAGCCGTGCGCGTTGCGGCCCTGCACCTGCTCCAGGCTCAAGCCCTCCTCGACGCTGGGATAAAAGCGCTCGGCGTCGCCCATGTCCAAAAAGGACGCGTGCGTCGTGGTCTTGTACGTCTTGGCGGCCGCGGTTTTAAGCCTGTCGCGCGACAGCAGCGACTCGCCCCGCGCGGTCGTCGGCACGGACACGGCCTCCTCCTCCAAAACGGGCGCCGTCTCCTCGTCGAATACCGTGGGGTCGATCGCGTCGCCCACCTCCTCCTTCAGCAACTCGTGCATCGCGCTAAAGGATTCCCGCTTGGAGGCGTCCCCGATCTCGATATCCTTGACTTTTTTGCGGGGCAGGGGCTTTAATTCGGTTGACTTCCCCCGCTTTGCCCCGCCTTTTTCCGCCTCTTCAAAGAGGTTTTCGCCGTCGTTTGCGCTGTTTTTTGCCATAACTCTTCCTTATTGTTTCTTTATTTGCGAATTTATCCGCCGCTTCCGCGTATTTTTTGCGGCCGCGGCCCGGCGGATCGGTCAGCTCTGCGGCGTCGGCTCTTGGTCGGCTTTTTGCCTGCGGGCGATCAAAAGCCGCCCCTTGATCAGCATAACGGTCTCCAAAACCGCAAAAAACAGGACGAGGCAGGCCGCCGTAAACACGATTGCCGGCACATCCAGCATAAAGGGGACGGCCGCCGCCGCAAACGCGAACAGGTAATTGGCAAAGGAGCCCAAACTCTTGCGGGACTTTTTCCACATCATTTTTTTCGACATTCCGCCCGCGCCGTTTTTGTGCCCCAAAAAGAGGGGCACATCGGTTTTTGCCAAAAAATTGGCCGAAAAGCTGAACAGGAGACAGACCACCGAGCAGATAAAGGGGCCGACGTCCACCCGGTTCATCATTCCCTCGTGAAAGAGAGAGACGATCAAGATATAAAAGATCATGCCGAAGTACACGGTGCTTAAAATCAGTGTGCCCAAAATAATGCCGTTAAAATTGATGATCAGCTTTTTGCGGCTCTTTAGAAACCGGGCGACCACGATAAACAAGAGCGGAATGATACAAAACAGCCCCAAAAAGAAGAGGCGGCTCTTGTCAAACATAAAGGGCGTCATATCGATGTCCTCGAGCGCGGGCGCGACCATCAGCGAAAAGCCGTCGGGAAACAAGCGGTACATGGCCGCGATGAGGATCAGCGGGAGCAGGGCGACGACCAACGCCGCGGACGAAAACCATCTGTTTGACCCGGTCAAAAGCTCTCTCCTCCTTGCGCGCGGGCGGCGACGCGCACCTTTTCTTTTAAATCGTATCCACACGGCGTGTCTACACTATCTAGTATATCGATTAATAAGCGTTCTGTCAAATCCTGCGAACGGGCAGCGGAAGGAGCATACCGGGTCGTGTTTGCGCGACCCGGGGGGCGATGAAATTTTTCGCGCCTTACAAGCCCGCAAGCTCCTTGACGACCGTCCACCCCAAAAGGATGCCGGCGGCGGCCGGACAAAACGCGACGCTTGCCGGAGGCCCCTTTGACTTTAGCCGGGGCGTCTCGGTCGAATAGACGGTTTTTAGCCCGTCGATCCCCCGCTTTTTGAGCTCGCGGCGCATGACCTTTCCCAGCGGGCAGCCGCGAACCTCTCCGATATCCCCCACCCGAAAGGCGGTCGGATCGACGCGGTTTCCCGTCCCCATGCAGCTGATGACGGGGACGCCCGCCTTTTGGCACCGCTCGATGACGGTCAGCTTGCCCGTCACGGTGTCGATCGCGTCCACGCAATACGAATAGGCGGTCAAATCGATCCGATCGGCCGTTTCGGGCAGGTAAAACAGCGCATAGGCGGTCGACTGTATCGCGGGATCGATGGCTTTTAGCCGTTGGGCGGCGGCAAGCGCCTTGCTCTTTCCCAAGACGTCTCCCGTCGCCAGCAGCTGTCGGTTGAGGTTGCTTTTTTCAAACACGTCGCGGTCGACAATATCGACGCGGCCCACGCCGCTGCGCGCCAAAATCTCCAGACAGTACCCGCCCACGCCGCCCGCCCCAAAGACAAGGACGGCCGCGTTTTGCAGGCGGCCTACGCCCGCGCCCAAGAGCGGCGCCGACCGTATAAACAGCCCGCTCCCGCCGGACGCGCCCGGAGTGTTATCGCTTTTATCGGTCATTGTTCTTGCTCCGCGGGCGTTTCGGCGGCCAGCGCCCGGATAAACTGCTCGGCCATCCGCCCCGAACGGCGGCCGCCCGCAAGCTGCCATTGCTTTAACAGGCTCTCCAGCCTTTCGTCCGAGAGCGCCAGCCCCGCACGGTCTCTCAGGCTGCGGGCGATCTCCAAAAACGCCTCGCCGTCGGGCGCGGGAAAAAAGACTTTTAGCCCGAAACGCGCGGCCAGCGACAGCTTTTCTTCCAGGGTCTCGCTGCGGTGCACGTCGCCCGTGTACGTCATGTCCTGCCGATCGGAAAACTGCTCGGCCACAAGGTGGCCGCGGTTGGAGGTGGCGTAGACCGCGATGTGCGGGGGACGCCGCCGCAGCCCGCCCTCCAAAAAGGCTTTTAGGTACTTGTAATCGGTTTCGCTCTCCTCAAACGAGAGGTCGTCCAAAAACAGGATGCAAAAAAAGCCGCGCGGCGCCAGCATATCCAAGAGGAGCGGAATGTCGCGGTAGCGGTCGCGGTTGACCTCGATCAGCTTGAGCTTTTTGCCGGGAAACACGTTGATCAGCGCCTTGACCGCCGATGATTTTCCCGTACCGGCGTCGCCGTACAGGAGGACGTCGTTGCCGCCCCGTCCCTTTAAAAAGGCGGCGGTATTGGCGATCAGCTCGTCCTTTTGCCGCTCATACCCGACCAGATGCCCCAGGCCCCGCCGATCGACAGCGGGCACGGGATGCAGGCTCGCCTTGCCGCCCTCCGCCAAAAAGGTAAACGCGTCAAACGCCCCCATCTGTCCCGCGCCCCTAAGCGCGTATTCCTCGGTCAGCGCGTCCAAAAATTCGGCCGGCCGCCCAAGCCCGGCCAAAATGCCCGTGAGGTTCCGCACGCGCTTGGCCATCAAGGACCCGGCGGGGCTCATGGGCGTATAGGCCGCGATCTCGGCCGCGATCGGGCAGTTGTTTTCCAAAAATTCGGGGTCGAAATAATCGGCGATGACCTCGATGTCCCTGCGGGCAAGCGCCGCAAGCGTGCCCGTCGTCCGCCCGAGCTCGGCCCGGAGCGAGTACGGATTTTCGTCCAAAAGAAGCCGATACACGATATAATGCTGCCAGACGTTGCCCGAAATGCCGTATTCCTCGGCAAACGAAAAGAGCCGCGTCAAAAACCCGGGCAGGCCGAATACCTCCTCGCCCAGCAGATCGTTTAGGTCAAATACAAGCAGTTCTTCCTGCATACCAGCCTCCGGCTCCCGGAGTGACAGATAGTGGGTTGATACGGGCTACGTTTGTCTTGCCGCCTCAGTCATGTATGTCCCTATACACTCCTGTCGGCGGCAAAACAACTGTTGCCCGTCTGAACCTCACTCTTTGTCACTCCGTATAACTCATGTTTTGCCACTCCCTTGCGGCTCCGTTAAAATGCCGCTTCGCCCGCCCTTTAGCGGCTGGGGCAAAGCTACAGCAGCCGCAACAAATGCTTTCTTAGGTCTCTGACGTCATAGGCCTCGCCCGGCGTGACGATCAGGAGCGGCAGTCCGGCGTTGCCGAGAATGGCCGCCACCTTTTCGTCCCGCGCCTGTCGGTCGGCGCGCTTGTGACTGCTGTCGTTGAGCTCGACCGCCAAAAGCGGCCGAAACGTCCCCCGCTCGGCGATGACAAAGTCGATGATGCGGAACAGCTCGTTTCGGTACGACGTATGGGTCTCCTTTTCGATAAAGGCCAAGAGCGCCGCCTGCGGAACGATCTCGTACCGACCCTCCAGCGCCTGACAGAGCGCCCGGTAAAACACCAGCTCGGGATAGGTCATCATCGCGTCCTTGGCGCGGTAGTCCGATTTTAACGCGGCGCCGCCCGGCTTATTCCCCCCGCTCCCCTCCCTATGATAGAGATAAAACAGGAAAAAGGCGAGCAGCAAGAGGAGGATACCGAGGAGAAAGACCCACCACAAAAACCGACCCGCCGCCGTAAAGCTCAAAACGCAGGTCAAAAATCCCAGGACGGCACAAATAAAAATGAGGATCGGTTTTTTCATCTGTCGCGGATCGCGCCGGGCTTGTCACCGTCCCGGCTCTGTTGTGGGCGGAGGCTTAGTCCCGCTTGGGCAGGATGACGATGCGCCGATTGGGCTCGCGCCCCTCGGACCTTGTCACGATTTGCTGATTGTCGTTGAGCGTCGCGTGGACGATCTTGCGGTGCGCGCTGCTCATGGGCTCCAGGATCACCTTGCGCCCGGTCTTGATACATTTTTCGGCCTGGCGGTTGGCAAGCGCGACCAGGGACTCCTCGCGCCGCGCCCGGTAATTTTGGCTGTCCACCCGGATCACGGCGTGGCGGCCGCCCGCGCTTTCGGCCGCGCGCTTGCACAAAATCTGCAGCGCGTCCAGCACCTCGCCGCGGTGCCCGATCACGACGCTGTCGCCGGTTTGAATGTCGGCAAAAAGCACGCCCTCCTCGTCCCGGGTCGCGGTTGTGCCCTCGACGCCCATCAGCGGCAGCAGCCTGTCGATATAGCTCTTGACCGCGTCAAGCTCGGGCTGGGTGACCGGGGTCAGCGGCCTTCTTGCCGCGCGATCCTCGCCGTAAGCGGGTCTATGCGAGGCGATCGGCGCGTTTTCGTACCGCTTGGCAAACACCTCGCCGCCGTCCGAGGCGTCGTCCGCCGACTGTTTGTCCGACGGTTCGACCCGCTTTTTGTGTTCCGGCTTGGGCTCGGCTCTTTTGTCCGCCTTTTCGCCGCCCCGCTTTTCCTTCTTGTCGCCACGGCCTTCCTTTTGGCGAAAATCGGCGTCCCCGGCGTCCCTTTTTCTTTCCTCTTTTTTAGGGGGCGCGGGGCGCTCGGCGCTCGCCTTGGCGGCGGGCGGCGGCGCCTGCCCGTCCCGACCCGTTCCGGCGACCGACGAGAGCGTCAGGCGCACCTTGGCTTTCTTAAAAAAGCCGCCCTGCTCGAGCACCTCGACGTTGACCTCATCCATGGTGGCGTTCAGCTGCTTTAAGCCCTCGCTGATCGCGTCGTCCAGTTTTTTGGCCGTCACTTCGACCTGGTTCATACAAAAACCCTCCTATTTAGCGCCCCGTTCCGAACCCTTAGCGAAGCCTAAGCTGTCCGGCGCGGACGGCGGCATAATTTTAACAAAAAAGCGGCGGACGGGCAAATGTATGCCTTTTCCTCCGCTTGATCGGTCACAAGTCCTTGGGGTCGGGGCGGCCGTACTTTTGCACCTCGTTTTCGAGCTTGAACTTGTCGTTTTTGTCCTTGAGGTAAAAGATAAGGTTGGCGGTGAGCGTGATCGTCAGCGTGATCGCGTAGTTGATGACCAGATAGATCGCGAACGCGGCCGTATACTGGAGCGAGAAGATGCCGATCATGATCGGCATGATCCACATCATCATCTTCATGGTGTTGCCGCCCATCGCCCCGCCCGGCTGGGACTGCCCCATCTGCTTTTGCTGGCGCTGTGACAGAAACTGCTGGAGAACCGAGAGCCCTAAGGACAGGATCGGGAGGATCAAAAAGCCGTTGGTGGCGTTGGATTCGTCGTCGATGAGGCCGGACATGACAATGTCGTAGTCCGCCGTCATCTGATTCAGCTTTTTTTGCGCCTCGTCGATGTCCCCGCCAAACATCCCCGATTTTGCGGGATCGGTCGCGTACTTGCCGGCGTTGGCCTTCCACTTGTCAAAGTCGTTGATGGGCTTTTGCCAAAAGACGTCCGGGCTCCAGATGTTTTTGATCCACAAAAAGTCCTCTTTGATGCCCGCGTAATGCGCCTTGACCGCCTCCTGTCCCGCGGCAACGGCAAGGTCGTTGGCCTCCTTGTCCGTCTTTCCGGCGGCCGTTTCGGCCTCGCGAACCACGGCGTGCTCGGCCGTGTAGACATTGTGCAGCTCGTAATACTGCTTAAAATTCATATACTGGCTGATCGAGTTTAGGCTGATCAAAAGGGTGATAAAGATGACCATGGTGAGGAGGGCGGGCAGACAGGCCGACAAATAGCTGTAGCCCTCCCTTTTGTTTAGGGCCATCTGTTTTTGCGCAAACTGTGTCTGGTCGGGATATTGCTTTTTCAGCTTTTCGATCTCCGGCTCGAGACGCTTGGTAATCTTTTGGTTTTTGCGCGTCTTGACGCGCTGAAAAATGTCCAGCGGCGAGAGCGCCAGCTTTAAGAGCACGGTAAACACGACGACGCGCCAGCCGTAATCGGCGACAAAGCCAAACACGGTCAGGATAAACCATGCCCAGGGCCCGCCGGGCTGATTGATGCCCAGTCCGTCGGCCGCCGCCAGCAATACGGTATTTAACACAGCCATTTCATATCTCCTTTGGGGTTGTCGGGCACGGGATCAAACCCGCCGCGGCGCCAGGGAACACAGCGCAGAATACGCCTCAGCCCCAAGTACGACCCCTTGATCGCGCCGTGCTTTTCGAGCGCCTCGAGCATATAGCTCGAACAGGTGGGATAATAGATACAAACCCCGGGCAAAAGCGGCGAAATACACCGCTGATAGAACCGCACAAGCGCCTTTAACGGAAGTTTTAGGGTCAGTATATCGATCAAAAGCCTCTTGTTTTTATCGGGTTTGGTCATGTCGTCGTTTCCGGGGAACCGCTCACGGGTCCCTGTTTTTCCGTCGGGATACGGAGGAGCCCCGCTTTGTCCAGCGCGTACCGCATATCGGCAAGAAGCGCTTTGTACGTCGGCGGCCCGTCCGCCGCCGCGGCCTTATTAAAGGCGAACACGGCCTGACAGGGCTTGACAGCGCCCGGCATCTCCCGAATAATCGCGCGCATACGGCGCTTGATCTTGTTGCGGCTCACGGCGTTTCCCGCCTTGTTGCTGACCGAAAAGCCGATCCGCATACCCGACTTAGCCGTGACAAATACGAGGGTGACGGTCTTGGTGCGCACCGCCCGTCCCTTGCCGTATACATAGGCAAACGAACCCTTTTTTGTCAGTCTGTTCTGTTTTTTCAGCATACGCCGAAAATACCCCTAGTCACAAAGGGGTATCAAATAAGCCTCATTATGCGAATAAAACCGGCATACCGTCAACGGTCTATTTGCCGCCCAACGGCGCGGGCGTCAGGTCCTTTCTGCCCTTTCTCCTGCGGCGGGACAACACGCGCTTCCCCCCCGCCGACTTCATGCGCTGACGAAAACCGTGTACTTTTGCCTGTTTGCGTTTTTTGGGCTGATATGTTCGTTTCATGCCTACCTACTCCTACGTGCTTGTCCGAATAAAAGAATCTAAATAGAGAATCTTGATAAAGAACCTTAAACATTATACTAAAACAAGCCTATCGCGTCAAGCGTTTACCTCAATCGGCGCAAAATTCCAGAGCCCCTATCTTTTCGGGGACTTTTAGATCGTGACAATACTGCCTAGTTGAGCGTAATATTTTTTAGCTGCGCCGTTTCCTGCTCGTCGAGGGCGGCTCTTAAACGTTTACAGGCGGCTTCGTCGGACAAAATATCCGCCGCGATCCCCTTGGCGGCGCGGACGATCGCCTCGTCTAGGATGAGGCCGCCTGCGCCGCCGGACTGGTCCTCGCCGACAAATTCGCCGCCGCCGCGCTGCATAAAGTCGTATTCGGCCAGCTCAAACCCGTCCGAACAGGCGGCGAAAAAGCCGAGGCGTTCGGCCGCCGACTCCGCCCCGCCGTCCAGAATAAAGCAATAACTCTCCCGCTCGCCCCGACCCACGCGGCCCCGCAGCTGGTGCAGCTGGGACAGGCCCAGCCGATCCGCGCCGTAAATGACCATACTGGTGGCCGCGCGGACGTCCAGCCCCACCTCGACCACGGTGGTCGCGATGAGCACGCGCGCCTCGCCGCTCTCAAACCGGCGCATGACCGCGTTTTTTTCGGCCTCTTTGAGGCGGCCGTGAATCAGCGCGAGTTCGCCGGGCTTAAACCCGGCCTTTTCGCGGTCAAACAGCGCCTTAGCGGCGGGAACGCCCGTCCGCTCCCCGTCGTCGTCGTCCTCGTCGATGCGCGGGCAGACCACATAGCTCTGCTCGCCCGCGGCGGCCTTGCGCTTTAGGTAGTCCCACATATCGCGTTCCTTACCCGGCCGCACGACCCGCGTGACCACCGGCTTGCGACCCTCCGGCTTCTCCTTTAGGACCGACTGGCGGAGCTCGCCGTACAACGCGAGGCTAAGGGTGCGCGGAATGGGCGTGGCGCTCATGCTCAAAATGTCGCCGCCCGCCGACTTGCTCTCCAGTAGGCCGCGCTGCCCCACGCCGAACCGCTGCTGCTCGTCGGTGACGATGAGCGCCGGATTTTTGAAGATCACG
The DNA here is from genome assembly GCA_031255775.1 of Clostridiales bacterium. GTDB lineage: Bacteria > Bacillota > Clostridia > Christensenellales > Pumilibacteraceae > JAIRRW01. Next base: position 29,452 of record JAIRRW010000031.1, read on the forward strand.
TCCTCGGACAGCAGCGCGTGCGTGCCGATAATAAAGCCCGCCGCGCCGCTCTCGATCTCAAACAGCGCCGCGTCCCGCGCCTTTTTGGGCAGAGAACCGCTCAGGCGGCAGCATCGGACGCCCAGCGGCTCAAACAGCTTGAGCGCGGTTTGATAGTGCTGAAAGGCCAAAATCTCGGTGGGCGCCATTAAAACCGCCTGACAGCCCGACAGGTACGCGTAATACATGGCAAGCATCGCCACCACCGTTTTTCCGCTCCCCACATCGCCCTGCAACAGGCGGTTCATGGGCTCGGGGCCGCTCATATCGCAAATCACCTCGTCCAACGCCCTCCGCTGATCCCCGGTCAATCGGTACGGCAGGCCGTCCGCCGCCTTTTGCAGCGCCTCCCGTTTGTCGGCGTACACCACCGTGCGGGCGCGGCGGCTTTGACGCCGAACCAGCGTATGCGCGGCCAGCGACGTCCCCAGCTCCTCGGCCGAAAGCGAACGCCTGGCCAGCACATAGTCGCCGTACGTCTCCGGTCGGTGCAGCCGCCTTAGCGCCGCGTTCCGCCCGATCAGGCCGTATGCCTCGGCGGTCTCGGCGCGCAGATAGCCGGGGTCGCCGCATCCGGCCAGCGCCTTTTCGATCAGGCCGATCAACGCGCTGTTGGAAACGCCCTTGACCGGCGGATAAAAGGGGTACAGCGCCCGCTCCTGCGGAAAGGAAATGAGCCGCGGCGCGCTCAATTGATAGGACGATTTGGTCTTTTTTAGGCGGCCGTAGGCGTAATAATACCGATCCGCGGCCAGACTGTTGGCGTAAAAATCCTGGTTGAACCACACCAGCGTCATCGGCGTGTCGCCGTATATCAGCTTGACCCGCAAAACCGACAGCCCGCGCCGGATCCGCACGGGACGCGGCGTCTCGGCCACCCGCCCCAAGACCACCGTCATCTGCCCGTCCTCGAGATTCTCCAGCGGTTTTAAGCCGTTTAGCGCGACCACCGTGCGCGGAAACAGGCGCAACAGCTTGTCCGCCGTGTCGTATCCGGCATCCAAAAGCGCTTGTTTTTGGCGTTGGGTCATCCCATCGAGGGCGGTGATGTGCATGAGGGCGTTCTCCCGATTTATCCACATTTTATCCACATTTTATGGGGTCGAAAGCCGAGAAAATGTTTCACAATGTTCCACGACGCCGCGATCGGGCGGTAAATGATACAAAGTTATCCACAAAATGTGGATAACTTTGTCAAAATTGAGCAAAACTTGAATGATTGGGGAAAGATAAACGATCCCGTTGAATCCTCGGCTTATTCTAAGGATACGATATAATAGTACAGGGGCTGGCCGCCGAAGTGGATGTCGATGTCGCAGCGCTTGTAGTCGGCCGCCAGCGAATCGGCGATCGCCTGCGCCTCGTCCTCGGTCACGTTGTTGCCGAAGTAGAGGGTCACGTTGCTGATCTCGTCGTCCATCATGCCGGCCACCAGCTGCTTGGTGACGTCGCCCACGCTGTCGCCCTTGGCCACGATGGCGTTTTGATCCATCGCGATGATATCGCCCTCTTTGAGCTCAAACTCGTCGACGGTGGTGGAGCGCACCGCATAGGTGACAAGCCCGGCCTTGATGTGCCGGATGGCCTCGTTCATGCCGGTCTCGTTGCCGGCGGCGCTGTCCTCGGGATTGAAGGCCAAAACGGCGGAGAGCCCCTGCGGCACGTTGCGCGTCGGAATGATGTGCAGCTTGCGCTTGCTGAGCGCCTTGGCCTGCTCGGCCGCTAAAATGATGTTTTTGTTGTTGGGCAGGACAAAAATATCCTTGGCGCCCACCGCGTCGCAGGCCTTGGCGATGTCGTCGGCGCTGGGGTTCATGGTCTGGCCGCCCTCGATGACCTTATCGACCAAGAGATCTTTAAAGATATTGGTCAGCCCCTCGCCCGCGCAGATGCTGACGATGCCAAAGGGCTTTAAGTCCTCGCGCTTTTGTCCGGTGAGCGCGCGGTTTTGCTCGAGCATATTTTCGATCTTGAGCTTGTCAAGCTCGCCCAGCTCCAGCGCGTAGGTCAGCGCGACGCCCGGCTCGTTGGTGTGGACATGCACCTTGACCATCGAGAGGTCGCCGATGACCAGCACGCAGTCGCCGATGGACATCAGACTCTCTCTTAAGCGGTCGATGTCGGCCTCGGTGGTCTTTTTGTGGAGGTTGATGACAAAAAACTCGGTACAGTAGGCAAATTCGATCTCGGCCAGGTCGTTGTAATCAAAATGCGACTTTTCGCTGTACTTGTCCTCGTCGATGGAGACGTTGTCGTCAAAGGCCAGCGACACGTCCTCCGACCCTATCAGCACGTGATGGAAGCCCTGAAAGACGATCAAGAGGCCGCGGCCGCCCGCGTCCACGACGCCGGCTTTCATGAGGACGGGCAGCATTTCGGGCGTCCGCTTTAGGGTCTCCTCGCCGTCCTCGATGATCTTTTGGATAAACTCGGTCATCTCGATATTCTTTTTCGAGTACTTTTCGGCGCTCTCGGCCAACGACCGGACGACCGTCAAAATAGTGCCCTCCTTGGGCTTGGTCACCGCCTTATAGGCGACCTCCGTCCCCTTTTTGAGCGCCCGGGCAAAATCCTTCGCCCCAAACTCGGTCACCGAGGACAGGACGTCGGTCATGCCCCGGAGAATCTGGCTCAAAATGACGCCGCTGTTGCCGCGCGCCCCCCGAAGCGCCCCCTTAGACACCGCGCCGCACAGGTCGCTCATCTGGTTGGAGGGACAGTTGGTCACCTCCTTCGCCGCCGAAAACATGGTGAGCGACATATTGGTGCCGGTGTCGCCGTCGGGCACGGGGAATACGTTTAACGAATCGACATGTTCTTTATTGATATCGAGGAGCTTGGCCCCGTTTAAAATCATTTTCCGAAAGGTTGCGCCGTTGATGGTTTTGTACATCTCGAATCTTTACCTCCTGATCCTCTATTGATCTCGTTTTTTATACGCGGATGCCGACTACATTGACATTGATCGTATCGACCACCATTCCGGTGAATTTTTCGACGTCGTATTTGACGGTTTTTTTGAGAGACTGCGCAACGGCCTCGATCGAAACCCCGTACTTTAGGACGACGTAAAGGTCTATAAAAATCCGATCTCCGTTTGTCATGACGCGAACGCCCCGTGAGCTGTTTTGTTTTCGGAACAAATCGGAAATGGTGTCGGACAGCTTTTTGGATACCAGATCTACGACTCCGTAGCATTCGAGCGCCGTGCTGCCGGCGACCTGGGCGATGGCCTCTTCGGTCACCGTGATCCGGCCGTAAGCATTGGTTGTGTTGACGCTCAAAGACAAGCTCCTCCAAAATACTATATGTAGCCGCCACCCTTATTTTAACCTATCGCAAGGATAAAATCAAGAAAAATCGCCCCATTTTACCGGTGATTTGTTTTTAGTATAAAGTATGGCGGACGGAATAAGGGCACATTCCTATTGTTCCCGAAACCCGAATAAAATATATATATAATATATAGAATGAGCCCTCCGGCAAAAATGCCGCCGAAGGGCTCATTCTGTACATGATAGTAGAAAGGGGTTTTACAGAACAGGTCTAGTGAATTTTTTCCACCCGCTTTACGTCGCCGCCCAGCCGTTTAAAATCCTCTTCGAGCTGATAATAGCCCCGGTCGATGTGATCCACCCCGCCGATATAGCTGACGCCGTCCGCCGCGAGCGCCGCCATAACAAGCGCCGCCCCGCCCCGCAAATCCTCGGCCGTGACGACCGAGCCGTTGAGCCTTTTGACGCCCTTGACCACCGCCATCCGATCCTTGACCGTGATGTCCGCCCCCATTTTGTTGAGCTGCACGGTGTATTTAAAGCGGTTTTCAAACAGGTTTTCGACCATCATGCTGGCGCCCTGCGCAAGGGTCAGCATGGCCACGGTCTGCGCCTGCATATCGGTCGGAAAGCCCGGATAGGGCTGGGTCTCGATCTTATGGATCGCGCGGATCCTCCCCTCGGACTTGATGCGCATATACTGGGCGCCCCGCTCGACGCGCATACCCGCCCGGATCAGCTTTTCGGTCAGCGAATTGACGGCGCCCGGGTTAAAGCGGTTTAGCCGGACGTCGCCGCCGGCCATGGCGCAGGCGGTCAAAAACGTCCCGCCCGCGATTCGGTCGGAAATGGGCGTATAGGCCCTTCCGGCCAGCCTTTTGACGCCCTCGATATGTACGGTATCGGTGCCCGCGCCCGACACCCTGCCGCCCATCGCGTTGATAAATCCGGCAAGATCGACGATCTCGGGCTCGCGCGCCGCGTTGCGAATGACGCTTGTTCCCTTTAAAAAGACCGCCGCCATCATGATGTTTTCGGTCGCGCCCACGCTCGGAAAGTCGAGGTCCACCTCGCCCGCGGCCATGCCGCGCCCGTCACAGACCAGCAGGCCGCCCTCGTCCTTGATGCGGACGTTGAGTTTTTTTAGCCCGCTCAAATGGAGGTCGATGGGTCTAAGCCCGATCTCGCAGCCGCCGGGATAGCAGACCTGCGCCCGGCCGAACCGCGCCAAAATGGGACCCAAAATAAAAATGGACGAGCGTATCCCGCCCGTCAGCTCGCCGTCGATGGGCACCGGCACCGAATCCCGGCAGTTGATATAGACCCCGCCGTCCTTGTATTCCGCCCTGCCGCCGGTCTTCCGAATGATCCTAAGCATGGCCAGAATGTCGGACAGCGGCGCGCAGTTTTGAATGTTAATTTCGTCCTCGCAGAGGATCGAACACGCAATAATGGGCAGGACGGCGTTTTTTGCGGCGCCGATATCCAGCTCGCCGCTCAGCCGCCCGCCGCCGCTCACGCGTAAATAACTCATATATTTCGCCTCTTTTTAGAATCGGGCTTATGTATGCCTAGGCAGTGTTTCCACGACCTATAGGCGGTGTTTCCACGCGTGTAATCTCGTGGAAACGCTACTTAGTACAATGTATGAGAGCGGCCGGGCATTGGTGCAAAAAAATTCGACACGGCGCGCGTTTCGGTTTACGAACCCCGTCGTTTGTGCTACTATAATACCAAACTATGAAAAACCTGCTGCGCTATTTGAAAGGATATTGGGGCAAGACGGTCTTGGGGCCGCTCTTTAAACTGACCGAGGCGGTCTTTGAGCTGATCGTCCCGCTTGCGGTGGCATACATCATCGACACCGCCATCCCCGAGGCGCGGGGCGGCGTCTATCGGCCGCTGATCTTCGGCGGCGTCCTGATCTTTATTTTGGGCGCGGCGGGGCTCGGCTTTTCGCTGACCGCCCAATTTTTTGCCAGCCGCGCCTCGGCGGGCTTTGGGACCAACGTCCGCAACGCCCTGTATCGGCACATCAACACCTTGTCGGCGGTCGAGCTGGATCGCTTTTCCGCCCCGACCCTGGTCACCCGCCTCCTCAACGATACCGCGCAGACGCAAAATGCCGTGGCGATGTTTATCCGTTTGGTCACCCGCGTCCCCTTTATCGTCGTCGGCTCGGTCGTCATGGCATTTATCATTCATCCGCTTTTGGCGCTGATCTTTGTGGGCGCGGGACTGATCACGGGTGCCGTCCCCTTTGTCCTCATGCGCTTCACCCAGCCCGGCTACCGCGAGGTTCAGCAAGGCCTCGACAACATCGGCGCCAAGACCCGCGAAACGCTGGCGGGCGTCCGCGTGATCCGGGCGTTTGGCCGCGAGGCCGACGAGCAGGCGGGTTTTGCGGCGGCCTCCAAGACGCTGGCGCAAAAAAGTATCCGGGTGGGCGGCATCTCCGCCCTCTTAAACCCCTTTGCCTACGCGCTGGTCAACCTGTCCATCATCGCCATCCTCTACTTTGGGGGCGTGGAGGTCAGCCTCGGAAATTTGACGCAGGGACAGGTCATCGCGCTGATCAACTATCTGACGAGTATCATGCACACGCTGCTGGTGTTTGCCAACCTGGCCATCGTATTTTCCAAGGCGTCGGCGTCGGCCGCGCGGATCAACGAGGTATTTGAGACAAGGAGCTCGATGGAACCGGGCAAGGGCGCGGCGCCGCTGATCGGTTCGCCCGCGGTCGAGTGCCGGGACGTCTGCTTTGCCTATCCCGGCGGCGCCAAGAACACGCTGGAAAACCTGTCCTTTACCGTCATGCCCGGGCAGACACTGGGTATTTTGGGCGGCACGGGCAGCGGAAAATCGACCGTCTTAAACCTGATCCTGCGCCGTTACGACGCGGGCGGCGGCGAGATCCGCCTGTTTGGGCGGCCGGTATCCGCCTATACGGAGGCGGAATTGCGCGCGCTGATCGGCTGCGCCCCGCAAAAGGCCGAGCTGTTTGCGGGCACCGTTCGCGAAAACCTCCTGTGGGGGAACGCGGCGGCGGCGGAAGCCGACGTCGAGCTGGCTTTAAAAGTTTCGCAGAGCGCCGAATTTGTCTCGAAAAAGGCGGGGGGCGCGGACGCCCGGGTGGAGGCCAAGGGCAAAAACTTTTCGGGCGGACAGCGCCAGCGCCTGTCGATTGCCCGCGCGGTCATCGGGCGCGCGCCCATCCTCATACTGGACGACGCGACAAGCGCCCTCGACTTTTCGACCGAGGCCAGGCTTAGGCGGGCGTTGAAAAAGCTCCCCCGCGAGCTGACCACCCTATTGGTCTCTCAGCGTGTGACCAGCGTCAAAAACGCCGACATCATTTTGGTTTTGGAGGACGGCCGGCCCGCGGGCTTGGGGACGCACGCCTCTCTCCTCAAGGATTGCGCGCTCTATCGGGAAATTTATGAGGCGCAGACCAAGGGGGTATCGGCATGAACCGCCTAAAAACCGCGCCGCAGCCCCGCCGCGCCGCCACCCTTGGCCGTATGCTGCGCTACACCAAGCCTCATGTCCTGCTGCTGGCCCTCTCCCTGCTGCTGTCTCTCGTTTATGTGCTGGCCGCCCTGCTCGCGCCCGTGTTTATCGGACGGGCGGTCGATCATATCCTCGGCCCCGGCAGCGTCGATTTTGGCGGCGTGCTCGTCAATAGCCTGCTCGTGGGCGTGAGCGCCGGCGCGGCGGCTCTTTCGCGGTACGCGGCGGCGTATACCCTCAACGCGGTCACTTACCGCACGATCACCGGCCTAAGAAACGACGCCTACGACAAGCTGGCCGCGCTCCCCGTCGCCTACATAGATTCGCACAGCCACGGCGACATCATGGCGCGTATCGTCACCGACATCGACCTCATATCCGACGGACTGATCCAAGGGTTTTCGCAGCTGTTTACCGGAATTTTGACCATCGCGGGCACGCTGGCGCTCTTGATCGCCGCCAACTGGCTGGTCGCGGCCGCCGTCGTGCTGTTTACCCCCCTGTCGCTGTTTGTCGCCTACTTTATCGCGCGGGGCACGCACAGTATGTTTCAAAGCCAGGCCAAGGATCGGGGCGACCTCACCGCCCTGTCCGAGGAAATGCTGGGCAGTCAGCTGACGGTCAAGCTGTTTGGGCAGGAGGCGGCCGCGCAACGGCGGTTTGAGGCCATCAACGAATCGTTTAAAAAGAGCTCGCAAAACGCGGCGTTTTATTCGGCCATGGTCAATCCCTCCACCCGTTTTGTCAACGGCCTGATTTATCTGACCGTCTGCATACTGGGCGTTTTGTCGGTCATCGCGGCGGGCGGCGGATTTTTCGGGCTGGCGGGCGCCCTGACGGTGGGCGAGCTGTCCTCCCTCCTCTTGCACGTCAACCACTACACCAAGCCCTTTAACGAAATTACCGGCGTCGTCACCGAGTTTCAGACGGCGCTGGCCGGGGGGCGGCGGGTGCTTGACCTGTTGGACGAGGCCGAGCTCACGCCCGATCGGACGCTGCCCGCGCTCGCCGTTGCGGGCGGCGGCGTGGAGCTTCGGGACATGGCCTTTTCGTACACGCCCGACCGGCCGCTGATCGAGGACTTTACGCTGTCCGTTGTGTCGGGCAAGCGCGTGGCGATCGTCGGCCCCACCGGCTGCGGCAAGACCACGGTCATCAACCTCCTCCTGCGCTTTTACGAGACCGACGCCGGATCGATCGAGGTGGACGGCCAAAACATTCGGGGGGTCACCCGGCTTTCGCTCCGAACCGCCTACGGCATGGTTTTGCAGGACACCTGGCTCAAAAAGGGCACAATTTACGAGAACATCGCCTACGGCAAGCCGGACGCTACGCCGGAGGAGGTGGCCGAGGCCGCCGCCGCCGCCCGCATCCGTAAATTTATCGAACGCCAGCCCGCGGGCTATGATACCCTGCTGGACGAAAACGGCGGAAACCTGTCCGAGGGGCAAAAACAGCTCCTCTCCATCGCCCGCGTCATGCTGGTGCGTCCCCCCATGCTCATTCTGGACGAGGCCACCTCCAACCTCGACCTCCGCACCGAGATCCGCGTACAAAAGGCCTTGAAGCAGCTCATGGAGGGAAAGACATCCTTTATCGTCGCCCACCGCCTCTCCACCATCCAAAACGCCGACATCATTCTGGTCATGAAGGACGGAAAAATCATCGAAAAGGGCAATCACGCCGAGCTCCTGTCGCAAAAAGGCTTTTATCACGAGCTTTATAACGCGCAATTCTCTTAGAAAATTTTTTCTTTACATTTTCTTTCGTTTGCTGTATACTGTAGGTTGGGAATATGGCAAGTTCTTTTTCCATAGAGGAAACCATGACGGATATTTTCGGAATCTCTAAAAAAGGCGGTCGAACGTACAACCAGGACTGCGCCGCGCAAATGACCGTAAACGGCAAAACGGCGGTGGTGGTTTGCGACGGGCTGGGCGCGTACGCCGGCAGTGATATTGCCGGTGAGATTGCCATTGACCGTGTTTTAAAACAGCTAAAAAAGGATATTATCAAGGGCGAGGACGTCTTGTCCCCCGTCGCCCTGACAAAAGCGGTCAAGGCCGCGCATAACGCGATCCTAAAGGGGAAAGGCTTTAAGGGGGATTTTATCGAGGGCTGTACGACCATCGCGCTTGTGGTCACCGACGGCAAGGGCGCCGCGATCGCGACCCTGGGCGACACCCGGGTCTACTACTTTAAAAACGGCAAGCTCGGCTTCCAGTCCCGCGACCATTCGCTGGCGCAGGCGGCGGTGGACCGCGGCGAAATCAAGCGCGAGGAGATCCGCTACCACAGCGGCCAAAACAAGCTGACCAAGGTGATCGGCTCGGACGTTTTTTCTCCCCCCGATATTCATATTATTTCGGGCCCCTTGTCGGACGGCGACCTCCTAATGATCGCCAGCGACGGGTTTTGGGAATACGTCTTTGAATCGGAGATGGCGCAGGCGGCCGGACGCGGGCTGGACGCGCGGACGCTTGTCGAAGGCTTAGAGACCCTTTTGCTCGGCCGGGTGGACGGGCGCAACGACAACTATACCGCGGTGGCGCTGGCCTTCGGCGCGCCCAAAACCCCTGCCGCGCAAGCGGACGCCGGAAACATCCGCGTGTGGGAGGCGGACGAACAGTCCCCCGCGCAGGCGGACGCCGAACCGACCGGCCGGCCATAAAAAAGCCCTATACGAAAAAATGGAGCGCCGCATAAAAAATTTGGTCGTGTTGACACGCGTGTAATCGAGGAGGTTTTTAGAGATTTTTATGTTGGTTGAAACGATTTTTCGCAGGCCGTAGTGGAACTACGGACAAGAAAATTCGTTTCAACCAACGCAAAAAGATCAAAAACCTATCGATTATTATCTCGTGGAAACACGACCCTAATCACCCTGTTCCTTCAGCTTTAACGACAGCAGCGCCAGCGAAGCGGCCATGTCCTCGTTTTTGACCGCCACCTTTTCGGGCAGAACCAAATGGGCGGGCGCAAAATTCCAGATCGCACGGATACCCGCCTTGACCAGACAGTCGGCCACGCTTTGCGCCGCGTCTTTGGGGACGGTGATGATGCCCATGCGGATCTTGTTGCGGCGGACGTAGAGCTCGAGCTTGTCAAACGCGTAGATCTTTTTGCCCCGAAACACCGTGCCGTCCAGCGTCTCGTCGGTATCGAAGCCGGCGACGATTTTGAGGCCGTAGGCCGCGAAGCCCGAATAGGACATCAGGGTTTTTCCCAGCTGTCCGACGCCGACGAGGATCGCCTGGTTGGCGTCGCGGTAGCCCAAAAACTTTTCCATCGAATCGATCAGCTCGTCGATCTTAAAGCCCATTTTCGGCTTGCCCGGCTGCTCGCTGACAAAGGCCAGGTCCTTGCGCACCTGCACGGGGTTTTGATTGAGGTCGGAGGAAATCACCGTGGAGGAGATATACTCCACCCCCTCGGCGCGCTTGCCGCTTAGGTACAACAGATACCCCGGTATCCGGCCAAACGCAGCCTTAGAGAGCTGCGAGGTTTCCTTACTGTTATCCTGTCCCATTGCCGCTCCTTTTTATAAACGATAATAAGCCCCGGCGCCAAGCGGATCGATCCGATCATATCGGTATTATATGACCGATATATCGATTATATCAGTAAAATATTACCGATATAACGCCTTGATTATACAATGACGCCGCAAACCCTGTCAACGGTTTGGGCGCAAATTGTTAAAATGTTAGGAAATTCAGTTCAAAGTTAACACAATATTACATTAGAACAGGGCTTTTATACTAAGAACGGGCAGAGCAGCATAAAGAGCGGAATGGTGACGGTGCACAGCAGCGTGGAGATGACGTTGACGCGGACGGCCGTTTCGCGGTCGCCGTCGAATTTTTCGCACAGGGACAGGGTCAGGGAGGCCGAGGGCATGGCCATGATGATAAAGAGCGCGACAAACAGCATGGGGTCGAGCGGCAAAAACAGCCGAAACAGCAGCATCAGCGCAAAGCTCAAAAGGGGCGCTAAAACCAGCTTGCAGGCGGCCGCGAGGTAGGCGCCGGGCCGACAAAAAATGCGCGTAAACGACATTTCGGCCAGACGTATGCCCAAGATGATCATGGACAGCGGCAGCGTCATATCCGACAAAAAGGTGATAAAGGGGGTGATTTGCCCGATGACCGGCGCCGGAATGTACGCCTTGGTAAAAAACAGGGGCAGCGCGAGGATGAGCGCGGCCACGGGGGGATTGAAAAATATCCGGCGAATGCTGATATTCCTCTTGTTTTGCGTGATGTTATAGACGCCCAAAGACCAGCCGACCATATTAAAGCCGACGATGACGACCGCGGTATACAGCAGCATTTCGGGGTTTTCGGGAAAGAGCGCCCGCATGACCGGGATGCCCATATAGCCGACGTTGCCCAAAAAGGCGGTGATCTCCAGCACATTTTTTTCGGCTTTTTCGCGTATCCCCAAAAAGGCGGGCTTGGCGGCAAAGTAGACAAGCAGGTGCAGCAAAACGGCCGTCAAGAGCGCCGCGCCCATATTGAGGAGGAGGGCGGGCTCGAAATCCTTTTGCAAAAACGAAAAGACCGTTTGCGCGGGCTGCGCCACGTACAGCAAAACGGTCACGAGCCCCGCGACCGCGCCGCCCCCCAACAGCTTTAGCTTGCGCAGGATAAATCCGGGCAGGCAAAGCGCCACCATCAACGCGACGCTGACTAGGGTTGTCAAAAAATCGACCTGCAAGCTATCCTTTCCTCTCCGATGCGTTTCCGCTTTTTTATTGTATGCGCGTCATTTCCGGCAGGCCGCTAAAAATCCGATCGACCGCCTCTCTTTGCGCAAGCCCCATGCCGTACGCCGTCGCCGTCCCCGCCGCGCACCCGTAATAAAAGGCCTCGGGCTCCGACAGTCCCTCTAACCGCGCGGCGATAAAGCCCGCGACCGCCGAATCGCCCGCGCCCACCGCGTTGATCGGCTTTCCCGCGGGCGGCACATACCGATACGCCGTCCGATCCGCCCCGATAAACAACGCGCCCGCCCCGCCCAGCGTCACAAAGACCCGGCCTGCGCCCGCGTCCGACAGCTCCCGCGCCGCCGCGGCCGCTGCCTTTTCGCCGTCCAAACGCCGACAAACCGCGCGTTCCAGCTCTGCAAGGTTGGGCTTGATCAGGTACGGCCGCTCCTTAAGCGCGGCGCGGTACGCAGCCGCCGTCCCCGCGAAATCCAGCGCCGCCAGCGCCCCCGCCCCATTGGCCAGGGCGATCAGCCCGGCGTAAAAATCCTCGGCGGCATTTTCCGGCGGCATCCCGGACAGCACCAGATAATCGCCCGGCGCGACCGTCCGCCGCAACGTTTTTGTCAGCGCCGCCAACGCCCGCTGCGTGACCAAAGCGCCCGGGCCGTTGACCTCGGTCTCCCGCCCGTCCCCGTCCAATATCTTGACGTTGACGCGGGTATCCGGGCCGTCCAAGTCGATAAAGTCCGTCCCGATGCCCGCCTCGCCCAGGCGGCGTTTGATCTCTCTCCCCGTAAAACCGGAAACAAAGCCCAGCGCCCGGCTCTCCGCCCCCAAATTTTTTAGGACGCGGGAGACGTTGATGCCCTTGCCGCCCGCCTCAAAGCCAAATTGGGCGGCGCGGTTGAGGCCGCCCGGGGCAAGCGGGGCGGGCAGCGTCAGCGTATAATCGAGCGCGGGCGAGCAGGTCAGCGTATAAACCACGGGCGGCTATGCCTCCTCTGCCGGCCGCCAATCGGCCGAAAGCGCGGCGCAATCCGTTTCGAAATCTAAAAAGCTCTTGAGCGTGACGCCTGTCAGCCGCTTGAACGCGCGTGTGAGCTCGACCTCGTCCACAAAGCCCGACATGACCGAAATTTGGTGCAGCGTGAGCGTCCCCGACTGAGCCAGCAGGGATTTGGCGCGATCCAGCCGCAAGCCCTCCAGATACCGCTGGGCGCTCTTGCGGAAAACCGTCTTAAACTGCACCAAAAAATCGCGTTTGATGAGGCCGTATCCGTTGGCCAATTGCTTTAGGGTAAAATCCTTGGACATAAACCGCGCGTCGATCGCATCCCGCGCCTCTTGCATGACCCCGGCAAAGGCGGGGGGCTTATCCCGGTCGGCAAAGCCGGTCAGCGAGACGAATAACCCGACGATGTCGGCCATCAACAGCGTAAAGAGCGCGTCGGCCTTGGTGTGGTAGCTGTACCCTTTTTCGCTCAAAGCCTTGTTGAGCAGCTTGATGCAGTCGTTGACCTCGTTGCCCGGGCTTCTAAACGAATAGCTGACAAAGCCGTCGTCGGATATTTCCTCCGGGCTCCTGCCTAAAATACTCAAATTTCCCACCAAAAACGAATAGGAAACGAGCGGAATGTTGCTGATCTCGTTGTAAAAGCGGTAAGGCTGGCCGCTGTTGATCATGAATAGGTCGTTGGTATGGATGGGATACCGGCTCCCGCCCGTCTCCAAAATGCCGTTGCCGCTCTCGAAATACAGGATGTTGACGTACGGATGGCGGCAGAACAATTCTTCCGGCCGTCCGGCGGTCTCCCTGCGCGTAAACGAAAGCATGACCGGCCGAATAAAGGCCAGCTCGTTGGTGTCATAGCTGCGGTCACCCGCCCGGTATAAGACGCGGTCGTCGTGCATATGCTTGTTTCTCCTTTTCTAAAACCCTGCTCGGTTATGCTCGTGTAAACACTGCCTACTTAAAATAATCGACGCCCGCCGAAAAAATGGGCATCTCGAAATTGCCGGGGACATTTTGGTACAGGCCGGGCGCGTACCGCTCGGTATGCCCCATCTTGCCGTAAATGCGGCCGTCCGCGGAGATGATGCCCTCGATCGCGGCCGTCGATCCGTTGGGGTTAAACGGCGATTTCATGGTGACGTGCCCCTGCTCGTCGATGTACTGCGTCGCGATTTGTCCCAGCTTGTTGAGCTGATCCAGCTGCAGGCCGCCGATCACAAATTTTCCCTCGCCGTGGGAGACGGGAACCGAAAAGATGTCGCCCATCCTGACCTCGCTTAGCCAAGGCGAACGGGTGGTGCCCACGCGGACGCGCACGATCGTACTGACGTGCCTGCGGAGGTTGTTAAAGGTCAGCGTCGGGCTCTTTTCGGTCATGCGGCGTTCGATATGGCCGCCCGGCAAAAGCCCCAGCTTGACCAACGCCTGAAAGCCGTTGCAGATGCCCAGGATCAAGCCGTCGCGCCGATACAGATGCGCCTCGACGGCATCGGCCAGCGCGGGATTGCGAAAGGTGGCCGCGATAAATTTTCCGCTTCCGTCCGGCTCGTCCCCGCCCGAAAACCCGCCGGGAAAGGCGATGATCTGGGCTTGGTCGATCCGCCGCTTCATCTCGGCGATCGAATCTTCGATGTCCTGCGGGGTGCGGTTTTTGACAACAAAAATGTCCGCCTTTGCCCCCGCCCGCTCAAAGGCTCTCGCCGTGTCGTATTCGCAGTTGGTGCCCGGAAACACGGGGATAAAAACGGTGGGCGCGGCAAACTTATGGCCGGACACATAAATTTTGGTGCCCGCATATCCGGCGGCCGACGCGCTTCCGACCGCCGCAGCCGTCGTCGGATAGATCGGCTCGAGCGTCGAAGTCAGGGGCGAGACAAGCTGCTTCAACTCGGTCTTATAGCCGGGAAACTCCAGCCAGCCGCTGTCGTTGACGCTGCCGACCTGCCGCGCGTACTCGCTTTTGACGGGCGCATACGACACCGCCAAAATGTCGCCGTAGGCCGCCTGAAACAGCTCGCGGTCGTAGTGGAGCCGTACGCCTGTCATGTTGCCTAGGGCGGACTTGACGACGGCGGCCAGCATCCCGCCCTCCTCGACGACCGCGGCCTGGACGATCCTTTTGTCTTTGATGAGCCGTTCGATCTCACGGTACATGGCGGCAAGCTTGGGGAATTTGGGCATATCCCAGTTGTCCCGGGGGATCGAAAAGCGGTAGATCATGCCCGGCTTTTCAAACACGTTGTGGATGATGTTGCGGTCGTCGTTTAGGCCGAACGCAAAGGAGATCAGCGTGGGCGGCACGTCCAGCTTTTCGAAGGTCCCGCTCATGCTGTCCTTGCCGCCGATGGCCGGCAGCTTTAGGCCGGTCTGCGCGGCAAAGGCGCCCAAAAGCGCGGACAGCGGCTCGCCCCAACGCGCGGGATTGCCGCCAAGGCGCTTAAAAAACTCCTGCAAGGACAGGCGGATCGAATCGTACCGAACGCCCGAGGCCACCAGCTTGGATACGGAGGAGACAATGGCGTACACCGCGCCGGTAAACGGGGACTGGCTCATGAGGTGCGGATACAGCGCAAACGACGAGCAGGTGACGGTGTGCGTCAGCCCGTCGGCCGGCGGCTTGGCCGCCATGACGACGGCGGGCGTGAGCTGCGTCCTGCCGCCGAAAGGCATCAAAACCGTGGCCGCGCCGATGGTCGAGTCAAAGGTCTCGCCCATGCCCTTTTTTGAGCAGACGTTTAGGCGGGAGAGCTCGTTTTTGACCGCGCCGTCGAGGTCTCCGGCAAACAGGTAGTTGCCCGTCGAGGGCTCGGGGGCGCGCAAAAACCCCTTATAGTCGTCAAAGATATGCGCGTCGGTCTCCTGCTTGACGCCGTTGGTGTCCAAAAAGGCGCGTGCGATGTCCACGATGGTCTCCGCGCCGTACCGCATGACCAGCCGGTCGTTGTCGGTCACCTCGGCCACAAGCGTGGCGTTGAGGTTTTCGTCCTCGCACAGCGCGACAAAGGCCTCTACGCTCTCTCTTTCCAACACCACGGCCATCCGCTCTTGCGACTCGGAGATCGCCAGCTCCGTCGCGTTTAGCCCCTCGTACTTTTTGCGGATCCGATCCAAATAAATACAGAGGCCGGGCGAAAGCTCGCCGATCGCGACGGCCACGCCGCCCGCGCCGAAATCGTTGCATTTAATGACCAGCCGCGCCGCCGCCGGATTTCGAAACAGCCGCTGGAGCTTGCGCTCCTCGGGCGGGTTGCCCTTTTGCACCTCGGCGCCCAGCGTGCCCACCGACTCGGCGTTGTGCGCCTTGCTGCTGCCCGTCGCGCCGCCGCAGCCGTCCCGGCCGGTATCGCCCCCGACGAGGAGCACGACGTCCCCCGGCTTGGGGGTTTGCCGCCGGACGTTTTCGGCCTTGTTGGCGCCCACGACATATCCGGTCTCCAGCCGCTTGGCGCGATAGCCGTCATGATAGATTTCCTCGACGATGCCGGTGGCAAGGCCGATCTGATTGCCGTAGGACGAAAAGCCCTTTAGCGCGGTCTTGGTGAGCACGCGCTGGGGCAGCTTGCCCGGCAGGGTCTCGGACATATCCGCCAGCGGATTGCCCGCGCCCGTGACCCGCATCGCCTGATAGACATAGGCGCGCCCCGACAGCGGGTCGCGGATAGCGCCCCCCAAGCAGGTCGCCGCGCCGCCGTAGGGCTCGATCTCGGTCGGGTGATTGTGGGTCTCGTTTTTAAACATCAGCAGCCATTCCTCGTCGCGGCCGTCCACATCGACGACGGCCTTGACCGAACAGGCGTTGATCTCCTCGCTCTCGTCGAGGTCGCCCAATAGCCCCTCGGCCTTTAAGAGCTTGGCGGCGATGGTCGCGATGTCCATCAGGCACATATATTTATCGGCGCGTTTTTTATACAGCTTTTTAAAGGCGGCCTGATATTTGTCGAGCGCGGCCCTGATGTGCGGGTTTTTGGACAGGATCTTGACGTCCTTGATCTCGGTCAAAAAGGTCGTGTGGCGGCAATGGTCCGACCAGTAGGTGTCGATCACCTTGACCTCGGTGTGCGTCGGGTTGCGCCGCTCGGTCAGCTTAAAATAATCGCGGACAAACCGCAGGTCGTCGATGCTCATCGCAAACCCGAATCGGGCATAAAAATCCCTGAGCTCGGCCTCCGACTTGGCCGTGAGGTCAATCTCCGTGCGCATCGCCCTTTGCTTGACCGGCGGACGGCGCAGCGTTGCGGGCAGGTCAAAGCTGCCCTCCTTGGAATCGACGGGATTGATGAGGTACTTTTTGACGGCGGCAAAATCCTTGGCGGACAGGCCGTCAAACGCGTAGACGTCCGCGCACTTGACCAGCGGCCGCACCCCGCCCAGCAGGAGCTGGACGCACTGCATGGCCGAATCCGCGCGCTGGTCGTACTGGCCGTCCAAAAATTCGACGACCAGCTTCATGCCTTCGGGCACGATCTCGCCGTGCACGGTATCCACCATGGGCTCGGAAAACACGCCCGCGATCGCCTTTGTCAATTGCTCGGCGTCCAGCCCCTCGATATCGTACCGAATGAGACGCCTGACCGATTTCATGCGGATGCCCAGGAGGTTTTTGATCTCCTCTAACAGGCTATTGCCGTCGTCAAAGCCCTTCCGCTTTTCTACATAGATCCGATTAACCACAGAGTTTTTCTCCCAAAAAATCTCGTTTTTGTCCCCCGGCTTGACGCGCCGATCCCTTCCCCTTACGTGAGGCCGATGTCCTTGCGGAAACGGGCGCCGTCAAAGCGGATCTCTCCGATATTGCGGTACACCCTTTGCCGCGCCTCCTCCATGGTGCCCCCCAGCGCCGTCAGCGCGAATATCCGGCCGCCGTTGGTCACGAGGCGTTTATTTTCGTCAAACGCCGTCCCCGCGTGAAACAGGGTGCAGTCCGACCCGATATCCCCGATCTCGATGTGCGCCCCCCTGCTCGATTTTGCCGGGTAATCCGACCCGGCGACCACCACCGTCAGGCTTTTTTGATCCGAAAACCCGATCGGAAGGGCGGCCAACGTCCCGTCGATACACGCGTCGCAAATGTCGGCGAGGTCGGTTTTTAAAAGCGGAAACACCGCCTGCGTCTCGGGATCGCCCAGCCGCGCGTTGTACTCGATGACCTTGATGCCGTCCCCGGTCAGCATCAGCCCGAAATAGAGGACGCCCCGATAGTCGATCCCCTCGGCGCATAAGCCCGCCAGCGTCCGTTGCGCGATCGTCCGGTTAAACTCGTCCTCCTTGTCCTTCGTGAAGTACGGGCTGGGCGAAAACGCGCCCATGCCGCCGGTATTGGGGCCCAGGTCGCCGTCGTACGCCCGTTTATGGTCCTGCGAGGAGGGCATGGGCGTCACCGTTTTTCCGTCGGTAAACGCCAGCACCGTGACCTCCCGGCCCGTCAAAAATTCCTCGATCACCACGCGGCTGCCGCTGTGCCCAAACGCGCCGTCCACCATCACGGCCCTCAGGTTTTTTAGCGCCTCCGCCCTGTCCTTGGGGATACACACGCCCTTTCCCAGCGCCAGCCCGTCGGCCTTGATGACCAGGCGTCGGTCGGCCCTTTCCACATACGCGCGGGCGGCCTCGTAGTCGTCGAACACCTCGTATCCGGCAGTCGGAATGTCGTACTTTTTCATGAAGGCCTTGGCAAACGACTTGCTCGACTCCAAGCGCGCCCCCGCGGCCTTGGGGCCGAACGCGCGGATCCCTGCCGCGTTTAACCGATCCACCAGCCCCAAGCTCAACGGGTCGTCGGGCGTGACAAACACGAGGTCTGCCGCGCTTTTTTGGGCAAACGCCGTCAGCCCGTCGAGCTCGGTCGCGCCGATCGGGACGCATTCGGCCAGCGCGGCGATCCCCGCGTTGCCGGGCGCGCAGTACAGCTTTTTGACGCGCGCGCTCTTGCGAAATGCCGAAACGACAGCGTGCTCCCGCCCGCCGCCGCCTACGACCAAAACCGTCATTTCACTCTTCTTTCCGGTCATACCGTTTTTTCCTTTCTAGTGCTTAAAGTGCCGTACGCCCGTCACGCACATGGCCAGGCCGCGCGCGTCGGCCGCCTTGACGCTGTCCTCGTCGCGAATACTGCCGCCCGGGTGCACGATGGCCGCCAGCCCCAAATCCGCCGCCGCCTCCACACAGTCCGAAAAGGGGAAAAAGGCGTCGGAGGCCATGACGCCGCCCGTCACCGGCCTTGTCGCGTGCTCGCCCGCCTGCCTGGCCGCCCAGATGCGGTTGGTCTGTCCCACGCCGATCCCCAGCGTCGTCTTGTCCTTGGAAAACACGATGGCGTTGGACTTGCAGTGCTTGACCACCTTCATGGCGAATTCCATCTCGTCCAGCTGCGCTTTTGTGGGCGCTTTTTTGGTCACCGTCCTGATCTCGTCGTACACCCCGTAATCGGCCTCCTGATAGATCAGGCCGCCGTAGACCTTTTTAAACTCCTTGAGCCCGGGCGCGTTGGGGGCGGCAAAATCCGCCAATTTTAGGACGCGCAGGTTGGGCTTGGCCTTAAAGACCTCCACCGCCTCTACGCTAAAGTCGGGCGCAATGACGATCTCCAAAAAGATTTTGACCATCTCCCGCGCCGTCCGCCCGTCCACCGCGCGGTTGACCGCCACGATTCCGCCGTAAATGGAGACGGGATCGGCCTCGTAGGCTCTGAGATAAGCCGTATAGACGTCGCCTGCCGACGAGACGCCGCAGGGGTTGGCGTGCTTGACCGCGACCACCGTCGGCTCCGCAAATTCCTTCAAGAGCTCCACCGCGCCGTTGCAGTCGTTGATGTTGTTGTAGGAGAGCTGCTTGCCGTTTAGCTGGCTTGCGCCGATCAGCGAATTTTTGACCGGAATGGCGTCGCAGTAGACCGCCGCCGCCTGGTGCGGGTTTTCGCCGTAACGCATCTGCTCCTTTTTTTCGTACGCGAGCGTCAGCGTATCGGGAAAGGCGATCGAGAGCTTGTCCTTGAGATAATTGGAAATCATCGAATCGTAGACGGCGGTATGCGCAAACACCTTGTACATCAGGTATTTTTTGGTTTCGATATCGACGCCGCCGCTCTCCAGCCCGCCGAGCGCCCTGTCATAATCGGCCGGATCGACCAAAACCACCACGTCCTGATAATTTTTGGCGGCGGACCTTAGCATCGTCGGGCCGCCGATGTCGATGTTTTCGACCGCCTCAAAAAAGTCCGCGCCCTTCATCACCGTCGCCTTAAAGGGATAGAGGTTGACGATCACCACGTCGATGGCGTTGATATGTAAGTCCTCCAGCTGTTTCATGTGCGCGGGGTTGCCGCGCATGGCCAAAAGCCCGGCGTGTACCGCGGGGTGCAGGGTCTTGACCCGCCCGTCCAGACATTCGGGAAAGCCGGTGATCTCGCTGATGTTGACCGCGCCGACGCCCGCGTCCCGCAGGGCATTTAGCGTCCCGCCCGTCGAGACGATCTCGTACCCGCACTTTTCCAGCCTTTTGGCCGCCTCCACCACGCCCGTTTTGTCCGATACGCTGATCAACGCCCGTTTCTTCATATCCTGTCTCCTTAGATTGTGTATCCGCAAAGTATTCGCAAAAACCGTTACTCGGCGCAGAGCGCGGCAAGCGTCCGGGGCAGCAGCGTATGCTCAAGCGCCAGCACCCGCGCCTGCAAGGTCTCGGGCGTGTCGTCCGGCAAAATCGGCACCCGCTCCTGCGCCAGAATACGGCCGGTGTCCGTCCCCTCGTCCACGAGATGCACGGTCGCGCCCGAATACGCCTCGCCGTTTTCGAGCGCCGCCCGATGGACGCGGATGCCGTAAAATCCGTCCCCGCAGTACTTGGGGATCAGGGAGGGATGAATGTTGACGATGCGGTCCCGATAATCCCGCACGATATTGGGCGTCAGAATGGTCAGGTACCCGGCCAAAACGATATAATCGACAAAAAGCGTCCGCAAAAACGCGGATATTGCCGCAAACATGGCCGCAGGGTCGGCATAATCCTTTTTTTGATAGACCGCCACCGAAATGCCGTGACGCGCCGCGCGTTCGACCGCGCCGATGTCGGGCTTGGATGCGACCAGAACGGCGATCGACGCGTTGATCTCGCCGCGCTCCACGGCGTCGATGACGCTTTGAAAGTCCGATCCCGACCCGGACGCAAAAACCGCAAGGCGCTTTTTCATGCCCGCGCCACGCGCCCCAGCTCTATCGCGTCCTCGCCCAGCGTTTTTAGGACGGCCAGCGTCCTTTCGGTATCCGTTTTGGCGACGCACAGCACTAGGCCGATGCCCATATTAAAGGTGTTGTACATCTTTTCGTCTGCGATTCCCGCGCGTTTTTGCAGCTCGCGGAACAGGCGCGGCGGTTGGTATTTTTGATAATCGACGACGGGCACAAAGCCGTCCGGCAGGATGCGGGGAATGTTTTCGATAAAGCCGCCGCCCGTGATGTGCGCGATGCCCTTGACCGAAACCGCCTCCAAAAGGCGCAGAACGGTTTTGACGTAGATCCGCGTGGGGGTCAGGAGGATCTCCGCCGGGACGCCGCCCAAAGCCGCGTCGTATTGGAAGGTCCTTTTGTCGTCGAGGGGAAACAATTGGCGCACGAGCGAAAACCCGTTGCTGTGCAGCCCGCCCGAACGGATGCCGATCAGCACGTCGCCGTCCCGGATATTTTCGCCGGTGATCAGCTTGTTCCGCTTGGTCAGCCCGACCGAAAACCCGGCAATGTCGTATTCGCCCTCGCCGTACATACCGGGCATCTCGGCGGTCTCCCCGCCGATGAGCGCGCAGCCCGCCTGCTTGCAGCCGTCGGCCACGCCCTTGACGATTTGCGCGACCTTTTCGGGGATCAGCTTGGGCAGCGCCATATAATCCAAAAACAGCAGCGGCCTTGCGCCCTGACAGACAATGTCGTTGACGCACATCGCCACGCAGTCGATGCCGACGGTATCGTGTTTATCGAGAGCAAACGCGTACTTCAGCTTGGTGCCGACGCCGTCGGTGCCCGCGACCAGCACGTCGCCGTCGGGCGCGTCGCTCAACGCGTACATCCCGCCAAAGGAGCCGATCCCGCCGATCACACGGCCGTCATAGGTCTCTTTGACATACTGTTTCATGAGCTCGACGGCCTTATAGCCCGCCGTCACGTCCACGCCCGCCGCCTTATAATCGATCGCCATACCCGTCACGAACTCCTTCTTATCCTCATATAATAACGCCTTTTTAGCCGCGCTTTCTTTTTCATAATTCGAGCACGAATTTATCCAGATTGTAGTCGGACAGATCCAAGGGGTAATCGCCGTCGAAGCAGGCGGTGCAGAAATCGGATTTTTGGCCGCCGCAGGCCTTGACCATCAGCTCCATCGGCATATAGTGGAGGCTGTCCGCGCCGATGGCCTTACAGATGGCGTCGCTGCCCTGGTGGCCGCCGATCAGCTTGTCCTTGGACTCCATATCCACGCCGAAAAAGCAGGGGAACGCCACGACGGGGGACGCGATGACCATATGAACCTCCGCCGCGCCGTTATCTCTGAGGAGCTGCACGATCTTGCGGCTGGTCGTCCCGCGCACGATCGAGTCGTCGATCAAAATGAGCCGCTTGCCCATGATGTTGGCCTTGATCGCGTTGAGCTTGACCTTGACGCTGTTTTCGCGCATGGATTGGCTGGGCTGGATAAACGTGCGGCCGATATAGCGGTTTTTGGACAGCGCGTCGGTATAGGGGATGCCCGAAACCTCGCTATAGCCCCGCGCGGATACGATGGCCGAGTCCGGCACGCCCGCCACCGCGTCGGCGTCGATCTTGCAAAGGCTTGCCAGCATACGGCCGCACTCGTACCGCGCGTCATAGACGTTGACGCCGTCGATCCGCGAATCACTGCGCGCCAAATACACGTATTCGAAGATACAGGAGCGGCGCTTGATCACCCCGTCCAGCATGGTCGAACGGACGGTCAAATCCTTTTCGACCGTCACGATCTCGCCGGGCATGATGTCCCGAATCTCGGTCCCGCCCAGCGCGTCGATCGCGCAGGACTCGGACGAAAAGATGATGTCGTCGTTGAGCTTGCCCATGCACAGCGGCTTTAAGCCTAGCGGGTCTCGCAGCGCGATCAGCTTGTCGTCGGCCATGATGAGGATCGAAAACGCGCCCACGATCTCGCCGCAGGCCTTTTTGACGCCCGCCTCCAGGCTCTCCTCCGAATACTGATTGATCAGCGCCGCGATGACCTCGCTGTCGATCGAGCACTGAAAGATATGGCCGTTTTTGATCATGCGCGACTTGATCCTGTCGCAGTTGACGATGTTGCCGTTGTGGGCGACCGCCGTGCGGCCATAGCGGCCGTAAAAGACCACCGGCTGGGCGTTGGCGACGTTGGAAGAGCCGGTCGTCGAATACCGGACGTGTCCCACGCCCGTCCGCGCGGAGGGAAATTCGCTCAAACGCCTTTGCGGAAACACCTCGCTGACCAGCCCCATTTTTTTGCTGTAGCTGACCTTGCGGCACTCGTACTGCACCGCGATCCCCGCGCTCTCCTGCCCGCGGTGCTGTAGGGCATAGAGGCCGAAATAGATGTCCTGCGCAATATCCCGGCTCTCCTTGCAGGCCATGCCGAATATGCCGCACTCCTCTTGTGGTTTAAACTCGTGCCGCTCAATGATGACCGACCGTCTATCCTTTGCGCGTTTTGCCGTCTTCATCCGTTGTTTCCCATCAACCGTTTCAACACTTCCTGATAGGCCTCTTCCACCTCGCCCAGATCGCGCCTAAAGCGATCCTTGTCCAGCTTTTCCTGCGTCAGCGAATCCCAAAACCGACAGGTGTCGGGGCTGATTTCGTCCGCTAAAATAATATCGCCCTTATAGCGCCCAAACTCGAGCTTAAAGTCGATGAGGTCGATGTTGATGTCCCGCAAATAATGCCGGAGAACGTCGTTGACCTTGAGGCTGGTCTCCTTGATCTTGTCGAGCTCCTCCTTGGTGGCAAAGCCCATGGCATAGATGTGATAGTCGTTGATCATGGGGTCGCCCAGCGCGTCGTCCTTATAGCAAAACTCCAGCACCGTCTGCTTCATGACCGTCCCCTCGGGCAGGCCCAAACGCTTGGACAGGCTGCCCGCCGCGATGTTGCGGACGATGACCTCGATGGGGACGATCGCCACCTTTTTGACATAGGTGTCGGTCTCGCCGATCTCCTCGATATAGTGGGTGCGGATCCCGTTTTTTTCCAGCATCCGAAACAGGTGGTTGGAGCAGCGGTTGTTGACCACGCCCTTGCCGGCGATCCGCCCCTTTTTGAGCCCGTTAAAGGCGGTCGCGTCATCCTTATACGAGACCAGCACAACATCCGGATCGGAGGTCGCGAATACCTTTTTTGCCTTGCCTTCGTACAGTTGTTCTTTCTTTTCCATGTCAGTCACTCCATTCCTTTTGCAGCGCGGCGTCGTCCGCTAAGACGTCGTCCGCCAGCTTTTTTTTGTACCCTTCTAATTTATCCCGCAGCGCCTTGTCGCCCACGGCCAAGATTTGCGCCGCCAAAAGCCCCGCGTTTAGGCCGCCGTTGATCGCCACGGTCGCCACCGGCACGCCGGGCGGCATCTGAACCATAGACAGCAGGCTGTCCATGCCGTCCAGCGTCGAGCTTTTGACCGGCAGGCCGATGACGGGCGCCGCCGTATGCGCGGCGATGACCCCGGCCAAATGCGCGGCCTTGCCCGCCGCCGCGATAAAGAGGTCAAACCGCCCGCGTTCGCCCTTGGCGTAAGCCGCGGCCTCGTCGGGCGTGCGGTGCGCGGACAGCGCGTGCACCTCGACGCCTATCCCCAAGCTCTTGAGGATTTGCGCCGCGGGCCTAACGACGTCAAGGTCGCTCTTAGACCCCATGATAACCAATACCCTTGCCATGATGCAGACCGCCTCCCGCCATATCAATTACGCGATAAAATTTTAGCACAATTGCGGATTTTTTGCAATGATTTTTCCCTGCCGACGCGCAAAAGCTTGCGAGAATCCGAAAATCCCCGTCTTTTTTTAGAGCGGCACGTCGATAAACCGCCCGTCGGCAAACTGGCACACGCGGGCAAAGCCCAAATCCTTCAACAGCCGCCGCCCCTCACGGAGCCCAAAGCCGATAAAGGCCGCGTCGTGGCAATCGGTGCTGACCGTCACGCGGCCGCCCAACCGCTTGAGCTCGGCCAGGAGCGGGAGGCCGGGATAGGGCTGGTCGAGCCCCGCCTTTAGGACGCCGCCGTAATTGACCTCGATCACGATCCCGCTTTTTGCCGCGAAACGCAGGGCGTCAAGCGCAGGTTCGACATAATAGTCCGCCGAAAAATCGATGCGCCCGGCCGCCCGTTTTTTGATGAGGTCGAAGTGCCCCAGTATATCGGCGCCGGTCCTGACACAGGCGATGACGTTTTGAAAATAAGCCGCCGAAAGCGCCGCCGGGTCGCCGTTAAAGCCCTCGTCCAGGCAGCGGACAAGGCTCTCGACCGGGCCGTCTATCGAATAGATCGTCTCATTTTTTTCGACATAATGCGTCGACGCGACGGTATACTCGTACGCGTCCGGGTACGCGGGCGGCGCAAGCAGGTCGACCTCCGTCCCCACATACACGTTGAGCCGTCCGGCGTAGGCCGCCTTGAGCGCCCGTACCTCTTGTATGTACGCCCGTTCGTCCTTGACCGAATAGGCGGGATCGAAGGGCGCGCGCGAATGTGCGGACAGCCCGAAATCGGTTATGCCAAAGGACAGCGCCGCCTCGATCATCTCCTTCGGGCTCTGCTTGCCGTCGCAGTATGTGGTATGGTTGTGCAGCGAGCTTAGGATCGGTCTAAAATCGGACATGGCCACCTCTCAAAATGGGTTATTTTGATTTCTGCGTCTCCTGCTTGGTCTTTTTGTCGATGATATGCCGCGCCGCCAGCTCGTCCGACACGCGTTTTAGCGGAACCCCGGCCTCGGCCATGAGCACCAGCGCGTGATAGCACAGGTCCGCCAGCTCGTAGGTCAGCTCGTCGTTGTCCGCCTTCATGGCGGCGATCAAGACCTCGGCGCTCTCCTCCCCCACTTTTTTCAGGATTTTTTCCAGCCCCTTTTCAAACAGATAGGTCGTATAACTGCCCGCGGGCATGGCCGCCTTGCGGCCTAAAATCAGCGCGTACAGGCCTTGGAGCGAAAAGGCGGGGGGCTGTCCGGGATCGGCAAAAACCGGGTTAAAAAAACAGCTTTCCCGCCCCGTATGGCAGGCGGGGCCGTCCTTTCTCACCTCGACAAGCAGCGCGTCGCCGTCGCAATCGGCGGTGACCGACACAACGTGCTGGACATGGCCGCTCTCCTCGCCCTTTCGCCACAGCTTGTTGCGGCTGCGCGAATAAAAGCAGGTGCGCTTTTCGGACAGAGTTATCGCCAGGCTCTCGCGGTTCATGTACGCGACGGTCAGCACCTCTTTCGAATCGTGATCCTGCACGACTGCGGGAATGAGGCCGTTTGCGTCGAATTTGAGGGAGGTCGGATCGATCATGGGTGTCTCCTTCGCTTTTTTCCCTCCTATTTTAGCCGTTTATGAGGGCGTTTGTCAACGCTTCGCGCGGGAGCGGCTTGTTTTTGGGGTTTTCGGCGTCAAAAACGATACGCCCCGCCTTTAGGACGACCACGCGGGCGGACAGGTACAGCGCCTCGTCCGGGTCGTGCGTGACAAACAGCGCCGTGCGCTTGCCGCCCTCGTAATAGGAGAGGTAAAAATCCATCAGCTCCCGCTTGAGCTTTAGGTCGATGTTCAAAAAGGGCTCGTCCATCAAAATGGTCTTGGCCGGATACAAAAAGGCGCGTAGGATGGATACCCGACGGCGCTGGCCGCCCGATATATCCTTGATGTACGAATCACGCGCCTCGTAGAGCCCCGCGCGCCTAAGGTCGTCGTCCAGCTCCCGTTTGCCCGTCACGAACCAAAGATTGTCCCTGACCGAAAGATGGGGCAGCAGCCGATCGGTCTGAAAGATAAAGGACAGCGGCGTCAGATCCGGCACCTCGCCCGCTTGGTAGGGCGTCAGCCCCGCCAAAATATTTAGGAGCGTGGTCTTGCCGCAGCCGCTTTCGCCCAAGATCGCGGTGACCGTGTTTTCTCGAAACGAAAACGAAAAATCGCGGTAGACCTCCTTTTCGCCGTACGCCTTGTCCAGGTGTTTGATCTCGATCATACCCGTCCTCCCGCGTCCTTCCACCTGTACAGCGGTTTTGCCGCCGTCTTGATGCCCCACTCCATGAGGACGGCGGCGACTACCGAAACGATGGTCAGCGCCAACAGCTCGGCCGTATCGAAATAGATCTTGGCGGCGTTCATCATCGCGCCCAGCGAATGTGCGGTGTTGGACAGCACCTCGGCCGCAACCAATAGCTTGAGGTTTAACGACAGGCCGGAGGCCAGCGTCAGGATCACCTCGGGCAGCAGCATGGGCAGGATCATTCGACCCAAGATCCGGCTCCTTTTGACGCCGAACACCCGGCACATATCAAAGAGCGGCTGATCGATGTTATCGAGCGCCGACAGCAGCGCGGCATAGAGCGTGGGCATGATGACCAAAAGCGCCACCGCCACCGCCGCGCCGCCCGGGCTCATCCACAGCACAAGAAGTAAAATGACAGCGACGGTGGGCAGGGCGCGAAAGATGGCGATCAGAGGTTCGATCAGCCGCCGGAAAACGCCGAACAGGCGGCTCGATACGCCAAGCCCCGCCGCCAGCAAAAAGGAGAGACAAAAGGAAAACAGGCTGCGCAGCAGCGTGTTGGCAAACGAACGCCAAAACTCCCCCGCTCGCAGGAGGCCGAGCAGTCGCTCAAGGGTGGCCGCGGGCGCGGGCAGAACGATGGCCGAATGTGCGGCCAGGCTGCCGAGATACCAGACAAGCAGAACCGCGCCCACCGTGATAAGCGGGTACAGCATATTAAAGAGAATTTTGACCGCCCCGCTTGCTTCGGCGTGTTTGCCGTCCGTCCGCTTCAAGGGCTTTTTACCCGAAAAACGCGTCTTGCGGGACGGCCGCCGCCTTAGGGTTGACGGCGATCAGCCGATCGACATAGGCCAGCACCCCCGCCTTGGCGTCCGCCGTCCGCAACGTACGGATGTTGCAGTTTTCGATCACCGCCGCGCTCATATTGCCGGCCGAAATGCCCGACTTGGCGCCGTCCTTCATGTGGGCGCCGACGGCGGTGACCGCGTCGGAAATATGATTGGCCAGCCAAGCGGCATCCTCGCCCGCCTCCAGCGCCGACAGCATGGCTTCGACCAGCGCGGCGTCCTCATACACGTCGCTGCGCGCCAAAAGCACGGCCTGGGGATACTCGCCGCCGTAAAGCGCCTGAATATCCATGAGGATGCTGACGTCCCCGTATTTTTTGGTCATGGTCGTCGCGGCGGGCTCGGGCGCCAAAACGTAGTCGTACGTCTTTTCGAGCTGTCCGGCGAGGTTTTCGGCGTCAATGCCGTGCAGCTTGATATAGGCGGCCGCCCCCGCCACTGCCGTTCCGTCGGTCGAATACGCGATCCCCTTTTTGTCCAAAATGTGCCTAAGCGTAAGGCCGGGGACGTTGGACAGGTTGACGACGGCCAGCGACGCCTTATCGTCGGCCAGGCTCTCCAGCGTCGCGGCCCCGCCCCGGCCGATGATATAGAGGTTGCCGTGCGTGTTGACCGAGATCAGCTTATACGCCTCGCCGCTGCCCGCGACCAGCGTGGCGGCGTTGACCGGCATCAGGACAAAGGCCGCCTCCCTTTGGATGACCGGCTCCGAAATGCTGCCCGCCGCCGTCACGGTATACCGAACATTTTCGCGGCCCAGCTGATTTTCGTCATGCATGAGCTTGGCCATGACGAGCGCGGGCGCGCCGTCGGGCATAAAAACGTCGAGATAGACCGTGTCCGGCTTGCCGCACCCGCTCAACGCGAATAGCCCCAAGACCCCGCCGAGCAACAGTGCCAATAACCGCTTTTTCATAGGATTTTTCTCCTTTGACGCATTTCACGGCGTCCCGTGTTACCTATTACTAAAAAGAACCTTGGCGTGCACCCCGTCGATCATGCCCAGCCGACCGCTCAAGGCGTTGATCGCCGCCGCGGGCGCGTCCATCACGACCGATATGACGCTGATGCCCCGCTCGCGGTACGGCAAGCCCATGCGTCCCGCGATATGATCCCGCATACCGTGCAGAACCTCGTTGACCCGGGGAGCCGCCGCGGCCGCCTCGACGATAATCGCGACCACCGCCAAGCGGTTTTGCTCGTTCCCTTCGTTCATGCCGTCTCCGCTCCTCTTAGCCATAATATAAATCGGTATTTACCCCGGAGCAAGCTCCGGGCACGCGGCTACGCCGCCTTTTTGCAGCAGAGCTGCGGGGTATTTACCGATTTGTCGGCGTCGCAAAAATGCCCTTGCAAGCAAGCATTTTTGCTCCCGGAATAAACAACTCCCGGCCAAAACATCCGTTCTGCCCGGGAGGAACATATAATAAGGAGACGTTTACCGCCTCATTATTCGTCATGCTGTCCGCTCCTTACCCGTCAGGCATCCCTTTCGGCTCAGGCAGGGGTATACGCATAGTATAACGCAACGGCAAACCAATGTCAAGCGCGGGAGCGGACAGAATTTCGGCAAATCGCCGCAAATCGCCGCTTTTTTTGTCGAATTTTTGTCGAATAACATCTTGACTTCGAATGTTATACGTACTATAATATAAATGGTTTTACATAAGCGACATTATATATTGAGGGGGTCGAATATGAAAAGAATCCAATATTTTGCGCTCATACTCATCTGTCTTATGCTTCCCGTTTTTGCCGCAGGGTGCCATAAACCGGACAATATCGACAAAAACGGCCATAACGGCAGTGACAACAGTCCCGTCGATCCGTTAAGTATCGGCAGGTCATGCAATCCCATTGCGCTTGCCGCCTACAAAAATGTCGAGGATAACGGCGGCATAAAGGCGCTGTCCGCCAACCCCTCGGCCATTCTCGCCGCGCCCCTTGCCGCCACCGATACGGAAAAGCAAGAAGACCTATGGGAGGACGAAAACGGAAATTGGCACGCATATTACCCTTACGACTTTGTGCAAATAAACAGCGCGGTCTCCTTCGAAATCAATTTGAGCGGCGAGGGCTTTTTAGAAAGTATTTGCGGCGAGGGAATAGCGCTTGTCATCATCGCCGATTTTATCGCGTATTCCGGCGAAGAAATAACGGGACCTATCACCGGTGGGTTTGACGAACATATCCTTTTGTTTTTTGGGCGTGACGGGATGTATAGCTGCCTGACAAACGGCGGCGGCTTGGGTTTTTTAGAATTTAGTTCCCACAAGACGCTGACCGACAGCGCAATAGAAAAAGATCTTACACCCCCGATCCGGCTTTTTAATGTGGACACAAATACCTATTCGATCGAATATCTTATTCGTGACGCCGATTTCGGCCAGGGCGCATCCAAGCAGGCCGCGCACTATGAAATGGTCGCCGAAACACAGAGCGAAGTCAAAAAAGAAACGGTCTATTCCGTCGTATCCCTGCAAGCCGGCTCCACCCTCGAAGTGTTTGCGCAAATCGAATCCACCGAGACGGGAAGCATAACCATAAGCGGCAATTCCGTCTCCCGCCTCCAAAGAGCGGGCATCGACGAATTGACCGCGATCCGCCAAGGCGACGAAACCAAGACCGCCGCCGATTTGACCGAAGGCAGCGCCGTGCGCATCGTCTATTCAAAGTTTTACAGCCTATACGACCCCGTCGAGGCCTTTGTCGACCTAATCGAAATCTTACCGCAAGAGAATATAAACGGCATATAGTTCTTTGCCGATGACAGGCGGCTTTATAGACCGTTTTGCCGTTGCGATTGGTTGCAAGAACAGGTCTAATCGTTAAAAGTAAATCCGAACCGGTCGCTATGGACGATTATCCGGCTCGGATCATACTGACTTTGGTGCGAAGGACGGGACTTGAACCCGTACGGTTGCCCACACGCCCCTCAAACGTGCGCGTCTGCCAGTTCCGCCACCCTCGCATAAGTGTCTAGGTAGTGTTGACACGCGTGTAA
>JAIRRW010000092.1 GCA_031255775.1 Clostridiales bacterium
CGTAGCCCGTATCAACCCACTATCTGTCACGCCGATCCGACGGCGGCTTATTGGCCGCGTTAACTCGCGCTGTCTTCTCGATTCGCACGAAGACAGGATATGACTGAAGATTTTAAGAACCTTTTGGCCTCGGGACAATACGACGCGCTGGCGGAAAAGCTGGAACAGGCGGCGTCCTTAGAGGCCGCCCTCTTTTTGGCGGAGCTCAGCGAGGAGACGCTGGCCGTTTTGTGCCCGCTTTTAGAGAGCGACAAGCTGGCCGACATTTTGGTCGAGGCGCCGGCCGGCGTGCAGGAACGCATCATCTCCTCCTTGCGCGACCGCGATTTGAAGGAGGTTATGGACGAGGTTTCGGTGGAGGACACCATCGAGATCATCGAGGATCTGCCCGATAATACGGCGGTTTTGCGGCGCATTGCCGAGACCGACGAGATTTTGCAATTGGCCGAGGAAAAGAAATACGCGGTTTTAAAGCCGCTTTTATCGCAAATGAACCCGACCGACCTGGCGCAGGTATTCGAGCATTTGCCCGAGTCGGACGTCGCGGTGGTGTTTCGCATCCTCCCCAAGGAGCTGGCCGCCGAAATCTTTGTCGAAATGCCGGGCGATCTAAAGATGTTTTTGATCGCCTCGCTCAACGACATCGAGCTGAAAGCCATTATGGACGAGCTGTTTTTGGACGATACGGTTGACCTCATCGAGGAAATGCCCGCCAACGTCGTCAAGCGAATCATTGCGCAGTCCGACCACGAGACGCGGGGCTATATCAACCAGCTGCTAAACTATCCCAAAAACAGCGCCGGCACCATCATGACCATCGAATTTGTCTCTTTAAAAGCCTATATGACGGTCAAACAGGCGTTTGAAAAGATTCGCAAGACCGGCATCGATAAGGAGACCATCTATACCTGCTATGTGACGGACGAAAAGAACAAGCTGATCGGCATTGTGACCGCCAAAAACCTGATGTTAGAGAGCATGGACGCGCTGATCGGCGATATTATGGAAGAGAATATCATCTACGCCGACACGCATACCGACCAGGAAAAGGTCGCGCACCTCATCGAAAAATACGGCTTTTTGGCGCTGCCCATCGTTGACCGCGAACAGCGCCTCGTCGGCATCGTCACCGTCGACGACGCCATGACCATCCTGCAAAAAGAGGCTACCGAGGACATGGCGATCATGGGCGCGGTCACACCCAGCTCCCGCCCCTACCTAAAGACCAGCGTCTTTCGGCTGTGGCTCAACCGCGTCCCCTGGCTATTGCTCCTCATGGTATCGGCCACCTTTACCGGCCTCATCATCACCCACAACGAGGCGGTCCTGCAAAAGAGCGCTTTCGGCCTGATGCTGATGGCCTGTATCCCCATGCTGATGGACACGGGCGGCAACGCCGGCTCACAGGCCTCGGTCACCGTCATCCGCGGCATTGCGCTCAACGAAATCGGGATCAAGGATATCCTAAAGGTCACCTGGAAGGAGGTGCGCGTGTCCGTCCTTCTCGGCCTGACGCTGGCGGTCGCCTGCTTTGGCAAGCTGATGGCGATCGATATGTTTTGGGCAAAGGACGGCGGCTTTTTGACCGCGTTTGTCGTCTGCCTGACCATGTTTATCACCATCGTCATGGCCAAGGTCGTGGGCTCCGTCCTCCCCCTGGTCGCCAAGCTGCTCCGCTTAGACCCGGCGGTCGTCGCCGCCCCCTTTATCACCACCATCGTCGATGCCCTCTCGCTCATCGTCTACTGCGGCCTGGCAATTTTAATCCTGGGGATATGACCTTTTTAAGGCGCTTTTTTATCCCCTTACACGCCGATCACTTTAACGGGATTTGACCCTCGGCGAAGCCCTGCGGCATCATGCAGACCGGGCAGGTTTTCCAGGCGGTTTTGGCGGTGCCGATATAGCCGCACTTGGTGCACTTCCACTCGACCGCTTGCTGCGACTTATACAGGGCGCCGTCTTTTAGGCCCTTGTACAGCTGTGTCAGTATTGCCGAATGTTGGAGCTCGACGGACGCCACCATGTCGAACTTTTCGGCGATATCCGCCAGTCCCTCTTTGCGGGCCGTTTTGGCAAAATCGACATAGATCCGGCTGCCCTCCCTGTCCTCGACGTCGGCCACGATGCCGATCTGATCGACAAATTCGCCGGTCTCGTACGGAAAGCCCGCCTTGATTTCGATGTTTTTATGCGAGACCTTGTCGTTCTCGGTGATCAGACTCCACCATAGCTTGGCGTGCGCCATCTCGTTGGTCGCCAAAAGTTTTAGGGTGTTGGCCGCGTAATTCAGCTGCTGCTGTATGGCCTGCTGTTTCAAAAACTGGTACCGCGCCCCGTCCTGTGTCTCGGTCGCAAACGCGCGCGCCAGGTTTTTTAAGGTCTGTGTGTCCTCTAAATTCATGTTCCGCCTCCTAAAATTATCGTATGGCGATAGTATGGCGCGAAACGGCAACAATCATACGGCTTAGAAACAATAATATTATTCGGGCGTAGGCAAGACAAACGCAGCCCGTATTGACCCACTATTTGTCCGCTCCTGCGGCAGCCTCCTGCGGCAAGACGACCACCCTGACCTCGACCACGTGCCGCGCGGTGGCCTTGGTGACCTCGATGTCCAGATTTTCGAAAACAAACTTTTCGCCCGCCGCAGGAATCTTGTCCATGATCTCGGTGACAAAACCGCTGACCGTGGTGGACGCGATTTCCTCCTTCGGCTCGATGCCCAGATTTTCGAACATATCGTCCACGTTTTCGTCGCCGGATACGATATAGGTCGTGTCGTCCTCCCGATAAAAGAGCTCCTCGATCTCGTCGTGCTCGTCGTAAATTTCGCCGACAAGCTCCTCCAAAATATCCTCCAGCGTCACGATCCCCTCGGTTCCGCCAAACTCGTCGATGACGATCGCCATGTGGATCTTGGCCTTTTGCAGCATCCTCAAAACCGTGGATATTTTCATGGTGGAGGAGACGCACACGCTGCTCTGCACGATCCCCTTGATGCTCGTCCCGCCCTCGTGCATCAGGACGAAAAAGTCCTTTTCGTGAATGATCCCGACCACCGAATCGATGGTTCCGGCATACACGGGCAGGCGGGAAAAGCCGTGCTCGCGGAATTTTTCGTAGATCAGCTCGACGGACTCGTCCTCGGCCACCGAAATGACGTTGACGCGGGGGATCATAATATCCTTGACGTCCATGTCCTCAAACTCGATGGCGGATCGAATGAGGCGGGACTCGTGCGAATTGAGCTCGCCCTCGGACTCGGCCGTCTCGACGATGGTCAAGAGCTCGGACTCGTTGAAGGTCGCGCTCTTTTCGAACTTGAATATTTTTTGCAGCAAACGCTGCCACCCGCGAAACAGGAGGTTGACCGGCGTCAAGACGACGGACACGCCCCGAATAAAGGGATACACGCGCATGGCGACCTTTTCGGGATTGAATTTCGCGAGGTTTTTGGGCGTGATCTCGCCGAATATCAGCACGACCGCCGTAATGGCCAGCGTCGATATGGTCGCCGCAAGCCCCGCGTTTTCCGCCCGCATCAGCCCGGTAAAAAACAACGTGCCCAAGGATGCCATGGTGATGTTGACGATGTTGTTGCCGACAAGAATGGTGGAGAGCATTTTATCGTAATTGTCGATAAATTTGACAACCTTGCCCGCCCGCTTATTGCCGTTTTGGCTCAAATTGGTCAATTTGATTTTGCTTGCCGTGGTCAACGCTGTTTCGGAGGTGGAAAAAATCGCCGATAACATAACCAAGACGATTATCGCCACCAAAAGTCCGATCGAAGTGCCGTCCATGTACCTGTTTGCTCCTTTTGCCCTATGGCTGTAGTTTGTCCGTTTGCGCGGGTTTTTTGTCAAAATATAACAAAAAAAGGCCGCACGCATCAATGCGCCTCAGCAGCCTGTCGCCTTTTCCCGAATGTTTTTTTTGAATCTGTCTTGATGAATGAGGAAAACAGGATTTTTGATGGATTTTTGTGCCAAGCGATTTCGACGACGCCGTAGCAGCGCTACGGTTGGGGGAATTTGCGCAGAGCGGCGCAAAAAGACGCAAAAAGCCATTTTCCGAATCTTCAAGACAGGTTCTTACATGTTTTCCGGCCAAGCTTTGTCGGTTTGGGTCCGGATTGTCGGTATTATCTTCCATGTTTGTGGTTTTAGTATAGCATAAGCCGCAAATAAAATCAATACTTTTATCGGATTTGTTTGCCCCGCATGGGGTTTCGTGCTATAATAAGTCGATATTTACGAAAGAGCAAGCATTTTTGCTCCCGGAATAAATCGAAATACAAGAGCGTAAAGGGAGAAAACCATGGCAAACATTAGGATTTTAAACGGCGAGGCCTTTCCCGTCGAGATGCATAAGGTTCGGGTCATCCAAAAGCTCAACCTGCCGCCCGTCGAGGAACGGGCCAAAGCGGTCACGCTTGCGGGGAACAATACCTTTCTCCTCCGAAACCGCGATGTCTTTTTGGATATGCTGACCGACAGCGGCGTCAACGCCATGTCGGACAACCAGCTCTCCGCCATGCTGCGGGCCGACGACAGCTATGCGGGCTCGGAGACCTTTTTTAGGTTGCAGGAATCGCTGGACCATGTGTTTCAGAAGGAATTTTTTCTCCCCGCGCATCAGGGGCGGGCCTGCGAACATATTTTGGCCAAGACCTTTGTCAAAAAGGGCAGCATCGTCCCCATGAATTACCATTTTACGACCACAAAGGCGCACATCACCGAGCTTGGCGGACAGGTTTTGGAAATTCCCACCAAGGAGGCCTACAAGATCACCTCCGCCTGCCCCTTTAAGGGAAATTTGGACATCGAGGCGCTGAAAGAGGCGCTGCAAAAACACGCGGGGCGGATTCCCTTTGTCCGTCTGGAGGCGGGAACCAACCTGATCGGCGGCCAGCCGCTGTCGCTGGACAATATCAAGGAGACCTACGCGGTCTGCAAAAAGGCGGGCGTTCCGCTTGTGCTGGACGCCAGCCTTCTGTCCGATAACCTGCATTTTATCAAGACGCGGGAGGACAAATATAAGCGGCTTTCGATTTTGGAGATCACGCGCGAAATCGCCCGGCACAGCGACATCATTTATTTTTCGGCGCGCAAGCTGAGCTCGGCTCGGGGCGGCGGCATCTGCACCTCCAACAAGGACTATTACCTGCTGATGCGCGAGCTGGTGCCCATGTATGAGGGCTTTTTGACCTACGGCGGTATGTCCGTCCGCGAGATGGAGGCCATGGCGGTCGGCCTTGTCGAGACCATGGACGAAAACGTGATTTCGCAGGGGCCGGAATTTATCGACTATATGACGCGGCAGCTGGCGGCCGCCGGCGTCCCCGTCGTCACGCCCGGCGGGGGGCTGGGGTGCCATTTGGACGCCAAGGCCTTTCTCCCCCATATCGATCAGCGCCAATATCCCTCGGGCGCCCTGGCCGTCGCCCTGTACATCATCTCGGGCGTGCGCGGCATGGAGCGCGGCACCCTGTCCGAGCAACGGGACGAAAACGGAAACGAGCCCCTGGCCGACATGGAGCTGGTGCGGCTGGCCATGCCCCGCCGCGTGTTTACCATGTCGCAGGTCAAGTACGCGATCGACCGCATCGTCTGGCTGCACAAAAACGCCGGGCTGGTCGGCGGCCTGACCTGGGACGAGGAACCCCGCGTCCTCCGCTTTTTCTACGGCCGCCTGCTGCCGGTCGGCGACTGGCAGGAAAGGCTGGTCGAAAAGTTTAAACAGGACTTCGGCGACAGTCTGTAAATTTCGGTTTGCCGGCCCTTTTATATGAGCAGGAGGCAGATTGCCAGTAGGTATTGGGCGGGGTGGTAGGCGGCGTGGTTGATGAGATAAAAGAGGCGCGGCGTGGGAGTATAGCCCAGGTCCCGCCCTTCGCGGCGGCCAAAAAATATGCGGCCGCGGGCGGCGTCCGAGACCGCAAAGATGAGCCCCGCCATAAAAAAGACCGGCCAAACCAGCTCGAACCCGGTGGCGATCGAGACGGATACCCCGGCTCCGATCATCAGAAACAGCAAAAATACATAGCCCAAAACCGCAAAATCCAGCCGTTTGAAGTCCAGCCCCATGGCCGGCGCCACATAACAGACCACCACGACCGACAGGACAAAGGCGACGGCGATGGGAACAAAGACGCCCAAAAGGTCGGGTTCCGTCGTCAAAAAGGCGGCAAAGCAGTACAAAACATGTCCGGCCGAAAAACAGATGATGCCGCCCACCAAAAAGACCGACCGATATTTGGGCACAAAATACGGGAGGTCCAGCACGATGTCGCCGACAAAGCCCATGGCCAGGCCGCCCACCATCGACGCGTAAAACCCGCCGGGCGCGCCCGCCGCGGCCCCGGCGAAGATACCGGCCAGCAAAAAGAGCAGGCTGGAGAGAATCTTTGAGAAAAACCCGATCCAGCCAAGGCGTCTGATGCGGATAAAATTATAGGCCGTGACGCAGCCGACGCCCAACCCAAGTGCTATATAAAACAATACTTCCGCCGGCGCCAAGTCTGCTGCCCTTCCTCCGTTCTTTCTCTTGTGAGCGATAAACAAGCTTATCCGGCTGTTTTCCCGGCAGTCGGCGCCGGTCTACGCACGGAGTGAACAAATAGTGGGTTGATACGGGCTACGATTGGCCGAACCTCTCTGAACTTTGCTGACGCAAAGTTAGCAATCGCAAGCGATTGTCGGTTCGGCGCGCCGCCTCAGTCATGTATGTCCATATACA
>JAIRRW010000132.1 GCA_031255775.1 Clostridiales bacterium
GAAAAACTCTCTATGCTTTGTCGTACTCCATAAGCCTTTGACATTTTCAAACAAGAAAAAATCCGGCATTATGTCAACAATAAGATTAATGTAAGCAAGTGATAGTCTGCCGTTCAATCCGTCTGCGCCTTTGTTTTTTCCAGCAATGGAAAAATCGGGGCAAGGCGGTCCGCCAATAAAGCCGACAAGACGATTGCTATTTTTTATATCACTAACAAAATTCCTTAATTCCTCTTTACGACCGTTAAGAAAATTGTTAATATCTAAATTGAAATAGCCATATTTTGGGGCTTGGATACCCATTTTTAAGCGCGAGAATTTATAAGCAGATAAAAAGGACGGTGAGATTTCATTAACAAAAGCGATTTCATAACCAGCACTTTCAAAGCCCAAATCTAAAAAACCGCTTCCGGAAAAAAACGAAAAAATTACGGGGCTATTTTGTAGCGTTTTATTGTTTTGTATTTTTTGTACGCTCATTATAACCACCTCTATTTCGTAATAATTGCATCTCATGATACCATAAAAAGATATTTATGTCAAAGAATAACCACTTATAGGTTGAAAAATAGCAGGGCTTACGCATTGACACATGGTTGCATATTGCGGATTTTGCGGATAAGAGAGCGGATTTCGAACCCCGTGTTGACACGGCCTAATAACTCTTCGCGAAGTAGATTTTGATCTTGGCTTTTTTGCCGCAGCAGACGCAGGTGCTGCCCACGGGGGTTTGGTCAAAGGGCATATTGCGGGTGGTGACTTGCAGGCTCTCTTTGATCTTGTCCTCGCAGGCGCGTTCGCCGCACCACATGCCTAGGCCGAATTTGCTGCTGTCGGCGGCGGCTTTTAGGTCGTCCATATTTTGGACGGTCACGATCTTGGCTCGGTTGCGTTCGGCCGCCTTTTGGTACATATTGGCGTTGATGTCGTCCAATAAGGCTTTGACCGAGCTTTCGATGCCGTCCAGAGATACCTCGTTCTTTTCCCCGGCGATGTCCCGGCGGGAAAGGACGGCGGCGTTTTTTTCGATGTCGCGGGGCCCCAGCTCCAAACGGACGGGCACGCCCTTCATTTCGTATTCGTTAAATTTCCAGCCCGGGCTGTTTTCGCTCTCGTCCAGCTTGACCCTAAGGCCCGCGGCGGTCAGGCGGTCCTTTAGCCTGTGCGCGTTTTCGAGAACGCCCTCCTTTTTGGCGGCAATGGGGATAATGACGACCTGAACGGGGGCGACATAGGGCGGCAGGCGGAGTCCGCGCTCGTCGCCGTGCGTCATGATCAGCGCGCCGATGAGGCGGGTAGAGGCGCCGAAGGAGGTCTGGTACGGGTGCTCCAGCACGCCCGCCCGGCTCTGAAACCGAATGTCAAACGCCTTGGCAAAATTTTGGCCGAAATAATGCGTGGTGCCCGACTGGAGGCTCTTGCCGTCCTGCATAATCGCTTCGATCGAATAGGTCTCCTGCGCCCCGGCGAATTTTTCTTTATCCGATTTGCGGCCGATCAGGACGGGCATGGCCAGCACGTTTTGACAAAATTCCTCATAGACGCGCAACATTCGCAGGGTTTCCTCGCGCGCCTCCGCCTCGGTTTCGTGGAGGGTGTGGCCTTCCTGCCATAAAAATTCGGAGGTGCGCAAAAAGGGTCGGGTGGTCTTTTCCCAACGGACGACGTTTGCCCATTGATTGATCAAAAGCGGCAGGTCACGGTAGGACTGCACCCACTTGGCGTACATTTCGCAGATGATGGTTTCGGACGTGGGACGAACGACCAGCTTTTCGGGCAGCTCCTCGGCGCCGATATGCGTGACCAGCGCCACCTCGGGGGCAAAGCCCTCCACGTGCTCGGCCTCGCGTTCGAGATAGCTGTAGGGAATCAGCATCGGGAAATAGGCGTTTTCGTGCCCCGTCGCCTTAAAGCGGTCGTCCAGCCCCCTTTGAATATGCTCCCAAATCGCGTAACCGTAGGGACGCATGACCATTGTGCCCTTGACCGGGCCGTAATCGGCCAGCCGGGTTTTGAGTACGACGTCGGTGTACCAGCGCGAAAAGTCGCTCTCGATGTCCGCAATGTCCTTGACAAATGTTCTGCTTTCCGCCATAACCGCCTCGATAAAACTTGATGTCATGATTATAAACAAAAAGGCCGCTTGCTGTCAATCCAAACGGCCGGATAAATACAATAGACCTATTCTAGGTAGTGTAAACACTATCTAGGCAAACAGCGCGACGAGGATGATGACGGCAAGCCCGGGCACTCCCAGCGCGCCCACGAGGAGGGCGTTTAGGGGGTTGACGGGAAGAAACATCACATCGAAAAGGCCGAACAGCAACAGCGCCAGGCCGCCGGCCAGCGAATTTAGGAGGAGGCGGAAAAGCCCCTTTGTCCTGACCGAAAACAAGATCGAGAGGAGAACGATCAGGAGCCCGCCGATAAAAAAGGACAGGATAACCGAAAAAATATCCATACAATACATTTTTATGCCGCTTGTCCAAGGTTTATGAATTGACTTGAAAGGCCAATCCATAGTAGAATAGGTCTTATCAAGTAAAATGCCGGATTTTCCGGCCAAGAAAAACAAAGGAATCGGAACAGCATGGCGGAGAATATTGTACTTTTTACCAGCGAGAGCGTGACGGAAGGGCATCCCGATAAGGTATGCGACCAGATCGCCGACCACATTCTGGACGAGGCGCTTAGGCAGGATCGTTCGGCGCGGATCGCCTGCGAGGTCTGCGCGACGACCGGCCTTGTGCTGGTGATGGGCGAGTTTACTTTAGACGGCTATATCGACATCCCCACGGTGGTGCGCCGAACCGTCAAGGAGATCGGCTATACCGATGCCAATTTCGGGTTTGATTACAAGACCTGCGCGGTCTTGACCACCATTGACGAGCAGTCCCCCGACATTTCGCAGGGCGTCACGCGGGCGCTGGAGGCGCGCGAAAACGCCGAGCATGACCGCGCGTCCGAGGTGGGCGCGGGCGACCAGGGCATGATGTTCGGCTACGCCACAAACGAGACGCCCGAATATATGCCGCTGCCCATCGTTCTCTCGCATCGGCTGGCAAAAAGGCTTGCCGAGGCGCGCAAGTCCGGCGAGCTCGCCTATCTGCGGCCGGACGGCAAGGCGCAGGTCACCGTCGCCTACCGCGGGGACAAGCCGCTGTACGTCGCTTGTGTGGTGGTTTCCGCCCAACACGACCCCGGCGTCGATCAGACGGTCTTAAAGCGGGATATTTTAGAAAAGGTGATCCGGCCGATCGTCGGGGCGGGGCTGATGCGGCCGGATACCGACATTTATGTCAATCCGACCGGAAAATTCGAGATCGGCGGCCCGCAGGGCGACAGCGGCCTGACCGGCAGAAAGATCATCGTCGATACCTACGGCGGAATGTGTCCGCACGGCGGCGGATCGTTTTCGGGCAAGGACCCGACCAAGGTGGATCGTTCGGCCAGCTATTACGCGCGGTACGTCTGCAAAAATTTGGTCGCGGCCGGGCTTTGCGAACGCGTTCAGCTTCAGGTCGCCTACGCCATCGGAAAGGCGCGGCCGGTCTCCCTAAACCTCGACGCCTTCGGGACCGAAAGGTACCCGCTTGCCGTCCTGTACCGGGCGGTGGAAACGGTTTTCGACTTCCGCCCCTACGCGATCATCGAGGCGCTGTCGCTCCAAAATCCGATCTACGCGGACACGGCGGCTTACGGCCATTTCGGGCGGGCGGACTTTCCGTGGGAGGCAACGGACAAGACCGATGCGCTCGAAAGTGCGGTTAAAAAGATTCTAAACCCTTGACGATCAAGGGCGACATCGACGAGATTCGCTTTCGCAACGACGAAAACGGATACACCATCGTCGTTTTGGACGTGGCGGGCGAGCCGATCATAGCGACCGGAGTCTTTCCGCCCGTCGTCGAGGGGCAGACGCTGGAGCTGGAGGGCGACTATGTCGTCCATAAAAAATACGGCAGGCAGTTTTCGGCCGTCAACGCCCAGCCGATCAACCCCAGCGGCGAGGACGGCATCATTCGGTATCTTGGGAGCGGGGTGATCCGGGGGATCGGGCCGGTGCTGGCGCTCAAAATCGTCGGTATGTTCGGGCGCAAAACCTTTGACATCATCCGCCATTCGCCCGGCCGCCTCGCGAGGGTCAACGGCATTTCGCAGCGGAAAGCGGGCGAGATCCACGACGCGTACGAAAAGATTCGGGATATGCAGGACGCCGTCATGGCGCTTCAGGCCTATGATATGACGCTCAATCTTGCCATGCGCATTTATAAGGCCTACGGCAAGGAGACCGTTTCGGCCGTCAAGGCCAACCCCTACCGGCTGATCGAGGACGTGGAGGGCATCGGATTTTTGACGGCCGACCGCATCGCCCGCAAGCTGGGGATCGAGGGGGACAGCGCGTTTCGAATCCGCGCCGGAATCATTTATGTCCTAAAGGAGAGCGCGCAAAAGGAGGGCAATACCTGCCTGCCCGCGCCAAAGCTGACCGAGGGCGCGGCGGCGCTCTTAACGGCCGACCCCGAGGCCGTCGCGCGTGAGATCGACGAACTGCTGATAGAGCGGCGTCTGCGCGAATATCAGGCGGCGGGCGAGCGTCTGCTCATGCTGCCCGGCCTGTATCATACCGAAAAGAACGCGGCGGTGCTGATCGGCCGGCTGATCGACAGCGTGGCGGCCGAATGTCATGACTGCGCCCCCGACATCGCGGCCTTCGAGGCGGCGGGGGGCATCGTCTTTCACGAAAAGCAACGGACGGCGATCGAGCGGGCGGTCAATGCCGGGCTGGTGGTCGTCACGGGCGGGCCGGGCACGGGCAAGACCACGATCATCACCTGCATACTGGATATTTTGGACAAGCTGCAACGGCGCGTCGTCCTGATGGCGCCGACGGGACGCGCGGCCAAGCGGATGCAGGAGGCGACCGGGCGGGAGGCGGGCACGGTTCACCGAACGCTTGGGCTACAGCGCGAGGGGAGCGATCGGCAGGCAAAGCAGGACTTTTTATACGCCGACGCCGTCATCGTCGACGAGATGTCCATGGTGGATATTTACCTGTTCGAATCCCTCCTAAAGCGCATCTCAAAGGGGACGCGCCTCGTTTTGGTGGGCGACCGCGACCAGCTCCCCTCGGTGGGGGCGGGCAGCGTGCTTGGCGACCTCATCGAGTCGGGCAAGGTGGCGACGGTCCAGCTGGATCGGATTTACCGACAGGACGGCGAGAGTACGATCGTCGAAAACGCCCACGCGGTCAACCGCGGCGATATGCCCGATATCGGACAAAAAAGCGACGATTTTTTCTTTATTCGGTCGGATTCGCCGCAAAAGTCGGCCGATAAAACGGTCGAAATGGCGGCGGCGCGCATCCCCGCGCGGCTGGGTATTCCGTTCGAGCGCGTACAGGTTCTCTGTCCGCTAAAAAACGGGCCGGCCGGGACGATCGCGCTCAACAGGCTGCTGCAAAAGCGGCTCAATCCGCAGACAAGAGGGGGCGTCGAGGTCGAAAATACCGTTTTTTACGCGGGCGACAAGGTCATGCACGTCGTCAACAATTATGACATCCCCTGGCGTATCGCGTCGGGCTATACGTATATAGAGGGGACGGGCATCTTTAACGGCGACATGGGGACGGTATTGGAGACGGACGGCGAGAGCGGCGACATCACCGTGCTGTTTGAGGACGGTCGGCAGGCGGTATACGACCGAACCATGCACAACGAGCTGATCTTGGCCTACGCCATTACCGTGCACAAGAGCCAGGGGTGCGAGTTTGACGCCGTTGTCCTGCCGCTGACGCCCGGCAGTCCGGTCATCATGACGCGCAACCTCCTGTATACGGCGATCACGCGGGCCAAACGGATGGTCGTGCTTGTCGGCGAGCCCTATGTCCTAAAAAAAATGGTGCAAAACGATTACGTCGCGACGCGCTGGTCACTCCTAAAATACTTTTTGGCGGACGCGTCCGCGGCGTTGGACGATTTGTACCGGGCATTTTAGCGGCTGGAGTGGACAAATAGTGGGTTGATACGGGCTACGTGCAGCGGTACAACTCGGTTACGTATTAGAAATACGCGCCCTCGTTGCCCCGCCGCCTGTTGCCCGTCTGAACCTCACTCTTTGCCCACTCCGTATAACGCATGATCTGCCCACTCCCGAGCAAGGCCGAATGTATTGACAAAATTCGGGCAAACCGTTACAATATGAGAACATTCCGAAACATTCGGCAATCGAGGTAGACGCATGATCCACGCAAAAGAAAACGGCCGGACCCCGGCGGGAGAGAGGATTTTTGAGCTGAGCGGCGAGACCCTTTTGGGACGCGCGCTGGTCAAGGACGGCGTCATCGTTTCGGTGGAGATCGCCGAGGGCGAAAACAAGGGGTTTTACCGGGATTTTCTCCTGCGGTCGGTGGTCTTTGCGCTGGTGGAAAGCGAGGAGGAGATTCGGACGACCTTTGTGGACGAGCTTCTTTTAAAACTTGGCTTTGCCGAGGACGGACAGGGCGGGATGTGTGCCGAGGCCGGACGGATCACCTTTAAGGGGAGCTGTTCGGCGCAGGACCGGGACGTCGTGTAGGCATGACGCCGCGCTTTAGCAACATACTGTTCGATTTTGACGGGACGCTCTGCAACTCCGAGGAAGGGATTCTAAAATGCGTCGGGCACGCGCTTGCCGCGATGGGCGAGCCGCCCCTGCCGCGGGAGCGTATGCGGCGTTTTATCGGCCCCGCCCTGTACCTAAGTTTTTTAAACGAGGCCGGGTTGACGCCCGAGCGGGCGGACGAGGCCGTTAAAATCTATCGCAGCCGCTATATCCCCGTCGGCATCTACGAATGTGAACTGTACGCCGGGATATACGGGCTTTTGGACAGGCTCAAGCGCGCGGGGGCGCGGCTGTGTATCGCCAGCGCCAAGCCGCAGCAAAGCGTCGAGCGCGCGGCGGCACACCTTGGGATCGACGGGTTTTTCGAGCGGATCGTGGGCGCGCCGCCCGACGTCAAGCAAAACGAGAAGGACGCCTACCTAAGAGCCGCAAGGCTAAGCGGGGACGCGGTCATGGTCGGGGACGCCCCATTCGATATTCGGGCGGCAAAGGCAACGGGCATGGCCTCGGCCGCCGTCACTTACGGGTTTTTTTCGCCGGACGAGCTCAAAGCGCTGGGACCCGATTTTATGGCCGACAGCCCGGCCGAGCTCGAAAAAATTCTGCTTGCGTAAAAAATTCCGCCTGTACAATTTGTGTCTGTGTATGACGCGTCAATACGAGGAAAGTAAAAGATATGAAAGAGATCAACGCAAAAAAGCTCCGCGCCATGTGGATGGATTTTTTTAAGGGCAAGGGGCACACCGTCATAAGCTCGGCCTCCCTGATTCCCGAAAACGACCCGACCGTGCTGTTTACTACGGCGGGGATGCATCCGCTTGTCCCCTATCTTTTGGGCGAAAAGCATCCGGGCGGCAATCGGCTTGCCAACGTGCAAAAGTGTG
Organism: Clostridiales bacterium; assembly: GCA_031255775.1. Taxonomy (GTDB): domain Bacteria; phylum Bacillota; class Clostridia; order Christensenellales; family Pumilibacteraceae; genus JAIRRW01. Next base: position 7,488 of record JAIRRW010000132.1, read on the forward strand.
TGCGGACGGGCGACATCGACGAGGTCGGCGACGCCAGCCATTGCACGTTTTTTGAGATGCTGGGCAACTGGTCGCTGGGCGACTATTTCAAGGAGGAGATGATCGCCTGGTCGTACGAGTTTTTGACCGACCCGAAATATTTGGGGCTGGACCCAAAAAGGCTGGCGGTATCGGTTTTCGAGGGCGACGGCGATTGTCCGCGCGACGAGGTCAGCGCGGCCGCTTGGGCGCGGTGCGGCATCAAGCGGGACCGAATCTTTTACCTGCCAAAGGCCAACAATTGGTGGGGTCCGGCGGGTCAGACCGGCCCTTGCGGCAGCGACAGCGAAATGTTTATCGATACCGGAAAGCCCGCCTGCTCCGAGGCCTGCTCGCCCGCCTGCGACTGCGGCAAATACCTTGAGATCTGGAACGACGTCTTTATGGAATTTAACAAGACGGCCGACGGCGCCTACGAGCCCCTGGCGCAAAAAAACGTCGATACCGGCATGGGCTTAGAGCGCACGCTCTGCACCCTGGAGGGCAAAAAATCGGTGTACGAGACCGACGTTTTCGCGCCGATCATCGCGGCGATCGAAAAAAACTGTCCGCACCGTTACGGCGAATCGGACGAAACGACCAAGGCCGTCCGCATCGTCGCCGACCATGTGCGCACCGCCGTTTTTATGCTGGGCGACGAAAAGGGCGTCCTCCCGGGCAACGTCGGACAGGGGTATATCCTGCGTCGGCTCATTCGCCGCGCCGTCCGTTTCGCGCGTCAGTTAGAGCTTGGGAGCGCGGGCATTTCGGCGGCGGCGCGGGCGGTCGTGGGCGAATATCAAGAGGTCTATCCCGAGCTTTTGGACAACGGCGGAAAAATCGCCGCCGAGCTGGAGGCCGAGATGGCGCGGTTTGAAAAGACCCTGACCAACGGCATAAAGGAGTTCGAAAAGCTCTGTCAATATCTCGTGGGCGATACCGTCAGCGGCAAGGCGGCCTTTCGGCTGTACGACACCTTTGGGTTCCCCGTCGAAATGACCGAGGAGCTGGCAAGAGAACGGGGCTTAAAGGTCAACACCCCGGACTTTTACGCGGCGTACGCCCAGCACCAAAAAAAGAGCCAGGCGGGCGCCGAGGGCAATTTTAAGGGCGGCATGGCCGACAACACCGAGGTCATTACGCGGCTCCACACCGCGACGCACCTTTTGCACCGCGCGCTCAAAACGGTTTTACAGGACGAAAACGTCAACCAAAAGGGCAGCAACATCACCGAGGAACGCCTGCGGTTTGACTTTACCTTCGGCCGCCCCATGACCGAGGCCGAGATCAAGGCGGTCGAGGACCTGGTCAACGCGCAGATCCGGGCGGATCTCCCGGTCATTTGTGAGGAAATGACCGCCCCGGACGCCAAAAAACAGGGCGCGATCGGGCTGTTTACCCAAAAATACGGCGAAAGGGTCAAGGTGTATTCGATCGGCAGCTTTTCGAAAGAGATCTGCGGCGGCCCTCACGCCGCCCGCACCGGCGAGCTCGGCGCCTTCACGATCCTAAAAGAACAGTCCAGCTCCGCAGGCGTCCGGCGCATCAAGGCCGTACTAAGATAGGACTTTTGATCGAAAATCCGCGAAAATCCGCGAAAAAGCCGAGTATGCGGTAAAATCGCGTATAAAAATAAGCCGAATAAGCTACCGCTTTCGCGCGAATGTATCCATTATCCCCTCGCCAAAATGCAAGCGTCAGCGGCATTTTGCGCGATAGCGATAGCGAAGCGTCGTCTGGTAAAAGTTGACAGCTATAATATGCCGGAAAAACCGCCATGATAACACCGAGGGAGGTGGGGCTTTTGAGGCGGACACGGATATTTTTTATCACGGCGCTGTTTTTGAGCGGCTGTTTCCTGCTGGTTCCGCGTCACGCGCGTGCCGTTTCGGCGGACGCCGCGTCCGCGCGCGCGCGCATCAAGCTCAAGTTTCAGGATTACGCCGTATCCTACGAGGACACGCTCCTGCCGACGCCCGATCACCTTGTGTACGAGGAGCTCTACGAGCGGCGCATCAACGCCGAACACGCCGAAAAGGTGAAAAAAGTCGAGGAATGTCTAAAATTCGGCGCCAGTCCCAAGGCTTCGATGCTGTACTGTTATCCGCTCTTAGAAAAAAAAGTGGACGAATTTATCAAGCTGGTCGATTGCGAGCCGACGGACAGCCGAATCCGATTCCGGCCTTACGAAGCGCCCATGTTTACCATATCGAAGGAAAGGGTCGGGTATAAGGTCAACGAGGAGCGGCTGTATTATGATGTGTACAACGCGCTCAAACGGGGGGCGGCCGCCGACGTCAACGTGCGGGTGGACGTCACGGAGCCCGCCCGTACCGCCGATATGTGGAAGGCTTGCACCTATCGGCGCGCGGCCTTTTCCACCGGATACGAGAGCTCCAACGACAACCGCAAGCACAATATCAAGCTGGCGCTCTCCAAGATCAACGGCCTCGAGGTTGCGGACGGCGCGGAATTCAGCTTTAACCAAACGGTGGGCAGCCGCACCCGCCAAAACGGATTTGTCGAGGCCAAGATCATTCGCGACGGCGAATACGTCGAGGGCACGGGCGGCGGGGTCTGCCAAGCCTCCACAACGGTGTACAACGCCGCGCTCCGCGCCGATATGCAGATCGTCAAGGCCAATTCGCACAGCCTTGTCCCGTCCTATGTGCCGCCCTCGATGGACGCGATGGTCAACGCCGGATCGAGCGATTTCAGGTTCAAAAATACATCGGGTATGCCGGTGTTTATCAAGGCTTACGGGACGGATTCGCGTATTCATGTCGAGTTTTACGGCCTAAAAATGCCCTACAAGATCATGACGGAAAGCGTCGTCATATCCAAGACCATGCCGCCGCCCGATAAGATCAAGCTGGACAGGGCGTTCGAGCACGTGCGGGAGGATATGCCCAGCGGCGAGCAGGTGCGCGTCTCCTACGGCATACAAGGGCTATCCAGCGAAGGGTACGCCCTGTACTATAAGGACGGAAAGCTGATCGAAAAAAAATTGATCCGAAAGGACGTCTACAAGCCCGCCGCCGGGATCATCGCGCAGAGGCCGTAGACGCTGCCGCGTTTGGCCAAACGTAAATGCCGCAAGCGGCATTTGAACGAAACGCGTTAGCGTTTTAGCGTTTTTTTTGTCGCACATATTATATTGTTGCGGACGGCATAATATGTATAGAGCGATAGGGACAAGCTGTCCAAGGAGAAAAACGCATGATCAGAGAACAATTTTTACAGGACGTTACCGAAAACAACCTGTTTTCGCTAAAGCTGCTGCGGGATACGGCGTTCTGCCTGGAGGTGGCGGCCTTTTGCGACCGCAACCAGCTGCTGGCCGCCGACCGAATCCTGTCCGATTTTCGGATACTCCTCTTCAACTGCGTCAAATTCTCCTACGGATTCATTCAATTGACGGACGATACCCGGTATCATACCGCGTACACGGCCGCCGCCGAGCGGTTTTGCGCGTTTGCCGCCGGTCTCGAATTTGACGAGCGGCTATATAACGCCGTTCAGCGGCTTTCGGAGGAGACGAAAACCGAGGTGGGGATAAGGGGCTCCTTGTTCGAGCTGCAAATCCGGCTGTGCGGGGAGATCGTCGAAACCGGCAGCCGCCTGCGCAAGCTGATCGCCAAGCTAAAAGCCGCGACCGGCCTACTGTACCGTATTCCCGGATACGTGATGTCGGCGCTGGACGAGGCTTGCGCGGCGGTTTTGGACGCGGCGCTCTCCAATCAAAACGAAAGCTTCGCGCCCGTGCGGTTGCAGGCGGAAACCCTAAAAAAATTGGGCGGCTATGTGCGCAAAAGCGTAGACCCGTACGAAAACATCCTGCTTGCCCGCCGGATCGAGCTGACCGCCGACGACGCCGAGGCCGCGCGGCTGTACCTTTCTAAGGCGCTCGACAACGAGATCCGCTGCGACATGATCCCGGTCATCGCCGATCTGACCCTGCGCCTTGCGCTGCACCGGGCCGAAGCGGACAAATAGTGGGTTGATAGAAACCTGTCTTGCCGATTCGGAAAACGTCTTTTTGCGTCTTTTTGCGCCACTCTGCGCTAATTCTCTCGGGTCGTGTTCACATGAGATTCAAAAGGCGTATTTTGCCGCTTTTGGCGTCATGCCGTGTTATTTTTTCTTGCAATAGTTCTACTATTGCCGCGAAAAAATGCCTTGCCT
>JAIRRW010000136.1 GCA_031255775.1 Clostridiales bacterium
CGATCGGCCCGCTGACCAACCTGGCCGAGCTCGCCGTTCGGTTCCCGGAGCTAAAGGACAAATGCCGCATCGTTTGGCTGGGCGGTAGCATCTATCAGGGATACCTCAACCAGACGGCGGCGACAAACGATTTTAACACCGCGCAGGACCCCGCGGCGTTGGACGTGCTTTTACAATCTGGTTTTAAGCTCGTTTTGGCACCGCTGGACGTATGCCGCGACTTTGTGATAGAAGGCGACAATTTTGCCGCCTTAAAGGCCTCGCTCAATCCATATGCGCAAAATGCCCTCGCTTTTTATCGAGAATGGCACGGCAGGTATCATGGCGGCGCCATCAAATACGACCCGGATACCGCCAGCGGAATCCTGTACGACCTGGTACCCTTTGTGTACCTGACGGATGAAACGCTTTTTCTCAAAAAAAGTCTGTCGATTGTCTGCGACAAAAACGGGTATACACGGATAGATCCCGCCGGTTTTCCGGTCGATTCGCTGATGAGGATCGACAAGGATGCGGCGCTGTCGGTCGTCACAAGGGTGTTTACAGCCTAAAGGGCGCTTTTCGCCGAGGGGGGGACAGGATGGAGCATTTAAAAAGGCTGCTGTTCGGACGGGAAAAGCCGATCGCCGTGGGCATTGCCGGCGCTGGGGAATTTGGGGTGGAGACGGCAGTACAGCTCGGTTTTATGCGCAACCTCAAGCTCGCCGCCGTCGCCGATCTCAGCATCGAAAGGGCGGTCGACTGCCTCAAAAAATGCGGGTATGCCGCTCATGACATCGTGTTGGCGCAGTCGGCAAAACAGGCGAACGCCGCGCTCGAATCGGGCAGGCCGACAGCGATGGAGGACGGCATGCTGCTGCCCGAGCTCTTATTGGACGCCGTTATGGATTCGACGGGCGCACCCGCGTTCGGGGCGGAGCTATCCTATCGGTGCCTGCGCGAGGGGAAGCACGTCATCGCGGTCAACATCGAGTCGGACGTCGGCGTAGGGTCGATCCTCTCTCATCTTGCCCGCAAACAAGGACTGGTGTATACACAGGCCGACGGCGACCAGCCAAGCCTGATCAAGGGGCTGTTCGACTGGGCGGAGCTCTTGGGACTCACGACGGTCGTGGCAGGAAAGTGGACACATATTTACACCGATTACGTCTACCGGGGCGGCAGGTCGCTGACCGGGTATCTGGACGGCTCCAAAAACCAGATCGAAATGTGCAGCGTCGCCAATGCCGTTGGCTTTGTCCCCGACGTCCGTGGGATGCACAAGCCCAACGCCGTCTTGCAAGAGATTCCCCGCGTGTTTGACCTAAAAGAAAACGGCGGCATTTTGTCGCGCACCGGGGTTGTGGACGTCATCAACTGCGTCGGCCCGAAAGGTCTCATCGACGGGCACCTGGGCGGCGGCGTGTTTATCATCGTTTCCGGTCGGCACGAGCCCTATCTGCACCTTTTAAAAGACAAGGGCTTTATCACAAATGACCGGGGCGATCACGCCCTAATCTACCGCCCCTTCCATTTTGTCGGCATCGAGGCGCCCGTGTCCATCGCTAAGGCGGTTCTGCGCGGCGAGGCCACCTGCGAACAGGCGATCCCGCCGACTTGCGATGTCGTCGCGGTCGCCAAGCGCGCGATCAAAAAGGGCGAAACGCTGCACGGCATCGGCGGCGCCGAGCTCCGCGGCGAAATCGAACGCAAGGCGGTGGCGGCCAGTCGGCGTCTCTTGCCGCTCGCCCTTGCCGAGGACGTGATCTCGCTCGGCGATATTCCCGCAGACACGGATCTGACCTATGACATGGTGCGTCCCGGCACCGCCTTTATCTGGAAGCTGCGCGCCATGCAGGACGAGCTGTTTCGGGATCGATGAGCGGCGATTCAAACGGTGCGAATCGGAAGAGGCGGACAGCTTATGACCGGTGGCACCGGGGGTGTTCGCCGCATCCTCTTAAAAAACCTAATGAAACAGACAAAGCTGCCGCTTTCGCATGAATGTACCCATTCCTCAAAAAAGTTCCCCAATTGTAAAGTTAAAAAAAGTTTATCAAGAAAATTTTCAAAAGTTTATCAAGAAAATTTTCAAAAAGTATTGACAAACGCCTGTTTATGTAGTAACATATATTTGCGAACCGGTTCGACAGTGAGCTGCCGACGGGAAAAAATCGGAAAAAAGGGAGGGAATGATCGGAAAAAATGACGACGATTAATGACGTAGCCAAGCTGGCCAACGTGTCCAAGTCGACAATTTCATATGTTTTTTCCAATAAACGGACGGTCAGTCCCATGGTGCGGGAACGGGTGCTCAAGGCGTGCCGCGAGTTGAGCTATACGCCGAATTTTTTTGCCGTCAATATGTTTTCAAACAATTCGAACCTCATCGGCCTTTTTTTCGAGCCAAATAACGCGAATTATTACCCATTTTACAACGATGTAATCCAGGCTTGTATCATTTCGCTTCAAAAATTCGGAATGCGCGTCATCCCATACCTAAATGTGACGCAGGAAGATATTGTCACGATGCTCAAGAACAGGCGTGCCCCGATCATGGGCGCGATCATCCTTGCGCCGCAGGTTTTGGATGAGCGGATCAAGCTGTTTACCAAGGACAATCTGCCGTTTGTACTGATCGGTGAGCCCGAAAAAAGAATTGGCAATCTCTTGAATGTCGACAATGATAACAGCGGGCTGACCAAGCGTATTTTCAGCTACGCGTACGAAAACGGGCATCGGAACATTCTGTTTATCAACGCGGTCTCCGAGTTGACGATCGCCAAATACAGGGAAAAAGCACTCGGCAAATTCATCGTTGCGCATCCCGATCTCCACGTCAAGACGATCCATGTCGTCAATGAGCCGGGCAGGGTATACGAGGAATTATCGACAGACGGAAACGATTATTCCTGCGTGATCACCGCCTCTGACGTGATGGCGAAAGACGTATATGAGTTTTATACGGAGCAGGGGATGGAACTCGGGCGGGACGTTTCGGTCATCGCGTTCGGCGGTGACGAACGGAATGGCCTGATACCTAAGTTGACGATCGCCCGCCAGAATTATCCCGAGATCTGCGCGTCGGCGGTCGATTTGTTGATTAAGCTCTTAAAAAGCGAGACTAAGCCGCCGGCGGAAACCGTTTTGATCCCCAGTGAACTGATTATAGGCGGTTCGGTCGCAGATATCAATATTCGCAGTTAAAAGATCCGGCCGATCCGCTCACAAAATTCGATAGTCAAAAGCGAAGTATGGGTCGAGTGTTCGTCAGTAGCGAACCGGTTCGAAAAAAGGGAGAATGCACGATGCCAAGAAATAACCGAAAGCTGTTCACATATATCGAACCGGTTCGACAAACAAAATCAGGGTCATGGCCGCAGACAGGACAACGGTCATTTCGTAAATAAGGCGACGTGTAAGCGCATAAGGAAGGGGTGTACATGAAAAAAGAATTGATACTGCACGTGATAAGCGG
>JAIRRW010000033.1 GCA_031255775.1 Clostridiales bacterium
ACGACCGTAAAATGCTCGGCGGGGGATTTTGCCGTCAGCGAGGCGTGGAGGTCGGCGCGTACGCCGCCGTAGTCCAATACCGCGTCGCAGCTTAGATCGACGCCCCCGCCCAAAACGCCCGTCACCGTCATGTCCGTCGGCCGGCCAAAAAACAGCTGTGCGCAGGCGATGTTGTAGACCATCAAATCGAGAATACTGCCGCCCCCCAGCTCCCGTCGAAAGACGCGGGAGGCCGGGTTTCCGGTGGCGTCGCCGCAAAAAAAGCCGGACGCGCAAAGCGGTTTCCCCAGGGCTCCGCTTGCCGCCAGCGCCCGCGCCGCCCCGATGGCCGGCAAAAAGACCGTCCACATCGCTTCCATCAACGGCGTGCGGTTTTTTTTGGCGCAGGCAACCATTTCCTCCGCCTCGGCCAGGTCGAGCGAAAAGGCCTTTTCCACCAGACACGGGATGCCCGCCGATAAAAAGCCCAGCGCGTTCGGACGGTGCAGGTGCATATTTGTGCATATGTACACCGCGTCGGCCTGTGCCCCGATCCGCTCAATATCCCCATAACCCGCCGCAAACCGCAGGCCGTGCCTCTGCCTGTACGCCTCCGCCCGCGCCGGATCGGCGGAGATACAGCCGACAACCTCACAGCCCGGCATCCCCCCCACAACCTCAATAAAGACCTCCGAAATCCTCCCCAAGCCGCAAACCGCCCACCTAATCGGTTTCATATGTGATCCTCCGCAACAACTCTATCATAGCAGTCCCGACGCGCCGCCGTCAACCGAATTTCTTTCCGAGATAGTCTAAGACATGTACATATGACCAAAAATCCGTTTGACACAGCCTATTGTATTGTGTATAATTTAATTGCGTACAATATATAAGAGGTATTTGTCGGTACATAAAATGGAATATAATCCTTTGAAGTTAGAGAATCAGCTTTGCTTTCCGCTCTATGCGGCGGCAAAAGAGGTCGTAAAAAAATATACGCCGTTATTGCGTAAAATCGGACTGACGTATACGCAGTATATTACAATGATGGCGCTTTGGGAGGATAGGGCGGCCAACGTCAAGGCGCTGGGCGAAAAGCTGTTTTTAGATTCGGGCACGCTTACGCCGTTATTGAAAAGATTAGAGACGGCAGGCCTTGTCGAGCGACGGCGCGGCGAGGCCGACGAGAGAAATGTCATGGTCACGATTACGGACAAGGGGCTTTCTTTGCGCGAAAAAGCGTTAGAAATTCCCATGGAGCTTGGCCGTTGCCTGGATATGACGGCAGCGGACTCAAAGACATTGTATGTGTTGCTGTACAAAATATTGAGACAATAGAGCGGGTCTAATGCGAAACCCTTTAAAATAGACGAAAACGCCGGAGAAAAACTATGACGGGTCTCAACGGATTCTTAAATAACGGGATATTCCATATCGGCGATACTGCCGGACGCTTTTATTTGGGCAACCGCAAGGGGCAGTCCTTTGCGCTTAGGCTGGCAATGTCCTTGCGAAAAAGCGCCAAGGTCCGGGCAAAGCACGAAAAGCTTGGCGTACATATTCCGCCCTTTTTGATCGCAAGCATTGCGGCAAGCTGCAATTTGCGCTGTTCGGGTTGCTACGCGCGGGCAAACGGCGGCTGCGGCGACGGTCAAGCGGATAAGCAACTCGGCGTCGATGACTGGCGGCGGATATTTCAACAGGCGTCCGACGCGGGCGTTTCGTTTATATTGCTTGCAGGCGGTGAGCCGCTGACGCGCCGAGAGATCATTGAGCTGGCGACCCGGTTTCCTGCTATCGTTTTTCCGGTGTTTACAAACGGCACGTTGATCGATGAGGCGTATGTTTCTCTCTTTGATAAACACCGCCATATTATCCCCGTTTTGAGTATAGAAGGCGATGCCGCACAAACGGACGCGCGGCGGGGCGCGGGCATTTCGGATCGGATCGCACGGACCGCCGGACGTTTTAAAGAGCGGGGCATTTTATTCGGGACGTCCATTACCGTGACTTCAAAAAATTATAGGGATGTCACCCATTCCGATTTTGCGGCGCGATTGTACGAAAACGGCTGCGGTCTCGCGTTTTACGTCGAATACGTCCCCGTCGAGGAGCATACGGAGCACTTGACTTTGAGCGGCGCGGAGCTTTGCGCGCTGTCGGAGCGCATCGAACAATTGCGAACGGATAACAAGGGCAGGGGGATGAGTATCATGTCTTTTCCGGGAGACGAGGATAGGATGGGAGGCTGTCTGGCGGCCGGGCGCGGTTTTTTCCATATTAACGCCGTCGGCGCGGCCGAGCCGTGTCCGTTTTCGCCGTATTCCGAAATAAACCTAAGGGAACAGTCCTTGATGTCCGTTTTGCAGTCGGAATTTTTCAAGAAGGTGCGTACGATCAGCGCGGCGGATGCAATCAACCGCAAGGGCGGATGCACGTTGTTCCGCCTTAAGGACGAGGTGTCCCAAACGCTCCAGGCCGCCCCGGATTTCGCGTCCGCCGCCATAAAAGAAAAGACCAAAGAGTAGACAAAGCCAAACGGAACTAAAGCGCCCTGCGCGGCGGCCGGACGCTTTTTGTGCGGTTGTCATTATAGATTATAAATAGGTCTGTTACAAATAGGTTGGATTAGGTCGTGTATACACTGCCCAGTGTAGTTTAGTGTAGCGCTTATGTGTGACGCTTAGCTGTCTTTTTTCGTGGGCGTGCAGCCGCCGCTGTATTTTTGGCGGGCCTGCTTAATTTTGTCTAGCGGCGCTTGCTCGGTGGGGTACATACCGCGGTCGCTCATATAACAAAAGCAGTCGAGCTGGTCGGAGGCACATTCGGTCAGCTGGGTATTGACGAGGCGTCTGAGCTGGGGACAGCCGATTTCGCAGATGGCCTGGCCGTACTTTTCGATCAGGCTCTTGTGCGAGCCCAAGACGTCGCTGGCGATGTCATAGTCGGTCAGGCTCATGTTGTCCTGCGCCATTTCGCCGCCGCTCATTTTTCGCCGCCGACTGCCGCTCGGCTTGGCGGCGGGCTTTCCGGTTGCCGCCGATTCTGCTTGGGCGCTTTTTGGCGCGGGTTTTGTGCCCGTGGTCTTGGCGCCTGCCGATCTTATCGCGGTCTTGGCGCCTGTCGGTTTAGCCGTTGTCTTGGCCGTCGTCGGTTTTGCCGTTGAAGTCCCGGAAGCGGGTTTAGCCGTTGCCTTGGCCGTCGGTCTTGCCGCCGTTGATTTGCGCTGCGCGGGTTTTGCGCCCATGGTCTTGGCGCCTGCCGATCTTATCGCGGTCTTGTCTGCCGTTGCCTTGGCCGTCGGTCTTGCCGCCGTCGATTTGCGCTGCGCGGGTTTTGCGCCCGTGGCCTTGGCGCCTGTCGGTTTTACCGTTGTTTTGGCCGTCGGCTTTTTTGCCGCCGAAGTCCCGGAAGCGGGTTTAGCCGCTGTCTTTTTGGCCGGGGGCTTGGGGGCGCTCATTCTGGGCGCGGCTTTTTTGACGGCGGTGCGCGGTGCGCCGCTCTTTTTTGCCATGTCCTGTCCGGCTTCGATGCGCGATTTTTGACTGCGCGAAGCGGTGTTGGCGGCGGGCGTTTTTCCGGTTTGCTTGCTGCCGGAGCCCTTGCCCGGCAGGGTCTTTTTGGTGATTGCCATAATCGTTATTTTTTCTCCTCCTGATTATTCGTGGGTGTTTAGGTAGCTCAAGAGAGCGTCGAAGCGCGCCTTATGGCGGTTGGCGTATCGGCCGAGCTTGGTTTTTAGGGCGGGGTCGGCGCAGGCCGCTACGTAGTTGCAGCACTTTTTGTAGGCGAGCTCTTCGCTGTTTAAGAGCTCGTTTAGCTCTTCGAGCGTCTTGGTCGTCATTTTACCGGACGGCATAGAAAATGTTCCTCCTGTTTTTTGTGGTATCCCGATTATGCTCATCTCAAACAAACTTTATACAAATCAGCAAAATAATTGCGGTTTTGGTGTTTTTGCGGTGTTTTTTCACTCCCTAAAACGCCCATACGGTTGTAAAAACGCGCGGGGTATTGTATAATACGGCTATGGGCATCATCACCGCGGTCGAACCGCAGAAAAAGAAAAAAACGCGGGTCAACCTCTATATAGACGGCCGCTTTTTTTGCGGACTGGAGCACATCACGCTTTTAGCCGCGGGTTTAAAGGAGGGAGACGAGGCCGACGAGGGCGTTTTGTCCGCGCTGATCGCCGACAGCGAGACGGCCGTCGCGTTTGAAAAGACGGTCAAGCTGGTGTCCGCGCGGCTCCGCACCGAAAGGGAGATCGCCCGGTACTTAAAGGAAAAGGGATACCCGCCGCTTGTTTCGGAGCGGGTGATCGAAAAGCTGTACGCCTACCGATATTTGGACGACGGCCTGTACGCCAAGAGCTTTGCGGCGGCCTATCGCAAAAAATACGGCGACCGATATTTGAGCCGGGCGCTCAAGCAAAAGGGCTTGGATGACGCCGTTATCGCCGAGGCGCTTGAGGAGATCGGCGAGGGGCGGGAGGAGGACGCCGTCCGTGCCGCCGAGAAGTACGCGCGTACCCACGCGGCGCTTGACCGCGGCAAGCTGTACGCCTATCTCACGCGGCGCGGCTTTTTGCCGGAGGAGATCAAAAACGCGGTACGAAAGGTGTCGGAAGACGCGGACGGAGACGGAGAAGAATATTTTTTCGATTGAGCGGCACGGCCGCTGAAAATACGGCGGCGAATATGTCGATTGAGCGGCACGGTTGCTAATCACGGCCGCTGAATAAGGAGGAGCGTTTATGAACAGCGGAAACGGCTTTGTTTTGCCCGAGGGCTTTCAATTGGGGCACGCGGGCAACGGGCGGACGGGCGTGACGGTGCTTGTGTGCGAGGCGGGCGCGGTGGGGGGCGCGGACGTCAGGGGCGGGGCGCCGGGCACGCGCGAGACCGACCTACTGTCCCCCTACAAGAGCATGAACGAGGTGCACGCCGTCGTGCTGTCGGGCGGCTCGGCGTACGGCCTCGAATCCTGCTGCGGCGTCATGCACGCGCTGCGCGAACGAAACGTCGGCTTTAAAGCGGGGGGAGACAAGCTCGTCCCCATCGTGCCGGGCGCAGTCATCTTTGACCTCAATCACGCGGGATACGACTATCCGGATATGGCCATGGGCAGGCAGGCGGTGGACAACGCGTACCGAAACGAAAAGCCGGTATTCGGCTGTGCGGGGGCGGGGATCGGCGCGACGGTCGCCAAGATTTACGGCGCGAGAGGGGCGAAAAAGGGCGGCGTCGGCGGCGCGACGGTTCGGAGCGGCAACATCCTTGTCAGCGCCGTAGTGGTCGTCAACGCGCTGGGCGAAATTTACGATCACCGCACGGGGAAAAAGCTGGCGGCGGCGGGCGCGGCGTCGGGCGGGCCGCAGATGGGGCACAACACCACGATCGGCTGCGTGATGACCAACGCGCGGCTCAAAAAGATCGAGGCCAACAAGCTGGCCATGCTGGGGCACAACGGGCTGGCGCGTACCATTCGACCCATTCATACCGATTTTGACGGGGACGCCCTGTTCGCGCTCTCCTACGGCGCCGATAAAACCGACTTTACCGCGCTTGGCGAAATGGCGGTCGAGGCGGTCAGCCTGGCCGTCATCAACGCGTTGGAAATTTAGCATGGTGGGGATCGATCTGACCGAGATCGCGCGCATCGAGCGGGCGGCGTCGAGCGAGCGGTTTTGCCGCCGCGTCTTTACCGATGCCGAACGCCGCTACTGCGAGGATACCGGCGGACGGGCGGAAACGCTTGCCGGAATGTTTGCCGCCAAGGAGGCCGCGGCCAAGGCGCTGGGCACCGGCTTTTCCGGCTTTTCGCTGCGGGACATCGAGGTGCTGCACGACAAAAACGGCAAGCCCCGTCTGGCGGTGTACCGTGGAGCCGCCGCGCTCTTAAACGGCCGCCGCATAGAGGTCTCGATCACGCATACGGGCGGGCTGGCCGCGGCGGTATGTCTGATCGTGTAAAAACCTATCTTGCCGATTCGGAAAACAAAATAGGTTCTAAGAAAAAAATTACAGTGGTGGTATAAAATCGTATGGTTGCGCACCGTGTCGTATCCGTGGCCGAGATCAAGGCGGCCGAGCAGAGCGCCATGACGGCGTTGGGGCTGACCGAGGCCGCGCTGATCGACCGCGCGGCGGCGGCGCTGTTTGACTGCTTGGCCGCGCGGATCGAGCCCCAAGAGCACACCGTTTTTTATGTCGGGGGCGGCAACAACGGCTGTGACGGGCTGGCGACGGCGCGGCTGCTGCATATGGCCGGATACCGCGTTTCGGTCAAATCGGTGGGCGATACCTTTTCGCAGGAAAATTTGCGGCGGCAGCGGGCGGCGGCTGAGGCGGGCGTCCCCCTTTTCAACGCCGCTAAGGTCGGGGCGGGCGCGGTCTGCCCGGACGTCGTGATCGACTGCTTGTTCGGCTTTGGGTTAAACCGTCCGGCGGCGGGCGCGTACCTAGCGGCCATACGCGAGATCAATCGGCAGGGCACGCGCGTTTACAGCGTGGACGTGCCCTCCGGCCTGTCTGCGGACGAGGGCGAGCTGGGCCGGGACGCGGCGGTCGACGCGGGCGAAACGCTCACCTTTTCGGCGGTCAAGCAGGGGCTTTTGCTGTACGGCGGACGCAATCATACCGGCCCCGTGACGGTATTGGATATCGGCGTGGATTGCGCGGGCGCGGGCGGCGTTCTGCTGACCGAGGCGGATGTGCCGTTAACAAAACGGCCGATCGATTCGCACAAGGGCGACTACGGCCGCGTCAAGGTGATCGGCGGCAGCCCGGATATGCCGGGCGCGCCCTTTATGGCCGCCGAGGCGGGGATGGCGGCGCTGAGGAGCGGCGCGGGCCGGGTGACGCTGTGCGTGCCCGAATCGTTGATGCCCGCTTATCAGGCGCGTGTGACCGAGACCATGCTAAGGGGACTTCCCGACCGGGCGGGGCTGCTGTGCTTTGACGGCGGCGCGTTGGACGGTGTGATGGAGAGCGCCGACGCGATCGCGGTCGGGATGGGGCTGGGACAAAACCCGGCGCTGCCCGAGATTCTGCGGCACCTGCTGCGCCGCTTTGCCGGAACGTTGGTGCTTGACGCCGACGCGCTCAACGCCCTTGCCGGTGATGTGTCCGTCCTAAGCGGGCATAGGGGGGCGGTCATCCTGACGCCGCATATCGGCGAGTTCCGGCGGTTGACCGGGATCGAAAAGCCGCTCCCGGCGGACGCGGCCGCCTTTGCCGGACGTTACGGCGTCACCGTCACTCTAAAGTCGGCGACGACGGTGATCACCGACGGGGCGCGGATCTATTATAATACGACGGGAAGCCCCGTTTTGGCCAAGGGGGGCAGCGGCGACCTTTTGGCCGGAATGACGGCGGCGTTTGCCTGTACGATGCCCGCCCTCACCGCGGCGGCCGCGGGCAGCTATTATCTCGGAAAAACCGCCGAGCGCGTGGCGGCAAAGACAAACAGCGAAAGGAGTCCCGTTGCCTCGGACATCCTCCTAGAGGCAAAACGTCTATGAACGGGAATAGGTCATGAAAAGATTTGTCAACTTCAGATGCTTTTTGGTCATGACGCTGTTTATCGTTCCGTCGATTATCGGGGCGGCGCTCGGCGTGCTTTTGAGCGGCTGGTTTTATTCCCTGTCGTTCGCGGCGTTCCTGGCCGCCGCATGGCTGACCGTCCATGCTTTCCTGCGCAAAAAGCGGCGCCTCGGGCTGACCGTGTCGGTGACTATCGCTTGTATGCTCATATGCACGGTTTCGGTCGTCGCGCAGGGAAGCGGCCGGAAAAGCGAGCTAAAGGAGGGCGTCGTCTATGAGCTGCGCGGCCGGGTCGAATCGGTCGTGCACAACGGCCAAGAAAGCGCCGCCGTCCTAAAACAGGTGACGGCGGACGGAAAGGCGTTCGCGGGCGGGGTCAGGCTTTCGATCCGGCCGACCGACCATGTCAAGCTCACGCATATGCGGCCGGGCGACTTCATTTCGGTCAAAGCCTCGGTCTACTTCAAACCGCTTTTGCGAAACGACAACATCGACGGCGCCGGCTTTGTCGGGGATATTCGTTACGGCGGCGACGCGGACGAGGGCGCCATAGACCTATCGTTCGGGACGCCCTCGCCCGTGGAGTTCCTGCGTTTTTCGATGCAGGAGACCCTCAACAACTTTATTTCGCCCTACGGGGAGCTGGCCTATTCGATGATCACCGGCAGCAAGGGCGGACTGGATCATGAGATTCGCGGCTATTACAATGTCAGCGGATTGTCGCACCTTTTGGCGGTGTCGGGGCTGCATATCGGCGTCCTATTGGCGGCGGTCGGCTTTTTGCTCGAAAGGCTCAGGGTCGGCCGCATCGCCAAGCTCGTCATCCTGTGCGCGCTGATGGCTTTTTATTGTGTGCTGGCCGATTTCGCGCCCGGCGTCGTACGCGCATCGATCATGTGCCTGTTCGGCCTCGTCGGCCGGCTTTTGGGGCGGCGGCGCGACCCGCTCAATACGCTGTGCTTTGCCGCCGCGCTTATGCTGACCGTTCAGCCCTTTTATCTGTTTCACATCGGGTTTTTGATGAGTATGTCCGCCGTCCTGGGACTCGTCCTGTTTTCGCGCTTTTTTATCCGGCTCTTTAGGCGGCTTGAGCCAAAGTCCGCCGATCGGCTGCCGCGCCCCGTCCGTTGGCTTTTCGGCAAGCTCTTGCTGCCGGGCATAGCCGCGTCCCTCTCGGCGCAGCTCGGCGTCACGCCGATCACGCTCTACTATTTTCACTCGTTTCCGTCCTATGCCGTCCTTGCCAACGTTCTGGTCTTGCCGCTGGTGCAAATCGCCTTTGTCGCGGTGTTTGTCACCATGCTCTTGGCCATGCTCGTTCCGGCGGCCGGCATCGTCCTGTCCTATGCCGGGGCGGGACTGGCGCTGATCGACACGATCGCGGCGTGGATCTCCCGGCTGCCGCTTGCCGACATTCGGCTGTTTGGCGGGATCACGCTGCTTTCTATTTTGGCGCTGTATTTTCTGATGAGCCGTTTTGTCATGTTCGGCCGCAAAAAATGGGTCTATACCGTCGTCTGCGCACTGCTGGCCGTGCTGGTCGTCGGACTCAATAACATCAGCCCGGCGGCGGACAAAACGGTACTGGCCGCATCGGGTTATGGGGACGTCACCTCTCTCGTCATCGACGCGGGGCAGTGCTATGTCGTGGGCGACTGCCGCAGCGCCCCGGTGATCGGTTCCGCCATGACCGCCGCCAAAAAACGAAAGATCACGGCGGTATACGTCAACAACCTGACCGAGGACGCGGCCGAAACGCTGATCCGGGTGGCGCGCGACTATCCGATCGGGGCGGTCTATTGTCCGGCGCTTGCCGATTATCCGGGTCTGTATCTGCTCGCGCGGGCGGACATTCCCTTTTATCTCACGTACCCGGATACGGACACCGGCGGCGGCATCGCCCTGTACGCCAACCAAACCTTTTGCGCGTTCTATTACAAAAACGGCAAAACGGGCATCCTGTTTTTGGGTTACGGCGTCCCGGCCGCCGACATCCCCGACCCCCTCATCAATGCCTGCGGCGTGATCCGCGCCTACAATTTTACCGACACTTCCTACCAAAAACGGCTGTACCTGACCAATTATCCGCCCGACGACCGCACCGACAAACAGCCGGACGGCCTGGCAAGCGCACAGGGCCGCGTGCTGGCGCTCGATACCCAAAC
>JAIRRW010000089.1 GCA_031255775.1 Clostridiales bacterium
TCAAAAACATTAACCGCTCCGCTCAAATATCGCTCGACAGACTATTCTATAAAATTGAAAACTTTCGCTCCATTCTGAAGTCTATTAATTTTCACACCACATCTGCGTAAGTCGGGTTATTAAAACAGGTCTAGTGCTAAATGAATTGATTTTTGGCGCATTTTGTACTATAATAGGCGTCATGAGCGGTGATATAAATTGGTTTCCGGGGCACATGGCCAAGTCCTTGCGCATGATTGACGAGCACGTCGCGGCGGTGGATGCGGTTTTTTATGTGCTGGACGCCCGGGCGCCCGCAAGCTGTCTCAATCCGCAGTTTGACCGGGCGCTGGAAAAAAAACCGGTGGTCTACCTGCTCAACAAGGCCGACCTTGCCGAGCCTGCCGTGACCGCCGCTTGGGAGCGGGCGCTGACCGGCGAGCGGGCGCGGGCGGTGTCCTTAAACGCGGGCGTCTCGAAAAGCGCGGCGGCGCTCCTTCCGCTGATTCGGACGCTGTGCGCCGCAAAGCTGGAAAAATACAGGAGCAAGGGCGCCAACGCGACGCTTAAAGCCATGGTGCTGGGCGTTCCCAACACCGGAAAATCGACGGTCGTCAACAATCTGTGCGGCAAGTATAAGACGGTCACGGGCGACAGGCCGGGCGTGACGCGGGGCAAGCAATGGGTGCGCGTCGCGCCCTATCTCGAGCTTCTCGATACGCCGGGCACGCTGTACCCCAAGTTTATCGATCGGACGACCGCGTGGCGGCTGTGCTTTATCGGATCGGTCAAGGACGAGATCGTCGACACGGGCGAGCTGGCGCGGCGGCTGATCGAGGAGCTGACGGCCGGCCACGCGGGCAGGCTGCAAAAACGCTATGAGGCGGACGAGGCGCAGGCGTCGGCCGTTGTTTTGGAGCAGATCGCGAAGGCGCGGGGGTTTTTATTAAAGGGCGGGGAGAGCGACGCCGACCGCGCGGCGGCGGCCCTGATTGACGACTTTAGAAAGGGGCGCTTGGGCAGGATCAGCCTAGAGCGGCCGGAGGCGGCGGTATGAGCGTGACAAAGGCGCTTTTCGAGTTTGACCAAGCCTTTAAGGTCGCGCACCTGGCCGGTGTGGACGAGGCGGGGCGGGGGCCGCTCGCGGGCCCCGTGGTCTGCGCGTGCTGTGTGATGCCCCGGGACGCGTGGATCGAGGGGGTCAACGACTCCAAGCAGGTTTCGGCCAAGGCGCGTGAGGCGCTGTACGACGAGATCGTCAAGTCGGCTACGGCCTACGCGGTCGCGGCGGCGGATCACCGCGTCATCGACGAGATCAATATCCTAAACGCCACCAAGCAGGCGATGTACGCGTGCGTAAAGGAGCTGCCCATTACGCCCGACCTCGTGCTGATCGACGCGGTAAAGCTCGATTGCGGCGTCCCTATTTTGTCCATCGTCAAGGGGGACGAAAAGAGCTATGCCGTCGCCGCGGCCTCCATTTTGGCCAAGGTGACGCGGGATCGGCTGATGGCCGCGTTCGATCGCGAATATCCCGGCTACGGATTTGTCCGGCACAAGGGCTACGGGACAAGGGAGCATATCGCGGCGATCAAAAGCCTGGGGGTCTGCGACATTCACCGCCGGAGCTTTTTGGGCAGGATCGTATGATCGACAACCGCACCAAGGGTCGTTCGGGCGAGGACATGGCCGTCAAATACCTAAAAAAGCACGGCTACGGCGTTTTAGAACGCAACTACGCGGGCGGCGGCGGGGAGATCGACATTGTGGCCTACGACACCGAATACGTCATTTTTGTCGAGGTAAAAAGCCGTTTTTCGCTCGATTTTGGGTATGCCGCCGAGGCCGTGGACTTTCAAAAGCGGCGCAAGATCAACCAGGCCGCGGCGATCTACATCAAGCAAAACCGATTGTATCACCGCAACGTACGGTTCGACGTGGTCGAGGTGTATACCGGCGAAAAAAAGATCGTACACATCAAAAACGCGTTCGACAGCTATCTTAGGTATTAGGGCGTGTTCACAACAAAAACCGACGAGGAACTATGAAATTCAGAAGATTGACGATCGACGACAAGGCCCTGTTTGAGACTTATCTGACCGACGCGCAGCCGCCGATATGGGAATACAACTTTTTTACCGTGTTTACCTGGGATTTTGAGGACAAGCGGCGCCTTTGGCACAACGAGGATTTTTTGCTGGTGTACGCCGTCTATCAGGGGAAGTGTGTGTTTTTGCCGCCCTACCTCAAGCATCCGGGCGCGTTTATCCCCGCGATCGAGACCATCGAAAACAACTGTCCCTGCCCGCATCGCGAGGTGCGGATCCGGGGGCTGAGCAGGGAGCAGGCGGATACGCTGGCCTTGCGCGGCTACGAAATAACCGTCTCACGGGACGACAGCGATTATATCTACCTGTCGGACGACCTAAAATACTTAAGGGGCAAGCCCTTTCACGCCAAGCGGAATTTTGTCAATCGGTTTACGGAGGCGTACGCGTTTGAATTTCGCGAATACGAGGACGGCGACTTCCCCTCCTTTTTGGCGCTGTTTGACCGGTGGCAGGAGGAGAGCCCGCACGAAACGCTTTTGCAGGAGAGGGCGGCCATCATCCGCGCCCTCGAAAACCGCGCGGCCTTGGAGCTAAAGATCGGCGTCATGGTCATAGACGGCGCGGTGCGCGGCTATTCGCTGTCGGCGTTTAACCCCGACGGCGCCGTCCATACCGGCTTTGAAAAGGCGGACACCGCCTACCGGGGCATCTATCAGGCGCTCAATCAAATGGCGGCGCAGCGGTTTTTTGCGGACGGCGTCCTCGTCAATCGGCAGGAGGACATGGGCATCGAGGGCTTGCGGCGCGCCAAGGAATCGTACAACCCGGTTCGACTGCTCGAAAAATACAAGGCGCGGCGGGTTCTCACATGAGAGAGGAGCTGCTCGATCTGTACTTTGACGCCTTTCCGCGCGACAACGAGGCCTACGCGCGGCTGTTTATCGAGCGGGCAAGGGCGGACAACATTGTGACCTACAGGGAGGGCGGCAGACTGTTGTCGGCCGGATATATCGTCGACAAACGCGCCCGCTTTGGCAAGGAGGAGATCGGCCTGCCGTATTTGAGCGCCGTCGCGACAAGGCGCGAGCACAGGGGAAAGGGGTATGCCGCCCGGATCATGCAGGCGGCGTTCGACCGTCTGTACGCCCGCGGCGAAAGTCTGACGGCGCTGTACCCGTTCAATCACGAGTACTACCTTAGGTATGGGTACGCCAACGCCTCCTTTTGCGGAAAGCGCGTCGTATCCGGCGGCCGCGTCTTTGCGCACCGCCCGGCAAGCCGCGCCGATATTCCGGCCATGGCGGAGGTCTACCGGGCTTTTTCGGCGCCCTACGAAAACTGTCTGCTGTGCGGGACGGACTATTTTGAGGCGTTGTTTTTGGAGGTCGAAGCCGACAAGAACAAGATTTATCTCCTGGAGGACGGAAACGGAATTTTTGCCTACGCCGTCGTCGAAAACGGCGAGATCGTCAACTACGCGGCGCGGTCGATGCGGCTTTTTTTGCGGGCGGCGCTCTTTCGGGGGATGGCCGTCCGCGATTTTTCGCTCAAACGGCAGGCGTATATTCAGATGCGTATCCTAAATCCCCTGCGGTTTCTGGCGCTGGACATCTATAAAAAAAATTTCCGCCGCGTCCGGCTTTCGGTCACCGATCCGCTGCTGCCGCAAAATACGGGCGTCTATCTCGTCACGCGCCGCAAACGGGAGGCGTTTGCCGTCACGCGCTGCGACGACGGGTCGGCGGCGGACCTTGCCTACACGATCGGCGGGCTGTCGCAAGCGGTCTTTTCGGGGCGCGGCGTGTTCGAGCGGCGGCGTATGCTGTTTATCGATAAGTACTAAAAAGGTGGCAACGGGTATCCGCTTCGCATATATATAGTAAACCGAGGGTTTACGGTGAGGAGCGATAGCGGCATTGCTGACAGTCGAGGTGGACATCGCGCGTCTGTATGACAATGTGCGCGCGGTCAAGGCAAAAACCGACGCCGGGATTTGGGCGGTCGTCAAGGCGAACGCTTACGGGCACGGGGCAAGAGAGACGGCGCACGCGGTCAAGGCTTTGGTGCATGGGTTTGCGGTCGCCGACGAAAGGGAGGCGCTGGCGCTCGTGAGCGCGGGGATCCGGCAGGATATTCTGGTGATGGGCACGGCGCCGCCCAAGCGGCTTTCCCTCCCCAAAAACATCATTCTAACGGTCGCGGACAGGGAGGGCGTGCTGGCGGCAAGGGGACACGCCGCCAGGGTCGCCCTAAAGCTCAATACCGGCATGAATCGGCTGGGGGCGCGGACGGAGGACGCCGCGGGGCTGTATCAATGCGCGATCGACGCCGGGCTCTCGACGGACAGCGCCTTTACCCATTTTTACGCGGGCGCGGACGAGACGCAATGCGCGATCCAGCACGGCCGGTTTTTGGAGGCGACGCAGGCCTTTTATAAAAAACTTCCGCTGCACTGCTGCGCCAGCAACGCGCTCACCCTCCCCAAAGCGTTCCACCACGATTTTATCCGGCCGGGGCTTGCGATGTACGGCTGCGGCTATCAAGGGGTCAGACCCGCCATGCGCGTCTATGCCGACGCGCTCCAGCTCAACCGCGTGGCAAGGGGCGGGCACATCGGGTACGGAACCTTTCGGGCGTCCCATGCGCTGACGGCGGTCACCTTTCGGGCGGGTTACGGCGACGGATACCCCCGCAAAAAACCGGGCGAGCGGCGCGAGGTCAGTATCGGCGGCCTCAAATGCCCGGTATTGGGGCAGGTGTGTATGGATATGAGCATGGCGGACGTCAGCGGGGTCGGGCTGCCCGGGGACGGCCGCGTCTATCTCTTGGACGAGGTCGTGACGGCGGACGAGCTGGCGGCAAAAATGAAAACCATTACGTATGAGGTGTTGACCATGATAAACGACAGGGCGGAGCGGGTCTATGTGCACGGCTAAGGAAGCGCTGCGGCGGCAAATGCGCGCGATTAGGGACGGCATCGACCGAAGATCCGAAAAAGATTGCATAATCACGCAAAAGATGATAGAATTAGTCAATTCCCTTTCGCCCTCAAGCGTATTTTGCTATGTATCCATCCGCAGCGAGGTCGATACGCGCGCGCTGATCGGCCGGCTGTACGGCGGCGGGCGGGCGCTCTATGTCCCGTATACCGCCGGGGGGAGGATGACCGCCGTGTTATACGAGGGACAAGCCCTCCGCCCCGACGGGCACGGGAACCTTGCCGGACTGGATTTAAGTAAGGCCACCGACCGCCCGGCGCTGACCTTGGTGCCGCTAACGGCGTTTACGCGGGACTGCCGTCGGCTGGGCTACGGCGCGGGCTGCTATGACAGGTTTTTGGCGGGGGCGGACACGCTGAGCGTGGGACTGGGCTTTGACGAGCAGCTGGTTGCGGATATTGAAACGGAGCCGCACGACCGGCCGTTGGACCTGATCGTCACACCCAAAAGGACATACCAAAGGCCGGACGGCAAGCCGGTATAAGATTTACACAAGGAGTCGAACATAAGGTTATGGCAAAGAGCGGAAAAAAACGGGGCGGCGGCGGCGCGGTCGTCCGAATCAAGCCCCAAAAGCCCATTGTTTACGTGCTGTCCTGCAGCGGCGTTCTGTTGGGGGCAAGCGCGTTGTTTTCCCTGTTTGGGTTCATTTTTTTGGCCATCGACAACGCGGCCGCCCAGATCGCCATGTCCTTTGTCTTTTTGATCCCGGTGGGCGTGCTCGCCTATTTTACCGGCTCCGGCGCGGCCGACCGTGACTTTCGGATCAAATGTCAGGAGGTCAAGCCCGAGGATAAGGATCGCCGCCCCGTGGACGTCAAACCGCAAAAGGGGGTCTTTTATGTGCTGCCCTTTGCCGGACTGCTGCTGTTTTTGAGCCTGTCGGCCTGTATCTTCAACTGGCTGCCCCTGCAAACGGCCATGATCTTTTTGACCCTGCCGCTCTCGCTGCTGTTTATCGGGACGGGCGCGTTTTCGCTGCCGATGGAACATACGACCTGGCTTTCCTTTGTGTCGATTTTGATCTATGTGATCCTCGTGGCGGGCGCTTACGCCGTCGGGTACATCCTTGCGTCAAAGACGCTCCGAAACCGACAGGCCAAGCTGATCACCGAGATTCGCAGCGTGCGCCGCTAAAAATATGCGGGTCGTCAGCGGCAGGTTTAAGGGAAAAAAATTGACGCCGCCTCCGACGCGCGCCCGGCCGACCGCCGACCGCGTCAAGGAGACGCTCTTTAATATCCTGGCCGTCAAGCTTCCGGCGGGCGCCGAGACCGTCCTCGACCTGTTTGCGGGGAGCGGGTCGCTGGGGATCGAGGCGCTTTCCCGCGGCGCGGGACACTGCGTCTTTATCGATGTTGACCGGGACGCCGTCAACGCCGTCAGACAAAATCTAAAAAACGTCGGGGCGCAGGCGGAGGCGTATGAGCTGTACGGCGTTGATTACGCATTCGGTCTCAAAAAGCTGCGCGGCCGGCAATTCGGGCTGATCCTGCTCGATCCGCCCTACGCGTTTTCGCTCTGCGGCCGGGCGGTGGCGCGGATCGGTGAGTACGGCCTGCTAAAGCCCGGGGGCGTGATCGCCGTCGAGCACGATGCCGGCGAGGCGTTCGACCCCGGCGTTTTTATGGCCGATACGCGGGATTTAAAGGGCAAAAAACTGACGTTTTTGACATACGGCGGGGAGGCGGCGCATAATGAATAATACGGGCGGACATACGGCGGTATTCGCGGGCACATTCGATCCCTTTACGCTGGGGCACCGCGAGCTTGTCCTACGGGCGGTCGGGTTTTTCGACACGCTGTACGTGCTGGTCGCCGAGGATCGCCTTTTGCGAAAGGCGGGGATGTTTTCGGCGGCGCAGCGCTTGGAGCTGGCGGCTCTGACGCTTGCGGACGTAAAAAACGTCGAGGTGCGCCCCCTTTCGGGGCTTTTGACCGAGGAGATGCGTCGGCTTGGCGCCGGGGTCATGGTGCGGGGACTTCGCAACGCCGCCGATTTCGATTACGAAAAAAATCTGTTTTCGATGTATCGGGCGACGGATGCCGCCGTCGAATGTCTGTATCTCATGGCGGAGCCCGCCCTCGCGCACGTTTCCGGCTCGTTTGTGCGCGACCTCATCCGCTTTTCGGGCGATTTTGGCCGATTTGTGCACCCGGCCGCCGCCGCCCGAATCAAGAGCCTAGTGGTTTGACACGGATTTATCGTTGTGAGGAGCGCCAATGGACATCATCGAGCTGGTCGACGAGCTGTACGACGAACTAAACGGCAAAAAAGGTCTGTTTAACAAGCGCGTTGACCTGACCCGCTGCGCGGAGCTGATCGAGGTCGTGCGGGATAGCCTTCCGGCGGCGCTGTCCGAGGCCAAAACCGTGATCGCCAAGCGCGAAAGCATCTATAAAAACGCCGACTCGGTGGCCAAGAACATCATCAAGGAGGCGGAGGAACGCGCGGCGCACAAGTCGGACACCTCCGAGGTATTAAAGCTCGCCAACAGGGAGAGCAAGCTGGTTGTCGACCGCACCTACCGCCAATGCGACCTTTTGGTGCAAAAGACCAAGGAGCATCTGGATTCGATGTTTTCGGACGTCGAAACCTTTATGGAGGAGACGCTGGACATGATCCACAAAAACCGCGACGAGCTGCGGAATGCCTCGATCGGCAACCTTAAGGATTAGGTGGTGTGGACACGAGATTATATAGAACCGAAAAAAGGGAGAAGCGCGAAAGAAACGATGTTTACGTATGTGAAAAAGATTATATCGCCCGAGGAGGCGCGCCGGCTCGCGGGGTTATCGCCCGCGCTCAAAAAGCGGAAGGAGGAGCGCGACGCCGTCATTCGCGACATCATCGCCGGACGCGACGCGCGGCTCCTCTTGATTGTCGGCCCGTGCTCGGCCGACAACGAGACCTCCGTTTTGGACTATGTCGCGCGGCTCAGCAAGCTGGCCGACGCCGTTAGGGACAAGCTGTTTATCGTGCCCCGCATTTATACCAACAAGCCCCGTTCCCGCGGGGAAGGGTACAAGGGGATGCTCCACAATCCCGACAGACATTCGGACTCGACCGACATTCAGGCGGGCATTTTGGCGCTCAGACGCCTGCATATCCGCGCGATCGAGGAGAGCGGGCTGTCCGCCGCCGACGAAATGCTCTATCCCGACAACGCGCCCTATATCGAGGACATTCTGTCCTATATTTCGGTGGGGGCGCGCTCCTCCGAAAACCAGCAGCACCGACTGGTCGCCAGCGGGTTCGAGGTGGCGGTGGGGGTCAAAAACCCCATGAACGGCAGCCTGCCCGTCCTCCTAAATTCGATCTACGCGGCGCAGATCCCCAACGAATTTAAATACGGCGCCGATCAGGTGCGGACGGGCGGCAACCCTTATGCGCACGCGGTGCTTCGGGGCAGCGTGGACGTCTACGGCAACAACCTGCCCAACTATCATTATGAGGATTTGGTGCGCCTATTTGAGATGTATGGGCGGGAGGAGCTGCACAACCCCGCCGTCATCATCGACGCCAACCATTCCAATTCCGGCAAAAATCCCTTCGAGCAGGTGCGCATCGTCAAGGAGGTGGAGGGGATTCGGCGGCACACGCCCGCGCTGGGTCGGTTTGTCAAGGGCTATCTCATCGAAAGCTATATCGAGGACGGGGCGCAGGGCATGGACGGCGGCGTGTACGGCAAGTCGGTCACCGACGCCTGTCTGGGCTGGGAAAAAACCGAACGTCTGATCCAAGAGGTCGCGGACAGGATCTAAACGACGACCACCCGTTGTCCGTAAAATAAGTCGCCCGGGATACCCGCGAGCTGGCCGTAAAGGCGGCTCGCTCTTTCGTTTAAGCGGAGGAGGGCGGCCGTATGCGGGTCGTCCTTTGCCCGGTCGAAGTCCTTGTTTTCCTTTAAGAGGATGCCGCCGCAGTCCTTTAGGTAGGGTTTAAAGGCCTCGCGGATACCCAAAAGCCGAATGTAGGGCGGCGCTAGGGTAGGGCACAAATCCTTTTTAACACACAGCAGCGCCTCCAGCGCCAGCCGTTTGAGACGGGCGGTCGGGTAGCGTTTGGTTTTTGCCGCCTCTAAAGCCTCGGCCAGAGTCGGCGCACGGGCGGCGGCGTTTAGCAGTCGGTTTTCGATGCCCTCGCCCGCCGAATAGAGCGCGGCGGCGTCCGCGGGTTCGAGCGACCTTAGGGCGGCCAGGCAGAGCGCGTCAAACAGCTTTAGGTCGGGCAGACGGCCGTCACATGCCGCCGCGCCCGCCGGAAGATAGCGGCTTGCCGCCGCAAGCTCGCCCCGGTACAACAGCGCCCGAAGCCCGCTTGCCGACAAAAAATCGCCGTGCGGGGTTTTGTCGTGGTGGCCGCCGCCCTGCCGCCCGATCGCCAGCGGCTCGATCGGCAAGCCCTGCCGAAAGATTTCGCAC
This sequence comes from Clostridiales bacterium, assembly GCA_031255775.1. Classification (GTDB taxonomy): domain Bacteria; phylum Bacillota; class Clostridia; order Christensenellales; family Pumilibacteraceae; genus JAIRRW01. Next base: position 9,455 of record JAIRRW010000089.1, read on the forward strand.
AGGTATCCGACCGCCAACAGGTTGTTGGGCGCGCGCAAAAACCGACGCGCCGCATCCGGGTCAACGCCCCGCGCGGCGGCGGTCAGCGCCGTGGCCTCGGTCAGCGCGGCGGGATAGCCCGTGCCGCCGGACAGCGCGGCCTGCAATCGGGTTTTAAAGGCGGGCGTTTCCTCGGCCCGGATCCGCGCAAGGGCGGACAAAAGCGCGCCGTCGTCGTCCTCGACCCCCATGAGCAGCGTCGAGACGTTGGGCAAGCGTCCGGCGATCGAGACGCCGCCCCGGCAGAACAGTCCCGCGTCGGCGGCGGCGTAGGGCAGCGGAAGCTCGACGACCATGTCCGCGCCGTGTTGTAGCGCCCAGGCCGCCCGGACATGGGGCGGGGCGATCGCGGGGGCGGCGCGTTGGACAAAGACGCCGCTCAAAATACAGATGACGGCGTCCTGTGTTTTTTTTGCCTGCGTCAGCTGATACAAATGGCCGGTATGAAAGGGATTGTATTCGCAGATGACGGCGGAAATTTTCATGGCTTGCTCTCTTTTTGTCAGTCCTTTCATTTTACATTTTGTCCGGGGTGGTGTATAATACTATCGCGATTCTGTTTACTATAGCATAAATCGATGGAATTTGCACGAAAAAATAGGTCGTGTGCACTCGTGTCCATACGACCTGGATCAAAGCGACGGGAGGAACAGGTAATGGGACTACTTGAAACCATCAAACAAAAGGCGGCGGCGGCGCATAAGCGCATTGTTTTAGCCGAGGGCGAGGAGCCCCGCATCCTGCGGGCGGCACAGCGGATCGTCAAGGAGGGCATTGCCGAGCTGACCCTAATCGGCAGTCGGACGGCCATGCAAAGGGCCTGTCCCGACGCGGATCTCACGGGTATCCGCGTGATTCAGCCCGAGGAGGCGGATCTGTCCAAATATGTTTCCCTTCTTTTAGAATGCCGCAAGGCCAAGGGCATGACCGAGGAGGAGGCGAAAAGGCTGGTCAAAAATCCCCTATACCTCGGGGTCTTGCTGGTCAAGAGCGGCGAATGCGACGGCATGGTCGCGGGTTCGATCCACTCGACCGGCGACGTGCTGCGTCCCGCGCTCCAGATCATCAAGACCGCGCCCGGCATCGGCATCGTGTCCAGCTGCTTTATCATGATTCTGCCCGAGGGCTCGCCCTACGGCGACGACGGCGTTATGGTGTTTGGCGACTGCGCCGTCAATCCCGATCCCGACGCCGATGCGCTGGCCGCCATCGCGATCGCCTCCGCCGACAGCGCCAAAAAGATCGCGGGCTTAGAGCCCCGCGTGGCCATGCTGTCCTTTTCGACCAAGGGCAGCGCCAAGCACGACGCCGTCACCAAGGTGGCCGCGGCGGTCGGGCGCGTGGCCGAGCTTGCGCCCGGGCTATGCGTGGACGGCGAGCTGCAGGCGGACGCGGCGCTTGTTGAGAGCGTGGGCGCGTTGAAGGCGCCGGGCAGCTGCGTGGCGGGTCGGGCCAACGTCCTCATTTTTCCCGATTTGGGGTCGGGCAACATCGGCTACAAGCTGGTGCAGCGCCTCGCGGGCGCCGAGGCCATAGGCCCCATCTGTCAGGGCTTTAACCGGCCGGTCAACGACCTTTCGCGCGGGTGCTCGTCGGACGACGTCGTCAACGTCGTGGCCATGACCGCGTTGCAGGCCTTGTAGGCAGCATAAAAAATCGAGTAGGAGAAACAGATAGAATGAAAGTATTGGTCTTAAACGCCGGAAGCTCCTCGCTAAAGTACCAGCTGATCGATATGCGGGACGAAAGTCTGATCGCCAAGGGCGTCTGCGACAGGATAAGCCTGGGCGGCTCCTTTATCAGCCAGCGGGCGGCGGGCAGCGACGAGGTGCGTTACGAAACGCCCATGCCGACGCATTTTGAGGCGATCAAGGAGATTCTAAAGGCGCTGGTCTCGCCCGAATTCGGCGTCATCAAGTCGCTGGACGAAATCGCGGCCGTCGGCCACCGGGTGGTGCACAGCGGCGAGGATTTTACCTCGGCGGTCCTCATCGACGACCGATCGATCGTCCGCATCGAATCCAATTATGAGCTGGCGCCCCTGCACATGGTTCCCAACATCACCGGCATGAAGGCCTGTCGGGAGGTGCTGCCCGGCGTGCCGCAGGCGGCGGTGTTTGATACCACCTTCCACGCCACCATGCCCGATTATGCCTATATGTACGCCATTCCCTACGAGGACTATAGGCAGTACAAGATTCGAAAATACGGGTTTCACGGGACGTCTCACCAGTTTGTTTCCGGCGAGGCGGCCAAGCTCATGGGGACGGATCAAATCAAGACCGTCGTCTGTCATCTCGGCAACGGCGCCAGCGTCAGCGCGGTCAAAAACGGCAAATGTGTGGATACCTCCATGGGCTTGACGCCCCTAGAGGGGCTGATCATGGGCACGCGCTCGGGCGACATCGACCCGGCCGTCCTCCAGTTTTTAATGGACAAGACGGGCATGACGATCCAGGAGGCCACCGATTACCTCAATAAAAAGAGCGGGGTCAAAGGGGTGAGCGGCGTGAGCTCGGACTTTCGCGATCTCATCGCCGCCATGGACGAGGGCAATGACCGGGCAAGGCTGGCGATCGAGATGTTTTCCTACCGCGTCAAAAAATATATCGGCTCCTACGCGGCGGCGATGGGGGGGCTGGACTGTATCGCGTTTACCGGCGGCATCGGCGAAAATACCGAGATCGTCCGCGAGCTCGTCATGAAGGATATGGAATATCTGGGCGTCGATTTCGATTTTAAGAAAAACCGAAACGTCAAGCGCGGCGCGGTCACCGCGCTGTCGACCGAGCGCTCCAGGGTTTCGGTCTATATTATTCCGACAAATGAGGAGCTGGTCATCGCGCGCGAAACCGTCAAGCTCAAGCCCTAGGCGCCGTGTCGGAGCCGAAGGAGACCTTTTTAGCGTTGCTTTATCCCGACGGCATCACCTGTATCGTTTGCGGCGGCGAGCTTGACCGCGACACAAAATACGGGGTGTGCGAGCGGTGCGCGCTGCCCTACAATACGTCGTTCTGCCCGGTCTGCGGCAGGCACAGCAAGCTGGGCGGCTATTGCGACCGCTGCAAGGGGAAACGGGATTTTTCTTTCGACATTGCGCGCGCCCCCTTCGTATTCGGGGACGGGATCGAGGGCGTCGTCCACGCGCTCAAGTACGGCAACGCGCGTTGGCTGCCCAAGTATTTGGCGCAATTTATGGCGGACAGCTATTTCGAATGCGGCCAAAACGCCGATATTCTCACCTTTGTGCCTCTCCACCGCAAGCGCGAAAAAAAGCGCGGCTACAACCAGGCCGCGCTTTTGTCCGCGCAGCTGGCGCCGCTGATCGAAAAAGAACCGCTGCCCATCTTGACCCGGATCAAGGACACCAAAAACCTCGCCCGCATGAAGCGGGACGCCCGCCTAAAGGAAATCGAGGGCGCGTTTGAGCTGCTGCCGGAGGCCGACGTCGCGGACAAGAATATCCTGCTGATCGACGACGTGCTGACCGCGGGCGCGACCGCCGGCGAATGTGCCCGGGTACTAAAAGGCGGCGGCGCAAAAAGCGTGTTTGTTTTGACGCTGGCGACCTCGGTCATCAGGCCCGTGTTACAGTAAGGAGGGGGGGATAACGATGGATCTAAAAGGGTTATTGGCCGATTTTAAGGACTGCGCCTGCGGTCGGCCGCACGAGAGCGGCATTGCGGGTATTTATATCGAAAGGGGGGTCACGGCGCGGACGGGCGAGCTTTTGAAAAGGCACGGCTTTTTTGGCCGTCTGCTGGTCGTGGCCGACAAAAACACGCTTGCCGCCGCAAAGGGTCTTATGGAGGCGTTGAGCGGGTTTATCGTCGTATCGGTCGTCTACCCCGACAAGCGGGAGCCCTATTATGAGGACGTGCTGGACATCGCGCGTAAGGCCGGGGAGGCCGACGGCGTCTTGTCGGTGGGGACGGGCACGCTCAACGACATCTGCCGACTGGCCTGCAAGCTGGCCGCCGCGCCCTTTGCCGTCTATGCCACGGCGCCCAGCATGGACGGCTTTGCCTCCGCGTCCGCGCCCATCGTCAAAAACGGCTTCAAACGCTCGTACGACGCGGTTCAGCCGCGGGTGATTTTGGCGGATACCGCCGTGCTGGCCGCCGCGCCCGCGCACCTAAAGGCCGCGGGTTTCGGCGACATGATGGGCAAGTATATCGGCCTTGCCGACTGGCAGGCCGCCCGGCTTTTGGCGGACGAATACCATTGCGAAAGGGTCGCCCGCCTGTCGCTGGCCGCAACCGACCGCATCCTTTCGATGGCCGATAAGGTGCGGTCAAAGGACGAAGGGACGGCCGCCGCCATTATGGAATGTCTCATCCTCACCGGCCTCGGAATGGGCTTTACCAAAAATTCCCGCCCGGCCTCCGGCACCGAGCACATCGTCTCGCATTATCTGGACATCACGCAGCTAAAGGCGGGCATCCGGCCCGATTATCACGGCTTTCAGGTGGGGGTCGCCGCGCTGACTATCGCCCGGCGGTATCACGGCTATATCGGGTTCGGACGCGCGGCGCTTGTCCCCGACCGAACGGATTGGCCCGCCGTATACGCCGCCTACGGCCCGGATATGCGCGCCGAGATCGAGGCGGACAATACGCCGCCGCTGACCGACGCGCTCGACCCCGACAGGGTGGCGGCGGTCTGGCCGGAGCTGTGCGCGGCCGTGCGCGCGCTGCTGCCCGCGCCCGAACGGCTGGAGGCGGCGCTCCTTGCCGCCGGATGTCCCACGGACGCCGCCGGGATCGGCGTGAGCGACGGCCTGTACGGCGAAGCGTTGTTATATCATCCCTATATGCGCCGCCGTTTGACGCTCGAACGCGTCATGCCTGTTCTAAAACTATCCTAACCTTATTCCTCGATAAAATGCAAGTGAAACGGCATTTTATCAAAAGCGTCAGCGCCTTGGATAACTCGACCCGTTTTACGCCAAAATAATTACGTAGCGTTTACACGAAAACAAAAAGGAAGGGTCGGGATATTTTTGGCAGGTAAGGGATTTTACACGGCCGTCGGCCGTCGGCGCTTTTTGAGCGGGGCGGCGGGATACGGCGGCTTGGGCGCGGCGGGGACGGCGTCCCCTTGGTGGGTATTGGCGGCGGTCGCGGTCTGCGGCGGTTTTTTGTTTTTTGCGGCGCTGTACGCCCTAAATCGGCATTTTGGCTGGTCAAAGGCGTTAAAAAGGCGGCGCGAACGGAAAAAAATGCACAAGTCCGCCGCCGAGGAGGAGCGGGAGCGGCTTTCGGTATCGCTGCGGGCGTCGGAATCCGCAAAGGAGCCGCCGACCGCCGGTCGGCGGGCGGGTCTATCCGAGTTCGGCGCGGATCAAGCGGCGGAGATCCCCGACCCTCCGGCGGAGATCCCCGCCTCGGCGTCCGGCTCCCGACCCGTTTCCGCAGGGAAAAGAGCGCCGAAAAACCTAAAACTTTGGACAAGACACGCGCGCGCGGCCTATAAGCGGCGGCGGCGGGCGGGGCAAAACGCGCGGACGCCCGTGCCGGCCTTTACCCTAAGCAAGGCCGACGTCTACGCGTATTTGGAGACCTTGCAGGACGGCAATGTCCGGCGGGTCGATATTGAGGTGGAAAAGGGCGCGGGGGACTGCCCCGACACCGTCAAGGCCGGGGTGTGGCCGTTTGTCCTGCTCGAGGAATACGGGGAGGCGCTCCGGCTCACCGTCAGGCTGGACGAGGCGGGCTTTCGCGCCCTAAAGCGCCGCTATCCGGGCTTTGTCCCTTGCCAAGACCTGCCCGGAAAGGATTGGTACAGCGTCGTCGCGGACGGCGTGTTCGGCTCTAAGGAGGAGGTATACGAGGCGCTTTCATCCGCCTTTTGCTATGTGTTTTACAACAATTATTCGATTTATCACCGTCTGCCCGATACCGATTGGGAGGCGGCCAAGGCGGACGCGTCGGCGCTTGCCGCCTGCCTCGAAAACAAAAACGGCCTCCCCGCCCGCGACGCCTTGATCGAGGCGGCCGCCCGGCGCAGGAAGGCGCTGGAGCTCTTTATCCGGCGGTATCCGCTCGGCTTTGACGCCTCGGCCGCCGCGCTGATCCGGGCATTCCGTCTGGCGAATCCCGACGCCGCGCTTCGGGTTTTTCCGGCAAAGGACGGCCTTTCGCCCCTAGTCTTAAAGAGCGGCCGCTATCCGTTTGCCAAGCTGGCACAAAACCAAAATACGACCGAGATCTACGCGCGGTTGAGCCCGCGGCCGGAAAAAAAGTATTTAAAAAGCCAGCCGCAGCTGCGGCGGACGGCGGGCGAGCGGGAGGCGGATTGGTTTATTTTACCCGTCAGCGGCGCGTTTTCGTCCATAGAGGCGGCCGCTCTCTTTTTATCGGAGGCTTGCGGCTATGTGCGCGCTTTACACGACAAGCCGATCAAAAAGCGCGCCGGGGCGAAAAAGAAAAAAGCCTCTCGGGATTGACGGAACCGTCGCTTTGCGGTATACTGACCGTATGTATGTATTTAAAGAGGCGTTTTTTACCGTTCGGGAAAACCGCGAAATCTTTTTGGGGTTCGGCTTGGAGCACGGGGAGGATGCCGCGTCCTTTTACCGTTCGGGCGACGAGCGGGTTTTGGACGAGCGGATCGCGATATCGCAGGGCGCGGGCGAGGGCGTCAATCTCCTGCTGGACTTGCTCGAACAAACGGGCAAGGGGCTGGACAAGCGGAGCAATATCCGGCTGGACGGCAGTCAGGGCTTTTTGTACGCCGAGCTGTATCCCTCGGACAAATGGTACGACGCGGGCATCATTCCCGCCGAGGTCAGGGGGTATCGGCTGGCCGCCGAGACCTTTTCGCTCTCCACCCCCGGCGGCTTTACCAGCTACGGCTCCAAGATCCAGGTCGGCTGCTTGGATAAAAACGGCCGTTTTATTCGGGGCGGCGAAAGCGATCTGACCGAGCGGAATTGCCTGCTGGCCGTTTTCGCGGCGCTGGCGGCGCAGTTTGCCGCCCGGCAGGAGGAAAACGGCATGGCCGTTTCGGACGAATATTTCCGCCGTCCGCGCATCGAGAGCTTTGTCACCTTTTGCGAGCGATTCTATCAGGCAAACAAGACCAAGGATTATTTTATCGAGTATAAAAATGCCGCCGATTACCGGGGAGACGCCGAGAGCATGGACGCGCTGTTTGCCCCGCGCGTCAAAAAAGCGGTGTTGCCGCCCGCGCCGCCCGTGCCAAAAGCCGCCTTAAGGGGGGAGGACGCCGCGTATACGGCCTTTCAATCGGAGGATTTTTTGCCCGATTATCGGGCGCGGATCCCCGTGTGCCCCAAGGGCGCCGCGCTTGCGGCCGCGCTGTACCCGGTGTTACGCGCGATCGGATCGGGTCGGTGCACGGCCTTTTTGCAGTACGGCAGGCCGGGCAGCGGAAAGACGGCCAACATTTTGACGATCTGCGCAATGCTGCGGCTGCCCGTCGTCGAAACGGTCTACGCGAGCGAAAACACGGACGAAACTCTTTTGGGAAAATATCTGCCGACCAAAAACGGGCTTGTCTTTAAGGAGACCGGCTTTACCGGGGCGGTTCGCGGCGGCGGCGCGGTCGTGATCGAGGACATTCATCTCGCAAGGCCGGGCGCGCTCTCCTTTTTGCACGGCCTGTTAGAGCCGGACGGCTTTGTGCGGCTGGACGACCAGACCGTCGTCAGGCGTCACAAAAATTTTAGGCTGTTTGCGACCTTTGTCCCCGAATGGCCGGCGGCGGGCGGGCCGGGCGCGGCGCTTCTCGATCGGTTTGACATCGTGTATAAGGCCGTGGGGCCGACGGACGAGGAGCTCGTACGGCTGATCAAGGATCGGGTGCCGGGCGCGGCGTCCGCCGAGTTTGCGGTCAAGGTCTACCGCAAGCTCGCCGCCCGCTTCGAGCGCGATGCGCCCGATACCGGCCTGTCCGCGCGGACGCTGTTGTCCTGGGTCAGGCTGGCCGCCGACATCGGATACCCCGCCGCCGCGGAGCTGACGCTTCTGGGCGCCGCTTGCGGCGACGAGGCGCTCGAGGCGCTGATTCGCAGCGTCGTCGCGTCCTATTCTTGGTAAAAATTAGAGATGGCGGAGGGGTTTTTAGAGGAGCTGCGTCGGCAGGAGGAGCGGTACCTGCGCACGCTGAGCGGCCTGGAGGAGCTCAGGTTATTTTTTTCGCCGGGCGCGTCGGGCTATACCAACGGCGCCGACATTGTCATCGACCCGTATTTCGCGGGCGCGTATAAAAAGAAGGCGCTTTTACAAAAGGCGGGCGAATCGGCCGGGTTGCGGACGGGCGGCCTCGACGAGGGACGGGCGGCGGCGGCGGTCGCGCGCGCCCTTTCTCTCCACGAGCTCTTTCATATCCTGTACTCCGACTTTACGGCGCTTGCCCGCCTCAACGGGGCGCGTCCCGCCGCGGATCAATTTGGCCGCGCGGCGCTGTTTTCGCTTAACAATCTGGTGGAGGACTGCTTTGTCAACAACGCCGGAACCGCCGCTTTCGGCGGAACCGCGCCCTTCATTCGGTTTTTGAACGCGCTTTTGTTTTCGGAGCTTGACGCGCGCGAGACCGCCGCTTTTCCGTCCGTCGGCGGCTCGGCGGCGCGCTTGGCGGGCGCGTATCTCTATGAGGTGTATGCCGTTTTAAAAAACGGACGTCCGCCCGCCGCGCCCGAAAACAGCGCGGTCAAAAAGCTGTACGAGGACACCCGGCCGCTGCTCGTTTCCGCCGCGCTGCAACCCGACCCGATCAAAAGACAGGAGGCGGTACTGGCGGTATACGACGCGCTGTGCCGGGCGATGCCCGTCGGCGCGATGAAAGCCGAAAAGACCGTCCCCGCCTGGCTGGCCGCCCGCCGTCTGCCGCAAAGCCTGGCGGCGCCGCTCCAACGGGGCGCGGAGCCCGCCGGAATCCTGCCCTTGTACGGCTCGAAGGAACGCGCCTTAGCGCCGCCCGCCGACCTCGCCGCCCTGTTTCCCGTGCGGGGCGCGTTGTCCTTTTTGCCGGAGCCCCCCCTGCGCGGCTATGACGCAGGCCTGATCGCGCCCGCCGGCCTGCACGGCGGCGTCCGGCTCATCGAGACCGTGAGCGGAAGCCGGGAATTTGCGGCCGCCGACCGAACGGGCGCGGTTTGCGCGCACACGTACGCCCGAGGCTTTGCCCGCCTGTCGGCGGGGCGGCGCGGACGCCTAAGGACGAGGACGCCGATCAAGGTTCTGCTGCTAATCGACGGCAGCGCGGGATGGGACGGCGCGGCGCTGCGGGCGCTGACGCAGGGCGCGGAGACGCTTGCGGCGGTTCTGTCCGCCGCGCGTATCGAGCTGGCGGTCGCCGAGCATCGGGCGGAGCGGAAACGCGCGCGCTTTCGCGTCTCGCTCCTGCGCGCCTTTGGCGATCGGGGGTCGGGCGCGGGCAGCGTTGACCTTTTGCGGAGCGGACTGGATTCGCGGCGAAGTCTGGCGCTTTGGTGGGCGCGGGATTACTTGGGCAGGACGGGGCGTCACGGCAGGCGGATTCTGCTTTCGCTGTTTGGCGGGGTGCCGCAAAACGACTGTCCGCTCATGCCGCTCGGCGCCCCGCTGTCGGTGCGCGACGAGAAGGACGCGCTGCTTCGGCTTAGGGCGGACGGAATCGAGGCGGCGGGGGTCTTGTTGTCCGGGGACGTCGGCCTCCGCGAGATATACCGCCGGTTTCCCGGGCGGCTGATACAGGTTTA
>JAIRRW010000126.1 GCA_031255775.1 Clostridiales bacterium
TACAGCCCGTTGTCCTTGTGTCCCTTTAGCGACGGGTGATTGACGCGCTCGACCCCGGGATGCTTTGAAAGAAATTCGACGACCTTAAGCGTGTTGGAAACGTGGCGTTCGACCCTGAGAGACAGGGTTTCGAGGCCCTGCAAAAACAGAAACGAATGGAACGGGCTTACCGTCGCGCCGGTATCTCTCATGAGCGTCGTGCGGATTTTTAGGATATAGGCCAAATTGCCGCAGGCCTCGGTAAAGACCGCGCCGTGATAGCTTGGATTGGGCTTTGACAGACCCGGAAATTTACCGTTTGCCGCCCAGTCGAATTTTCCGGCGTCTACGATCACGCCGCCGATGACCGCGCCGTGGCCGCCGATAAATTTGGTGGCCGAATGAATGACAATATCCGCGCCGTATTCGATGGGGCGCAGCAAAAAGGGCGTCGCCAGCGTGTTGTCAACGATCAGCGGGATCCCGTGCCTGTGCGCGATTTTGGCGATGCCTTCGATATCGCTTATGTCGCTGTTCGGGTTTGTCAGGCTCTCGATAAATATCGCCTTAGTGCCGGCCTTGACCGCCCTTTCATACGCCGCCAAATCATTGCCGCCGACAAAGGTCACCTCGATCCCCTGTTCGCGAAGCGTATTGGCAAACAAATTATAGGTGCCGCCGTATATCAAATTTGACGAAACGATGTGGTCGCCCGAAACCGCAATATTTTGCACGGCGTACGCGGTCGCCGCCGACCCCGACGAGGTCGCGAGCGCCGCCGCGCCCTTCTCTAACGCGGCGATCCGCCGTTCAAACACGTCGGAGGTCGGGTTCATCAGCCTTGTGTAGATATTGCCCGCCTCGCTCAACGCAAACCTGCCGGCGGCCTGCGCGCAATCCTCAAAAACATACGACGTCGTCGCGTAAATCGGAACCGCCCGCGCCCCCGTCGCGCTGTCGGGCGTTTCCTGCCCCGCGTGCAGCTGTAACGTTTCGAATTTATAATTTCTGTCCATTTTTTGTTAGCTCCTTGTCTATTTTTCGATTAAAATCTCGGGTCAACACGACCTATGAAAAGAGTGGGGTGGATAAATATCTTTCTCCCGTGTCCGGCAGAATGACGACAATCAATTTTTTCTGCGCCGGGCGGCGCATCGCGACCTGCGTGGCCGCCCACAGCGCCGCGCCCGACGAGATGCCGACCAGCAAGCCGTCCGTCCGCGCGACCTGTCTGGCCGCCGCGAAAGCGTCCTTGGTCGTCACCGTAATGATTTCGTCATAGATGGCCGTATTGAGCGTGTCGGGGACAAAGCCCGCGCCGATCCCCTGTATTTTATGCGCGCCCGCCGTCCCCTCGCTGAGCACGGGGCTGTCGGCGGGCTCGACCGCAACAATTTTTATGCCGGGGTTTTTCGATTTTAGGTATTCGCCCACGCCGCTGATCGTGCCGCCCGTCCCGATCCCGCTCACCAAAATGTCGACCGCGCCGTCGGTGTCCTCCCAAATCTCAACGCCCGTCGTCGCCCTGTGTACTGCGGGATTGGCCGGATTGGTAAACTGGCTGGGCATAAACGAAAACGGGATTTCCTGGCACAGCTCGTTTGCCCGCGCGATCGCGCCCTTCATGCCCTTGGCGCCCTCCGTCAACACGATTTCCGCGCCGTACGCCCGTATCAGATTCCGTCTCTCCACGCTCATCGTTTCGGGCATGGTCAGGATCAACCGATACCCCCTCGTCGCCGCGATCGCGGCAAGCCCGATGCCCGTGTTGCCGCTGGTCGGCTCGATAATGACGCTGCCCTTTTTTAGCAGGCCCCGCCGCTCCGCGTCGCAAATCATCGCCCAGGCGATTCTGTCCTTGACGCTGCCCGCCGGATTAAAGGACTCGAGCTTGCCGACTACCCGCGGCAACAGCTTGTTTTTCTCGTTGTAATTGGTAAGCTCCAATAGCGGCGTCCTGCCTATCAGCTCGGTTATGCTTTGACGAATGACCATATCAAACTCCTTATAAATGGGGCGTGACAGATAGTGGGTTGATACGGGCTACGTGCGGCAAGTCAGCTCGGTCGCGTACGGTGAAGTACGCTCCGCTCGCTGACTTGCCGCCTGTTGCCCGTCTGAACCTCACTCTTTGTCACGCCGTATAATGCATGATTTGCCCGCTCCCATAAATGGGGTAAAACCCCTTTCACATACTATTCCTATCGGATTAGTATGATTAGAGTATATCAGCAACTTTATCCCTTGTCAAATAAAAAACCCCGCTTTCCGAAATTTTTTTTAATCGATTTTGTCCGCGCCTTATATCGGCTTGTTTTTTGGGGCGCTTTGTGTTACGCTATACTCGGGATGATGGAAAAAGGGGTATTTTTATGAAAATATCGACAAAGGGCCGCTACGCTTTGCGAATGATGATAGACCTGGCGCTGCATGACGCCGGGGGTTTTATCCCGTTAAAGGATATTTCGGAGCGGCAGGACATAACGGCAAAATATTTGGAGCAAATTATCACGTCGCTCTCAAAAGCCGGGCTGGTCAAGAGCTCGCGCGGCAATAACGGCGGGTATAGATTGAGCAGGGCGCCCGAAAATATAACGGCCGGCGAAATTTTAAGGATCACGGAGGGCAGCCTGGCGCCCGTCGCCTGCCTTGACGACGAGGTCAACCAATGTCCGCGCAGCGAAACCTGCCTGACCCTGCCCTTTTGGAAAGGCCTGCAAAACATAATCGACGCCTATGTCGACGGCGCCACCCTGTACGACTTTATAAAAAATACCCCCGCCGCCGACACCGGCAACTTTTGTATCTAGGCCGTGTTTCCGCGAGATAATGATCGGCAGGTTTAAGTCGTGTTTCCGCGACCTAGTGGATTGACACAAATAAAATTAGACTTAAACAACAAGTCAGAACCACCAGCTAAGCTGGTGGCTTGACCCTGCCGCCTTGCGGCCTGTTACCAGCTGAGCCTATAGGCTCGTCGAACAATCTGCCAACCGCACTTTGTCCACAAACTTGCCCCT
>JAIRRW010000048.1 GCA_031255775.1 Clostridiales bacterium
GCGAAATTCAAGGTGCATAAAGCTCATATTTACGGAGGAGACAAGGTGTTTTTTGGTTTTGGTTCAAAGAATAAGGGCAACAAAGCAAAGCTTTCTTTTAAGCCGGCAAAGAAAGAAAAGGTGTACTATATTGCCGATTTTCTTACCGATGGAATGGTTGGTATTGTTTTTGACCGCGCATTGACGCTCGACGAGGCAAACAAAGAAATTAAAGAGTTAAAAGAGGGCGCGCTACCGATGTGCTGTTTTAGGTATCTGCCCGAAGGAAAGTTAGATTGTTGGGGGAATGACGCCTTTGAACAAAACTGGGGCGAATATGCAAAGCTTATCCCCGACTATAGTGAGTTTCAAGAAAAGTTACGCGCCTTTAACGAGAGGAAAGGTTGATGACCGCGGAAAGGCCTCAAAGGGCATAAATCTTTCCTTATGCCGGGCGGCGAGGCGCGGATTTGCTCAACCCAAGAATGCTTCAATTTTGCAAGGACAGGCTCGGCGAAATAGAATGAGCCAAATTGAGGTGTCGGTTTAATGGTCATGACAATTTTTCTCGTTCAAATGAAAGCAACGCGTCATTTGAACGCAATCGGTAGCGCAATCGGTAGCGCAATCGGCGGCTTTTAGGCCTTGTTGTTGCAGCCGAGCACATTGACCAGCTTGTGCTTGACACATTCTTGGATCAGGTTGCGGGCGGGGGCGAGGTATTGGCGCGGGTCGAAGTGTGCGGGGTTTTCGGAGAAGTGACGGCGGACGGCGGCCGTAAAGGCAAGCCGCAGGTCGGAGTCGATGTTGATTTTGCAGACGGCCATGGAGGCGGCGCGTCTAAGCATATCCTCGGGCACGCCCTTGGCGCCCGGCATGGCGCCGCCGTATTTATTGATGAGATCGACGTATTCGGGAACCACCGAGGACGCGCCGTGCAGGACGATGGGGAATTTGGGCAGGCGATTTTCGACCTCCTCGAGAATATCGAAGCGAAGCGCCGCGTCGCCCTTGAATTTAAAGGCGCCGTGGGAGGTGCCGATGGCGATGGCCAGCGAATCGACGCCGGTTTTTTCGACAAATTCCTCCACCTGCGCGGGATCGGTATAGCTGGCGTTTTCGGCGGTGACGTTGACGTCGTCCTCGATCCCGGCCAGACGCCCCAATTCCGCCTCGACGGTGACGCCGCGCGCGTGGGCGTAGGCGACGACCTGCGAGGTGATCTTAATGTTTTCTGCAAAGGCGTGGTGGGAGGCGTCGATCATGACGGAGGTAAAGCCGTCGTCGATCGCGGATTTGCAAAGCTCGAAGGTGTCGCCGTGATCCAGGTGGAGCGCGATCGGAAGCCCCGATTCCTCGACGGCGGCCTCGACCAGCTTTCTCAAATAGATCGGGCTGGCGTATTTGCGCGCGCCGCTGCTGACCTGCAAAATGAGGGGGGCTTTTTCGTCCTTGGCGGCGGCGACAACCCCTTGGATGATCTCCATGTTGTTGACGTTGAACGCGCCGATCGCGTATCCGCCCTCATAGGCCTTTTGAAACATTTCGGTGGTATTGACGAGTGGCATAACTTTTCCTCCGTTTAATTTTACCTGTCTATTATACAATATAAAAAAGACGTTTGACCAGCATTTTGTCCGTCTATTTTTTTAAACCGCACAAAAATGCAGTGTAACCGGACAACTTTTGCAAAAATTTTGTGATTTTGGGGTCGTAAAGCGGTTTGACTTTATCCCAAACGCGCAATATAATAGAGACGCAACAAACCGAACCGATTGACCTCATAGACAAAAGTTAAGGAGAAATAGGATGCTGGACCCCAGAATTAGCAAGCTCGCAAAGAATCTGATCGGCTATTCGGTCGCCGCCAAACGGGGCGACAGGGTGCTGATCGAGGCGACAAACGTCGAAACGCCGCTCGTGACCGAGCTTGTCAAGGAGGTGTATGCCCGCGGCGCGTATCCCTATGTGTCGCTGTACGACAACAAGGTGCAGCGCGCTATCTTGATGGGCGCGGACGAGGCGTACCTAAACAAGCTGACCGAATACAACAAGGGTCGGATGGAGGAGATGGATTGCTACTTAGGTATCCGAGGCGCGCTCAATTCGTACGAGACCAGCGACGTGCCGCCCGAAAAGATGGAGCTGTATTCCCGGCTGTATGCGCATCCCATTCATCACGAACGCCGCGTCAAAAAGACGCGCTGGGTGGTGCTTAGATACCCCAACGAATCGATGAGCCAGCTTGCGGGTATGTCCACCGAGGAGTTTGAAAGCTATTATTTCAACGTCTGCAACCTCGATTATTCCAAGATGGATCGGGCGATGGACGCGTTGCAGGCCCTGATGAACCGGACCGATCGGGTGCGGCTGACCGCCCGGGATACCGACCTCAGCTTTTCGATCAAGGGGATCGGCTCCAAAAAATGCAGCGGACACATGAACATTCCCGACGGCGAGGTCTATTCGGCGCCGGTCAAGACCAGCGTCAACGGCGTCATTCGTTACAACGCGCCCTCTATCGAAAACGGCACGCGCTTTGAGGACGTGCGGCTGGTCTTTCGAGACGGAAGGATCGTGGAGGCGACGGCCAATTTTACCGAAAAATGCAACAAGATTTTCGATACCGACCCGGGCGCGCGTTATGTGGGCGAGTTTGCGATCGGCGTCAACCCCTATATCACCAGGCCGATGGGGGACATTCTGTTTGACGAAAAGATTTCCGGCTCCGTCCACTTTACGCCGGGCGCCTGCTATGACGACGCCTACAACGGCAACGAGTCGGCCGTCCATTGGGATCTGGTTCTCATCCAGACGCCCGAGTACGGCGGCGGCCAAATCTGGTTTGACGACGTCCTGATCCGCGACAACGGCCGCTTTGTCATCGAGGAGCTGTTTCCCCTCAACCCGGAAAATCTGATTTAGAACCTGTCTTGATGAATGAGGAAAACGGGATTTTTGATGGATTTTTGTGCCGATCAAGCGATTTTGACGACGCCGTAGCGGCGCTACGGCTAGGAGAATTTGCGCCGAGCGGCGCAAAAAGACGCAAAAAAACGTTTTCCGAATCATCAAGACAGGTTCTTAAAAGGGCACAAGTCCCGAAAAATATCGAACATACGGTTTGATTCGCTTGTCAAAAAACGGAAAAACGTATATCATTAGTCTGGGACGGTTCGGACGCGGTTTTGCCGCGGGCGCCGCGCCCCGAAAATAGGCAAATTACAATTTGGAGGAAATAAAGCTATGGTAAAAGTGGGAATCAACGGATTCGGGCGGATCGGCAGACTGGTCTTTCGGGCGTCCTTGGACAAGAAGGATATGGCCGTCGTGGGCGTCAACGACCCGTTTATTGACGTCGAGTATGCCGCGTATATGCTCAAGTACGACACCATTCACGGCAAATTTGAGGGAAAGATCGAAATCGATAAGGAATATCTGATCGTCAACGGCAAAAAGATTCGGTTTTACGCCGAAAAGGACCCCGCCAACATCAATTGGAAGGAATGCGGCGCCGAATATATCGTCGAGTCCACCGGCGTGTTCTGCACGACCGAGAAGGCGGAGGCTCACTTAAAGGGCGGCGCGAAAAAGGTCGTCATCTCCGCGCCCGCGAAGGATAAGGAGACCCCGACCTTTGTCTGCGGCGTCAATGAGGACAAGTACGCCAAGAGCATGACCGTCGTGTCCAACGCGTCCTGCACCACCAACTGTCTGGCGCCCCTGGCCAAGGTCCTAAACGACAGCTTCGGCATTGTCGAGGGGCTGATGACCACCGTTCATTCGACCACCGCGACCCAAAAGACGGTGGACGGGCCGTCCGCAAAGGACTGGAGAGGGGGACGCGCCGCCGCCGGCAACATCATCCCCTCCACGACGGGCGCGGCCAAGGCCTGCGCGCTTGTCATTCCGGAGCTGACCGGCAAGCTGACCGGTATGTCCTTTAGAGTGCCCACGCTGGACGTGTCGGTCGTGGACCTCACCGTCAAGCTCGCCAAGCCCGCCACCTACGACGAGCTTTGCGCCGCGATCAAAAAGGCCAGCGAGACAACGATGAAGGGCATTTTGGGCTACACCGACGAGGACGTCGTATCATCCGACTTCTATACCGATCCCCGCACCTCCATTTTCGACAAAAAAGCGGGTATCGCGCTCAACGACACTGTCGTGAAACTGGTCAGCTGGTACGACAACGAGTGGGGCTACAGCAACAAATGCCTCGATCTCATCAGCCACATGGCAAAGGTTGACGGCTAGACGCTAGCGCGCTTCGGCCAAACGTAAATGCCGCAAGCGGCATTTAGCCGAACTTAGATAAGGTGTCCGCAAGCAAAAAGTGTCATTTTTGCTTGCTTCCGATTTTAGTAAAGCCCTAAACATAGCAGAATAAATAAAATTGGGAGCGACCGAAAACGACGCTTTTCGGGAGCGGACACCTTATTTTTCGCGCGAATGGGTACATTCGCGTGACAGCGTCGGCGCCAAAAATGTTTACTGTACGAAGGAGCGAATCCATGGGCTTTTTGAAACCGCTGTTTGCGGCGGCGGAAACGGTGAGCGCGGCCGACATCGCCATCGCCGTCGCGATGCTCGTCCTGACCGTTATCGTCGCGCTGACCGCCGTATGGCTGCTGTCCCGCTTTATCTCGAAAGGAAAGGGGCGCTTTTTGGTGGCGCCGCTTGTCTGTATTTTGGCGGGCGGGCTGGTGATCCGGCTGGTCTTTTCGCTGACCGTTACCGGCTTTCGGGAGGATATATCCCGGATGGCCGAGGTCGCGGGCCGGATGTTTGGCGGAACCCTGACCGGCTATTACGCGCAGGGCGGGACGGACATCTATCCGATTTCGTTTTATGTGCTGGGACTGTTTGGCGGCATCTGCCGCGCCGCCGGCCTAAGCGTCGATTCGGTCTTTACCGCCATGTGCCTAAAGCTGCCGCTCATTTTGGCGGACGTGGGGACGGCGCTGATCCTCTACCTGGCCGCCCGCCGCTTTGCCAACGATCACGTCGGCCTTGTGTTGGCGGGGCTGTATATGTTTTGTCCCGCTTTCTTTGTGCTTTCGGGCATTTGGGGCAACCCGATCGTCCTATTGTTTGTGCCGCTCCTCTTGAGTCTGTATATGCTGGTCACCAAGCGGTCGTTTGCCGCGATCATGCTCTACAGCCTGTGTCTGTTGATCCATGCCGACGCGATGTATTTGTATCCGGCCTATCTCCTGTATTACGGCTGGCAGTTCATTAAGGCCGTGCGCAAGGCCGTCCGGGCCAAGAAGAGCGCGGGTGAGCTTTGGCGGGACAAGGCGCTTTCCGCCGTATTTCGCCTGCCCCTATATTTTGTGCTCGCGTTTTTCGCGAAATATCTGGTTTCCATGCCCTTTGCCGTCGCCGATTTCGGCGGCAATCCGTTCGCGTTTGTCTCCGGGCTCTTCCTAAAACCGCTGGTCGAGGTCAGCGTTTACAGCCAAAACGGCATCAGCATCTACAACATCTTTACGCGAAACGGCGTGATGATGGGCGAGAGCTTCCCGATCGTCGTTTTTGTGAGCTGCTTTGCCGTCCTCGTCGCCGCGATCGGCTGTATCGTCTATCTCTCCAAGAAAAACCGCGCGGTGCTCGTCCTGTACGCCGCCTTTATCCCGTACACGCTCGTCACCTATTATTTCGGCTTTTCGCTGGCGGGCTATATGACGCTCATCGTCCTCCTGCTGCTGGCCTTTCTCCTCATCAAGGATCGCCGGATCTTGCAGGTCATTATGCTGACCGCCTTTTGCTTTGCCATGACGGCCATGACGGTTTTGGCGGGCGCGGGCTACCTCAACAGCGAGGCAGGCTTGATGACGGGCGACTATCCGTACCTTACGGAGGGCTTTGGCCTGGCCGTCATGATCATCGGCGCGGTCGTTTCGGTCGCCGGACATATCTATCTGACGCTCGTTTTACTGGACATATCCATGTCCAACAACCGCAGGCTTTTGACCGGTCACCCCGCGATCGGGTATTTTGCGGGCGTCAAGCGGCTGTTTAAGGACGGCGAATAGGCTTGCTGGCCAAGATAGACAGTTATGGATTAAAGGGTCTGGACGGATACGGGGTGGAGCTGGAGATCGACATCAACAGCGGCTTGCCCGGTATCGAATTTGTCGGCCTTGCCGATACCGCCGTCAAGGAATCCAAGGAACGGATCAAGAGCGCGATCAAAAACAGCGGGTTTCGCTTCACGCCCAAAAAAATCACCGTCAATCTGGCGCCCGCCTCCATGAAAAAGGAGGGGACGCTGTACGACCTTGGCATGGCGCTGGGCATCCTGTGCGCGACCGAGCAGCTGGCCGTCACGGCGCTTGCCGGATTTGTCGTGCTGGGCGAGCTTTCGCTGGACGGCCGCGTCCGTCCGATACGCGGGCTCATGCCCCTCTTGATCGCCGCAAAGGACGCGGGACACACCCGCTTTATCATCCCGTCCGAAAATCGGCGCGAGGCGTCGCATATCGGCGGCGTACAGGTATTCGCGTTTGACGACCTGAGACAGGTCGTCGGCTTTTTGCACGGCGAAATAGCGGTTCCGCCCCTCAAAAAAGCGGATATCTGCCTGTCCGCGTCGGCCGGACAGGGCGGCGATTTTGCCTACATTAAGGGGCAGTATCTGGCCAAGCGGGCGCTGGAGATCGCGGCGGCGGGCGGCCACAACGTCCTGATGATCGGGCCGCCGGGCGCGGGCAAGACCATGCTGGCGCGCGCCATCCCCTCCATTTTGCCCGATTTGAGCACGGAGGAAGCGCTGGAGACCACCAAGATCCACAGCGTGGCCGGTATCCTAAATCCCGAGGAGGGCATCATTCGGGTGCGCCCCTTTCGTTCGCCCCACCATTCGGTCAGCGCGACGGCGCTCACCGGCGGCGGATCCAACGCGCGGCCGGGCGAGATGAGCCTCTCCCACAACGGCGTCCTCTTTTTGGACGAGCTGCCCGAGTATACGCGGGCGACCTTAGAAAACCTGCGCCAGCCTCTGGAGGACGGCGTCATCACCGTTTCGCGGGCGGCGCGTACCGTCGAATATCCGGCGTCCTTTATGCTGGTGGCCAGCATGAACCCCTGTCCCTGCGGCTATTACGGCGCCAAGGATCGCGCGTGCGCCTGTTCGCCCGCCATGATCGGCAGGTATCTCTCCAAGCTGTCGGGGCCGCTGTTGGATCGGATCGACCTGCATATGAACGTCTCCAACGTGCAGTACGACGAGATCGCGGGCGAAGGTCTGTCCGAGCCGTCGGCGGACATTCGCGGGCGGGTCAACGCGGCGCGCGCGATTCAGGGCGAAAGATTTGCGGGCATGGGCGTGTACTGCAACGCCAAGATGACGGGCGGCATGATCAAAACATACTGTAAGCCCGACGCCGCGGGCGAGCGGATTCTTAAAAACGCCTTCGAAAAGATGCGGCTTTCCGCCCGCGCCTACACCAAGATATTAAAGACCGCCCGAACCATCGCCGACCTTGGCGGCGCGGCGCATATCGAGGAGGCGCACATCAAAGAGGCGCTGTTGTATCGGAATTTGGATCGGGAGTATATCTGATGACCGACATGACGCCCAGTAAAATATTCTTTTGGATCGGGCTGTCCGGGCTCACCCACAAAAAGCAGACCGAGCTTTTGCACGGGTACGGCGGGCCCGAGGGCCTGTACGCGCGGTTTTTAGAGGAACAGAACGCCCTTGTCGGCATCATCGGGGACAGGCATTACGCCGCCCTAAAGCGGTACCGCAGCGCCGATTATATCGGGCAAGCGCTGGACAAGCTGCGCAAGGACGGAATCTACGTCATGACGGCGGCCAATCCCAAGTACCCCGAATGTCTTCGCCAGGCCGAGGCCGCCGCGCCCTACGCGCTGTATTACCGCGGAAATCCCGCGCTTTTAGAGACGCGCTGCGCGGCCGTCGTGGGCACGAGGCGGTGCTGCGGCTACGGCAGGCAGATGGCCGAGGAGATCGCGGGGACGCTGGCCGAAAACGGCGTGACGGTGGTCAGCGGGCTGGCGACCGGCATCGACGGGTACGCGCATCGCGCGGCGCTGGACAACTCCGGCGGGACGATCGCGGTTTTGGGCTCGGGGCTAAACTGCATCACCCCGGCGGGTCACGTCCAGCTATACGATCGGATCCTTGCCGGCGGCGGGCTGGTGCTGTCACAGTACAAGCCGACCGACAACGCCACCAGATTTACCTTCCCCGAGCGCAACCGCATCGTCAGCGGCCTTTGCGAGGCCGTCGTGATCGTCGAGGCGCCCGAGGGGAGCGGGGCGCTCATCACCGCAAGGTTTGCCTCCGAGCAGGGGCGCGACGTTTTGGTGGTGCCGGGAAACGTCACCGACGCGCGTTTTAAGGGCTCGAATCAGCTTTTGTACGAGGGCGCGGTCTTTGTCCGCGGCGGGGCGGACGTG
Organism: Clostridiales bacterium; assembly: GCA_031255775.1. GTDB lineage: Bacteria > Bacillota > Clostridia > Christensenellales > Pumilibacteraceae > JAIRRW01. The sequence goes on from JAIRRW010000048.1 coordinate 8,410, forward strand.
CTGGAATTTATGCGGATCGCGCCCAAGTCTCGACAAAATTCGTCGCCGCCACAGCTTGACAAAGCACAGGAAATGATTTATAGTCTCATTTGTTCGGGCGTCGAAAGCTTTGATCGGCTGATCGAAGCGGGGCATTTGAGCCCGGCGGAGCTGGCGGCGGTTTTATTGGACCTTGAGCTGTTTGGGGTCGTCAAAAAGACGGGCGCCGAACAATACAGCAGGTCCGGGCCGTGACAAAAAAGCCGCGTCCGGCCATGGGACGATTGGGAGAGTGCAAGGTATGAAGTTGGTTGTGATAGAGGGCGCCGGAAAGGTCAAGACGATCGAAAAATATTTGGGCAAGGACTATAAGGTCTTTGCGACCCGGGGGCATATCCGCGACCTCCCCAAAAAGACGCTGGCCGTCAATGTCCGAAATAATTTCGAGCCCAAGTACGAGGTTCTGCCCGAAAAGGCCGATATTGTCAAGGAGCTGAAAAAGCTGTCGGACAGGGCCGACACCGTATATCTCGCGACCGACCCCGACCGCGAGGGCGAGGCGATCTCCTGGCATATCGCCCACGTTTTGGGGATCAAGGAGGCCGAGCCGGTTCGCGTGGTCTTTAACGAGATTTCGCAAAAGGCGGTTCAAAACGGGCTCAGCCACCCCAGAGCCATCGACGAAAACCTTGTGGACGCCCAGCAGGCGCGCCGGGTCTTGGATCGGCTTGTCGGCTACAAGCTCTCCCCGGTCCTATGCAAAAAAATCAAAAACAACCTTTCCGCCGGACGCGTGCAGTCGGTCACCTTGCGGCTGATCGTCGAGCGCGAACGCGAGATTCGCGGCTTTAAGCCCGAGGAATACTGGCCGTTCTTTTCGGTCTTAAAAAAGGACGGCATCCCATTTAAGGCCGCGCTGTTTAAAGAAAACGGCAAGGCGCTCAAGCTCAAGTGCCGGGCGGACGTGGATCGGGTCCTCTCGGCGCTTGCGGGCAAGGATTATACGGTGGCCTCCGTCAAAAAATCGGTCGCCAAGTCCCGCCCGCCCGCGCCCTTTATCACAAGCTCCATGCAGCAGGACGCCCTAAACAAGCTGGGCATGAACCTAAATACCTCCTCCAAAACGGCACAGGCGCTGTACGAGGGCGTTGACATTCCGGGCGAGGGGAAGGTCGCGCTCATCACCTATATCCGTACCGATTCCACCCGGGTTTCGCCCGACGCGCAAAACGCCGCCCGCGCCTATATTCGGGGGGTGTACGGCGACAAATACGTGCCCGAAAAGCCCAATTTTTACGCCAGCAAAAAGTCGGCGCAGGACGCCCACGAGGCCATTAGGCCGATCTCCGTCGAGCGGACGCCGGAGGACCTGAAACGGGCGCTGTCCAAGCAGCATTACGAGCTGTACAAGCTGATCTATGAGCGGTTTTTGGCCAGTCAGATGAGCGAGGCGCTCTACAATTCGGTGGCGGTCGAGGTGGCCGCGGGGTCCTGTCTGTTTAAGGTCAACGGCCGCACGCCGCTGTTTGCCGGGTTTACCGCCGTTTACAACGCCTATGTGGACGAGGACAATCGCGATAGGGACGACGACGACAAAAACGTCAAGCTGCCCGAGCTCAACGAGGGGGATAAGCCGGCGTTTGTCGAATATAAATTCGAGCAAAAGTTCACCAAGCCGCCCGCGCGTTACACCGAGGCCGGCCTCGTCAAGCTGATGGAGGAAAAGGGTATCGGCCGTCCCGCAACCTACGTGCCCACCGTCACGCTTTTGGGCGCGCGCGAATACACGCAAAAGGAAGGAAAATATCTTTCGCCCACGCAATTGGGCGAGGATATTACCGATATGCTCGTCAAGTTTTTCCCCGATGTCATGGACGTCGGCTTTACCGCGCAGATGGAGGGGCGGCTGGACGGCATCGAGGAGGGCGGCGTCGAGTGGCAGCGCGTCGTCGGCCGATACTACGACGGCCTGGAGGATAAGATCGCGGCGGCGCTGGGGGACTCCTTCAGCCTAAAAGCGCCCGACGAAAAGTCGGACGTCGTGTGCGAAAGCTGCGGCCGCCAGATGGTCGTCAAGCAGGGCAAGTACGGCAAATTTTTGGCCTGCCCGGGTTTCCCCAAGTGCAAAAACACCAAAAATCTGGACGAAAACGGCAACGTGGTCGAAAGGGAAGCGGCCATGTCCGCGCGGCCGACGGAGGACAGCGGCGCGGTCTGCGAAAAATGCGGCAAGCCCATGGTATACAAGGAGGGGCGTTACGGCCGATTCTTGGCCTGCTCGGGGTATCCGCAGTGCAAAAATATCAAAAATCCGCAGGACGAGCCGGGCGCATCCTTTGGAAATTGTCCGCTCTGCGGCAAGCCGATCAAGCGGATCACGACCAGAAAATCGGTTTTTTACGGCTGTACCGGGTACCCCGATTGCGGCTTTACCGCGTTCAATCCGGTTTCCGCGCAAAAATGCGCCAAATGCGGCGGCTATATGACCGAAAAGCCGAGCGGGAACACCAAGGAACTGATTTGCGGCAATAAGGATTGCGGCCACCGCGAAAGGCTGTGACGGCCGTGTCGGACGCCCCGCTAAAAAATCCGGCGGTGACCGTGATCGGCGGCGGGCTGGCGGGCAGCGAGGCGGCGCTTGTGCTGGCCGGGCGGGGGATAACCGTCAGGCTGATCGACCGCAAGCCCGGCTCGATGACGCCCGCCCATTCGGATAAACGGCTGGGCGAGCTGGTGTGCAGCAACTCGTTAAAATCGGACGATCCGGCCACGGCGGGCGGCCTGTTAAAGGCGGAGCTGCGGCTTTTAAAAAGTCCCTTGATCGCGCTTGCCGATACCTGCCGGGTTCCGGCGGGCAGCGCGCTGGCGGTCGATCGGGATATGTTTGCGCAGCGCGTGACCGACGCGGTGGACGCCGCGCCGTATATCCTTCGCGAATCCGCCTATGCCGAGGACTGGGATGCCGATGCCTATACCGTTATCGCGACCGGCCCGCTCACCGACGGCGGACTGTTGAAAAAGCTGACCGCGCGGGCGGGGAAGGCGCTGCATTTTTACGACGCGGCGGCGCCCATCCTATCGGGCGCGTGTATCGACCGGTCGCGCTGCTTTACCGCCGACCGTTACGGCAAGGGGACGGGCGATTATCTCAACTGCCCTATGACAAAAGAGGAATACCGCGTCTTTTACGAGGCGCTGGTTTCCGCTAAACGGGCGGAGCTCAAGGCCTTTGAAAGGTCGGAAATATTCGAGGGCTGTATGCCCATCGAGATCATGGCGGCGCGGGGCTATGACACGCTGCGCTTCGGGCCGATGCGGCCGGTGGGCTTTGTCTATCCCGACGGCAAGCGTCCGGCGGCGGTGGCGCAGCTTAGGCGGGAAAACGCGGCGGGGGATATGTACAACCTCGTCGGCTTTCAGACAAACCTCACCTACCCGGAGCAGCGGCGCGTGTTTTCGCTGATTCCCGCCCTCGGGGACATCGAGATTCTGCGCTACGGCGTGATGCACCGCAATTCGTACCTCAGCGCGCCCGACGCGCTGGACGCCTGTTCGCGCCTAAAGGCCTGCCCAAAAACCTGGGTCGCCGGACAGCTTTCCGGCGTGGAGGGCTATGTCGAAAGTATCCTAAGCGGGCATTTGGCCGCGCGGCACCTCGTCGATACGATCGAGGGGCGGACGCCCGTCCCGCTGCCCGAGGTCTGCCTCTCGGGCGCGCTGCCCCGGTATCTGGCCGCGCCCAACCCGCACTTTCGCCCCATGAACGCCAATTTCGGCATCCTGCCCCCGCTCGAAAAAAGGGTTCGGGACAAGCGGGCAAATCAACAACAGTACGCCCAAAGAAGTCTATCGAAACTAAAAGTAGTTTTAAATGTGCTAACTTAATTGCTTTATTTTCCCATTTATGCTACACTCTATCCGTATCGGGAGGCAACAGGCATGGATATAAAAGGGACGACCATCGTCGCGGTAAAAAAGGACGGGAGGACGGCGGTCGCGGGCGACGGTCAGGTGACCAGCGGCCAGAGCGTAGTCATGAAGGGAAACGCCGTCAAGGTGCGGCGGCTGTATAACGATAAGGTTGTGACGGGCTTTGCCGGGTCGGTGGCCGACGCGTTTACGCTCTCCGAAAAATTCGAGGAGATGCTGGGGCGTTACAGCGGCAACCTGATGCGGAGCGCCGTGGCGCTGGCGCAGCTATGGCGCAGTGACCAGGCGATGCGCCATTTAGAGGCCATGCTGATCGTGGCCGACAGCGAGGACCTCTTTGTCCTCTCCGGCGTGGGCGACGTCATCCAGCCCGAAAACGGCATATGCGCCATCGGCAGCGGCGGCAATTTTGCGCTGGCGGCGGCGCGGGCGCTTGCGCGCAATACAAGTATGTCCGCCAAGGACATTGCGCTCGAAGCCATGAAGGTGGCGTCGGAAATCTGTGTCTTTACCAACGGCAACATTGTCGTCGAGGAGGTGTAACATGGGGTTATCGCCCAAACAGATCGTAGCCGAGCTCGATCGCTATATCATCGGTCAGTCCGAGGCCAAACGCGCCGTCGCCATCGCGCTTAGAAATCGGTATCGCCGCAGTCAGCTGCCGGACGGCATCAGGGACGAGATCACGCCCAAAAATATCATCTTGCAGGGGCCCACGGGCGTGGGCAAGACCGAGATCGCGCGGCGGCTGGCCAAGCTGGTCAAGGCGCCCTTTGTCAAGGTGGAGGCGACCAAGTTTACCGAGGTCGGCTATGTGGGGCGCGACGTCGAGTCGATGATCCGCGACCTTGTCGAGGTGTCCATTCGGCTTGTCAAGGACGAAAAGCTCGCCGAGGTCGAGGCGGTTTCCCGCGAGGTCGCCGAGCGAAAGATCATCGACGTTTTGACCCAAAGCCGGAAAAAAAAGAATCCCGACACGGCCGAATCCGCGCTGCGCGGGGCGGTGACGGCCGAGCTAAAGGAGGGCCGGCTGGACAATCATATGCTGGAGATCGAGGTGCGGGACGAGCCCAGACCCATGGAGATCATTCCGGGCAGCGGCGCCGAGATCAATCTGGGCAGCATTTTTGGCGGCATGATGCCCGAAAAAAAGAAAAAGCGCAAGCTGACCGTCAAGGAGGCCCTAAAGCTGTTGATCCTGGAGGAGAGCGAAAAGCGGATCGATTCGGACGGCATCAACGAGGAGGCGATCCGCCGGGCGGAGCAGCAGGGCATCATTTTTATCGACGAGATCGATAAGATCGCGTCCGCGGGCGGCAGCGGCAAGGGCGGGCCGGACGTATCCCGCGAGGGCGTCCAGCGCGACATTCTGCCCATCGTCGAGGGATCGACCGTCATGACCAAGTACGGCGCGTTAAAGACCGACTACATCCTGTTTATCGCATCGGGTGCCTTCCACGTGGCCAGCGTGCACGATCTCATCCCCGAATTGCAGGGGCGCTTTCCCATCCGCGTGGAGCTAAAGAGCCTGACCGCCGAGGATTTTTTCCGCATCTTCACCGTGCCCGAAAACGCGATCACCAAGCAGTACAAGGCCATGATGGCGGTGGACAGTATCGACCTCGATTTTGAGGAGGAGGCCATTCGCGAGCTGGCGCGCATCGCCGAGCTCGAAAACGACACCTCCGAGGATATTGGGGCGCGGCGGCTGCACACCATTATGGAGAGCCTGTTAGAGGACCTCAGCTTCAACGCCAGCGGCGACCACCCGATGGTGACGGTCAAGATCGACAAGGCCTACGTCGAGGAGCACCTAAACCAGCAGGTCAGGCGGCACGACTTAAAAAAGTATATTTTATAAAGGGGCCGCATGAGCGAAATCATCAACATCCCCAAGGGAACAAAGGACGTGCTGCCGTCCGAAAGCCATCGCTGGCAGTGGGTGGAGCTGGCCGCCCGCGAGGTTTGTCTTTTGTACAACTACCGCGAGATTCGTACGCCGGTCTTCGAGCATACGCCGCTCTTTTTGCGCTCTATCGGCGCGGATACCGACGTCGTCGGAAAGGAAATGTACACCTTTTTGGACAAGGGCGGCCGATCCGTCACCCTAAAGCCCGAGGGGACGGCGCCGGTCGCGCGGAGCTTTGTCGAAAACAACCTAGAGTCCGAATCCCTGCCGTTAAAGCTCTATTATTTTACGCCGGTGTTCCGCTACGAGCGGCCGCAGGCGGGGCGGCTTAGAGAGCACCACCAATTCGGCGTCGAGGTATACGGCGGGGACAACGCCTATTTCGATTATGAGGTCATCGAGCTTGCCTACAAGCTGTTAAAGACGCTGACGTCCCCCGCGTTTGGCGCAAAGCTACAGGACGGCGACCTTGCGCTCCACCTCAACAGCATCGGCTGTCCCGTGTGCCGCAAGGCCTATCACGAAAAACTTAAGGCGTTTTTGCGCGAGCGGCTGGACGATCTGTGCCCCACCTGCCGCGAGCGGTACGAAAAAAACCCGCTGCGGGTCATCGACTGCAAGGTCGAGGCCTGCAAGGCGCTTGTCGCGGACGCGCCCAAGATCTACGACCACATCTGCCCGGATTGCCGCGCGCACATGGACAAGCTGACCGAAATACTGGACAAGAGCGGCATCCCGTATCGGATCGACAAAAATATCGTGCGGGGACTGGACTATTATACCAAGACCGTGTTTGAGTTTGTCACGACCAAGCTGGGGGCGCAGGGCACGGTCTGCGGCGGCGGCCGCTATAACGGTCTGGTCGAGTCCATCGGCGGCAAGCCCACGCCCTGCGTCGGCTTTGGCATGGGGATCGAGCGGCTGCTCTTGCTGCTGGACGCGGCGGGGGTGGAGACGCCGGTGTTTTGTCCCGTCGTCTTTGTGGCCTCGCAGTCGCCCGCGTATATCGAGTATTGCAGGGAGCTTTGCGGCGAGCTGAGAAACGGCCTGACGGTCGAGACCGATTATATGGGGCGGAGCCTGAAGGCGCAGCTAAAGTACGCCGACAAGCGGAAAGCCTCCTATGTCGTGATCGTGGGCGAAAACGAGGTCAAGAGCGGCGAGCTGACGCTAAAGGACATGACGGCGGGGACGTCGGCGGCGGTCAAGCGCGAGCAAGTGGGCGACTATATCCGAAAGGATTGGCAGGGACAGATCAATCGGTACCATCAATTTATAGAGCGGAGTAAGAAAACAGATGACGGAATTTTTGGGTGAGATGCAGCGCAGTGTGTATTGCGGCGAAGCGGAGGAAAGGCTTTGCGGCAGGGTGATCACCGTGATGGGGTGGGCGGCCAAGCGCCGCGACCTCGGCGGCCTGATCTTTGTCGACGTGCGGGACCGCACCGGCATTTTGCAGGTGGTTTTTGACGCGTCCATCGTGGGCGTCGAAAATTTTGCCAAGGCCGAGGCCATTCGCAGCGAATATGTCGTCGCGGTCACGGGCAAGCTGAGAGCGCGGGGCGCGGATTCGGTCAACGACAAGCTCAAGACCGGCCGGGTCGAGCTGGCGGCCGAGACCTTAAAGCTCTTGTCCGACGCCGACACGCCGCCCTTTATTTTGGACGAGGCCGAAAAGGTCAACGAGGCCGTTCGGCTCAAATATCGGTACTTGGACTTGCGGACGCCGTACTTTCAACAGATCATGGCGACCAAGAGCGCGGTGATGGGCATCGCACGTGAATTTTTGCGAAAAGAGGGATTTTTAGAGCTCGAAACGCCCTTTTTGGGCAAGTCCACGCCGGAGGGCGCGCGCGACTATCTGGTTCCCTCCCGCGTACATCCCGGCGCCTTTTACGCCCTGCCACAGTCGCCGCAGCTGTATAAGCAAATTTTGATGATCGCCGGCTTTGACCGCTATTTTCAAATCGCGCGTTGCTTTCGGGATGAGGACCTGCGTGCCAACCGTCAGCCCGAATTTACGCAGATCGACCTCGAAATGTCCTTTGTTCGGGACGAAGAGGACGTCATGCGGCTGTCCGAAGCCCTGTTAAAAGAGATTTTCTTAAAGGCAAAGGGCGTCAAGCTGCCCGAAAAAATTCGCCGCATCCCCTACCGTGAGGCGATGGATCGGTTTGGGTCGGACAAGCCGGACACGCGGTTCGGCCTGGAGCTGATCGACGTTTCCGACCTCGCGGCGGGCTGCGGCTTTCAGGTGTTTGAGGGGGCGGTTAGGTCGGGCGGAAGTGTCCGCATGATCAATGCCAAGGGCTTTTATCACAGCTTAAACCCCATTCTGTCCCGGCGGGACGTGGACGCGCTGGGCGAATACGTCAAGACCTACCGCGCCAAGGGGCTGGCCTGGATCGCCCTAAAGGACGACGGCGTCCAGTCGGTCATCACCAAGTTTATGAAGGAGGAGACCGTCACCGCGCTGCTTGACCGCGCAAAGGCCGAAAAGGGCGACATCCTGTTTTTTATCGCCGATAAAAACGAGGTGGTTTATCAGACGTTGGGGGCGCTTAGGCTGCATCTGGCCGAAAAGGCGGGGCTGGTCGACAAATCGGCCTACGACGTTTTATGGGTCACCGACTTTCCCCTTTTGGAGTACAGCCCGGAGGAAAAACGCTGCGTGGCCGTCCACCATCCGTTTACCATGCCCAAGACCGAGGACCTTGCCTATCTCGACAGCGAGCCGCTGCGGGTTCGCGCCATGGCGTATGACCTCGTCATCAACGGACAGGAGGCGGGCGGCGGCAGTATTCGGATCCATGGGCGCGAGCTTCAGCGCAGGATGTTTCAGGCGCTGGGCTTTACCGAGGCGCAGATCGAGGAGCGTTTCGGCTTTTTCGTGGGCGCGTTCAACTACGGGACGCCGCCGCACGGCGGGCTGGCCTTTGGCTTGGATCGGCTGATCATGCTGCTGTGCGGAACCGACAACATCAAGGACGTCGTCACCTTTCCCAAGGTGCAAAACGCCTCCGATCTCATGACGCAAGCGCCCGCGCCGGTCGACAAAAAACAGCTGGACGAGCTTAGGCTCAAGCCCGATGTCCGATAGACAGCCGTTGACAAGAGCGTCGGTCTGTGACGGCTATGTCGAAGGGGTCGTCCTAAAGGAAAAAAACGGCCGCTTTACGGTGCGGATCGAGGGGCAGGGCGCCGCCTGCAACGGCTGTAAGGCCTGTGCGCTCCATAAAAACCGCCAAACGGTGACCGCCAAGGCCGCGGCCGACTGCGCGGCAGGGGATAGGGTGTTGTTAAAAGCGCCGCCCTCCCGGCCGTTGTTTGCCATCCTGCTGCTGCTCGTCCTGCCGATTGCCTGTATGGGCGGCGGAATGGGCGTGGGCTATGCGGCGAGCCTCTCGGAGCCACTTTGGTTTTTGGCGGGCGTCCTCGGCCTTGCCGCCGGGTTTGTCCCGGCCTTGCTCTTGGACAGGCTGGTTCTGTCCGAAAAAAACAGGTATACCATCGTCGGGCGCTATTAAAAGAGGTCGATAGCTCATGAAAAAGATAAAGCGAATCAATTTATTGTTGGTGTGGGAATTATTTGCCGGCTGGTTTTTGGAAGAATAGTTTTCGACAGAAGGGGATTTTGAGAATAACATAGTATCGGATAATATGACGCTGTATGCCAAGTGGATAAAAGAATAGTAAATATACAAAGAGTAAGATTATATATGAGGAGAGAGATACGAATGATTGATTTACAGCTGATCGGACAAACCGACCCCGAGACCGCCGCCGCCATGAAGCGCGAGCTTGGCCGCCAGCAGAGCAACATCGAGCTGATCGCCAGCGAAAACTTTGTCAGTCCGGCCGTTATGGCGGCCATGGGCAGTCATCTGACCAATAAGTATGCCGAGGGCTATCCCGGCAAGCGTTATTACGGCGGCTGCGTCTATGTGGACGAGGTGGAGACGCTGGCCGTCGAGCGCGCCAAAAAGCTGTTTGGCGCCGAGCACGCCAACGTACAGCCCCATTGCGGCGCCAACGCCAACCTGGCCGTCTTTTTTGCGCTCTTGGACGTGGGCGACACGGTTTTGAGCATGAATCTGGCGCACGGCGGCCACCTGTCCCACGGCAGCCCGGTCAACATATCCGGCAAGCAGTACAACATCATTCCCTACGGCGTGGCCGACGGAACCGAAACCATCGACTATGACGAGGTCGAGCGTCTGGCCATGACGCACAAGCCCAAAATGATTTTGGCGGGCGCGAGCGCCTATCCGCGCGTCATCGACTTCAAACGCTTTCGCGAGATCGCCGACAAGGCGGGGGCGTACCTTATGGTGGACATGGCGCACATCGCCGGGCTCATCGTCGCGGGCGAGCACCCCAGCCCGATTCCTTACGCCGACGTCGTGACGACCACCACCCACAAAACCCTGCGCGGTCCCCGCGGCGGGCTGATCCTCTGCAAGGAGAGCCTTGCCAAGGCCATCGATAAGGCGATATTCCCCGGGACGCAGGGCGGCCCCTTAATGCACATCATTGCGGCCAAGGCCGTTTCGTTTCAAGAGGCGCTGTCCGAGGACTTTAAGGCCTATCAAAGGCAGGTCGTCAAAAACGCGGCGGCGCTGGCCGGCGCCCTGACCGACGCCGGGATTCCGCTGGTATCGGGCGGCACGGACAACCACCTGATGCTGGTCAAGGTCAACGGCTTTGACACCACCGGCAAGGAGATCGAGCATCTCTTGGACGAATGTAACATCACGGCCAACAAAAACACCATCCCCAACGATCCGGCATCCCCCTTTATCACCAGCGGCATCCGCTTAGGGACGCCCGCGGTCACCACCCGCGGCATGAAGGAGGCGGATATGCAACGGATCGGCGGCATGATCGCCCGCGTCATTCGCGAAAAGGCCGCCGCCGTCCCCGCCGTCAAGGCGGAGGTTGCGGCGCTGTTGAAAAATTTCATACTCTATCGGGGGATCGAAACGTGAAAAATATTCAGCTTGAATCTTGGGTGAATACGCCCTAGCCGGGTCGTGTTGACACGCGTGTAATCGAGCAAGTTTTTAGGGATTTTTGTGTCTGTTGAAACGATTTTTCGCAGGGCGTAGCAGCGCTACGTTCAAGAAAATTCGTGAAAACAGACGCGAAAAGAGCAAAAACTTGCCGATTATTATCTCGTGGAAACACGACCTAACATAAATTGTGCGCCAAATGCAAAACCTAAGCGCATGAAGCGCGCAGAAGAGATAGTAAAAAAGTTTGCCGATCGCGCCTGTGTCACGGAGCGCGAGCTAAAAATCGGCAAAAAAAGCGTTCGGGTCCTGTTTAAGAGCGCCGTTGCCGACGCAAGGCTTGTCGGGGATCTCGTCCGGTCGTTAGAGCGTTATGAGGAAAGGGAGCTCCATATGGAGGGCCTGATGCGAAACGCCGTCTATGTCGCCGAAAGCGCGATCATCAAGCCGGGCAAGCGGGCGGCGGACGAGGCGGTCTCCGCGATCGTGTCGGGCGACGCGGTCGTGATCGCCGAGGGCATACCCGAGTTTTTGGAGGTGAGCACAAGGGATTATGTGACCCGCAGCATCACCGAGCCGCCGACCTCGACCGTCACCTTTGGGCCGCGCGAGGGCTTTATCGAGGATTTGCGCACCAACCTAAACCTCATCAGCCGCCGCCTAAAAAGTCCGGCGCTTGCCGTCAAACGCACAAAAATAGGGCGTATCAGCAATACCGAGGTCGCCGTCGTCTATTTAGACAACGTCGCCGCCCCCGAGGTTTACCAAAGCGTCCTCGACCGTCTGGAAAAAATCGACATCGACAGCGTGGTGGACTGCCATACGATCATGCCGTATTTAGAGGAAAATCCGCTGTCCATGTTTGCGCAGGTGGGCGTCAGCGAAAAGCCGGACGTGGTCGAGGCAAAGCTCTCCGAGGGGCGCGTCGCAATCTTTGTGGACGGGTCGCCGCTCATTATGACGGTGCCCTTTATCCTTTTAGAGGACTATCAAAACAGCGAGGACTATTACGAGCGTCCGACCTTTTCCAGCTTTGCCCGCAAAATTCGGCTGATCGCCGTTTTTTTGGGGATCGTCCTGCCCGGCATCTATGTCGCCATGCAGACCTTTCACTTTGACATTTTCCCCCTGCGGTTTATGATCACGGTCATGACGGCGGTCAACGGCATCCCCTTTTCGCCGCTGCCGGAAATCCTGTTTGTCATCCTGTTGTTTGAGGTCATCAAGGAGGCCAGCGTGCGTATGCCGCGGGCCGTCGGCATGGCCATGAGCATCGTGGGCGGACTGGTTTTGGGCGACACCGCCGTCAAGGCCGGTATCATCAGCTCGCCCGCGGTCATGATTATGGCGCTCAGCTCCATCGCGATCTACACCGTCCCCAATCAGGTCGGGACGTTGAGCCTGCTGCGCGTGATGTTTACGCTCTTGGGCGGGCTTGGGGGGCTGTACTTTTTATCCTTGAGCGGTTTGGCGCTCTTGATCTATCTGTGCAACATCAACGTGTACGGCGCCTCCTACCTATCCCCCCTGACGCCGCTGATGCCGGGGGACTTGAAGGACGCCTTTTACCTCGATTCGGCCATCCGTATGAAAAAGCGGCCAAAAGCCATCCCCAATATCAATCGCGTCAGGCGGGGAGGGTAGGCGTATGGATCAGCCAAAACAAGTTTCCGCTAAGCAGTTTGCCTTGATCGTGTTTTTGGCGGCCGTCGCGATCCAGCTGTTTATGCTGCCCGGCCTCGTCATGCGCGTGACGGGGCGCGACAGCTATATGGTCATGTTCGCGGTCATGCTGCTCGAAGGCGTCAATCTGTTTTTTATTCTGGCGATCTTAAAGCGAAATCCCGACAAGACCTGCTTTCAGATCTTGACGGACTGCGCCGGAAAAATCGCCGCGCGGGTCATTGCCGTCCTGTTTGGCCTGTTCGCCTTTTTCAAGCTGATGCTGATCATCGGCGAGATCCATATGTTTTTTGCCGAAGCGGTCTTTGAGGAATTTAGCTGGAACATCATGGTTTTGCCGCTTTTGATGATCCTGTACCTGGCCGTCCGAAAAACGCTCCGCACGATCGGCCGTCTGGCGGAAATTCTCGTGCCGCTGGTGTTTATCAGCGGGGTGACAATGTGCGTCCTTTTGACCCCGCCCATCGAATTTGTCAAGCTGCTGCCCGTCCTGGAGCAGGGCCCCGCGCCGGTATTCGAAAGCCTGTGGCAGTTTCCCGTGTGGTATCTGGATATGCCCTTTTTGCTGATCTTTTTGGGGAATGTCAAGCTGTCTAAAAAATGCGTGCCCGGGTCGGTCGTCACCTTTGTTTTGGCGACGGTCATGGTGGTCGTGATGCCGCTGGTCCTCTATAGCACACATTCGGACATCCGCTATCTGGTCAATTACGGCCACAACGCCAGCCGCCTCACCAGCCACAGCGCCGAGATGCAGGAATTCGGGCGGTTTGACATTATGCTGTATTGTCTGTGGATATTGGGAATCTTTTTGCATATGTGCATCACATTTTCGGCGCTCATCGTCTCGGCCGAATACGTCATAGGCGTGCGGGGCAGACGCCGGACGGTCAATCTTTGCGCGCTGGCGGTCGTCTATGTGCTGTCCGTCACCCTGTTTATGCGGCCGGATTTTTTATACGGCTTTTTTACGGGGCCGATCCGGCTCGTCGTCGTCCCGGTCCCCCTGTTGCTGCCGCTGTTCCTGTTTATTTGCGCCAGAGTTAAATACAAGCCCCACCCGTCGCCCTATCATCACGAAATCGACAAGAGGAGGAAAAAGACGCGGCATGAAACCCAAAAAGCCCCTTCACAAAAAGGTTAAGCTGATCCGGCTGTATAAGACTCTTGCCGTCGTCCTCATGCTTTTGCTGCTGTTTATGCCCAATTCGATCGCGCGGGACGTCGAGATCGAAACCAAGCTACTGCTCACGGTCTTGGGCATCGACCGGACCGACGACGGCTATGAGGTGTCGGGGCTGGCCGTCCTCCCCGAGGAGACCCAAAACAGCAACATCGTCAAGCTGATGGTGCGCGGGGAGGGGCTTTCGATCCGTAAAGCCTTGGACGACATCAGCAGCAAAATGGGTAAGACGCTCGAATTGAGCCTGTGCGGCAGCGTTGTTTGGGGCGACAATTTTAAGGAGGACGGCATCATCGGCGCCGGCGAATACCTGCTGTCCTCCGGCTTTTTCAGCCCCGGCGTCTATCTTTTGCAAGCCAATAAGCTAAACGCCAGGGACATTTTGGCAAAATCGATCGAGCTAAACGACGCGACTATCACGCGTATGTCCAAGCTCGTCGAGCACAACCAGACGGGTCTCAACGTCCCGACGACCACCCTCCTAAAGTTTATCGAGGAGACGCAGGGCGTTTCACGCGCCTCCTATATGCCCGCCATCGAGATCGCCGCCAATAAGCCCTCCGGCGGGGGCGGACAGGCCGAAAGCGGCGCGAGCCAGTCTGCGGCCGCGGGCGGCGGTACGGAGACAAAAAGCGCCGAGTCCGGCGGCGGAAGTAGCGGAAGCGGAAACTGCGGCGGCGGATGTAGCGGAAGCGGAAACAGCGGCGGCGGAGGCGGGGAAACGACCGGGGTTCTGTCTATGGAAAACGTCTTTTTGTTTAAGGGCGGCCGAAAGATCAAGCTGCTGACCAAGGAGGAGACGCGGGGGCTTGCCTGGACGGACGAGCGGTCAAACAAGGGACATTACGTCATCGAAAATTTTATCTATGACGGCGTCAATATGAAGATATTCAATTTGCGGCTGACGGACAAGAAGTGCAGGCTGGAAACCAAAATCGAAAACGGCGTCCCCAAGGCCGCCCTAAGGGTGCGGCTGCACATGATGTACGAGGATAAGTACAAGCTGCATATGCTGTGGAGCGAGTACGGCCACACGCAGGAGGAGCTGAACAAAGCGGTCGAAAGGGCGCTGCAAAAAAGCATCACGGCCGAAATTAAAAGCGCCGTGGACGAAATGCAGGGCTGCAACTGCGACGCCTTTCAATTCACGCCCAATATGTACCAGTTCCATACCAAGGCATACAGGGCGGTCAAGGACAAGCTGCGGCTCTTTGCCGACACGGCGGTCGAATACGACGTCAAGGTCTCGCTGTTATAAACGGCGGATCAGGGCGGTGCAAAAGGCCGCCATGCCCCTGCCGCCGCCGACCAGCCCCAGCGTCTCGGCGGTCGTGGCCGAAAGCCCGATGTCCATAGGGTCAATAGTAAGGACGGCGGCCAGCTTCTCGCGCATGAGCGGGAGGTAGGGCGCGAGCTTGGGCCTTTGCGCCAGGATGGCGGCCGAAAGCCCGAGCACGCGGTAGTCGGTCAGCTTTTCGGTCACGCGCCCCAAAAGTTTTAGGCTGTCCGCGTTTTTATACGCGGGATCGGTATTCGGAAACAGGCTGCCGATATCGGGAAGCCCGGCGGCGGACAAGAGCGCGTCCATGACCGCGTGCGTCAAAACGTCGGCGTCGCTGTGCCCCAAAAGCCCCCGGTCAAAGGGGATCTCCACGCCGCCCAAAATCAGCCTGCGCCCCCCTTCGAGGCGGTGGACGTCAAAGCCGAAGCCGGTTTTAAAGCCGGGCCCCGGCGAAAAAAAATCGGCGCCGTCGGTCAGCTTTCGGTTTTCGGGGGAGCCCTCGACCAGGGTGACGGGATAGCCCGCTCGCTCAAAAACCTCGCTGTCGTCCGCAAAATCGCCCGAAACCCGGGCATAGGCGTCCAAGAGCTTGGCGTACGAAAAGGCCTGCGGCGTTTGGATCGTGTACACCGTATCGCGCGGCAGACTGACAAGGCCGTCCTTCGACCGCATTTTCAACGCGTTTACCGACGGCAGGGCGGCGACGCCGCTGCCCGTTTCGCGCGCCGAGGCGACGCACGCGTCGATGAGCGCCCGAGTGACAAAGGGACGCGCCCCGTCATGTACGGCGACGATCTCGGTGTCGGCGGGCAGGGCGGCAAGCCCGTTTCTGACGCTTTGGCTCCGGGAGGCGCCGCCCTCGGCAAAACGAAGGCCGCAATGGGCGCTCAACGCGTTTTTCAAGAGCCCGTCCTCGCCGGGGGCGTGGATGACGACGATCTCGTCAAAATGTAAAAAGCGGCGCACCGTCCTTTCGACCACCGTCGATTCGCCCAGATCAAAAAAAATCTTATTGTAGCCCAGCGCCGCCCGTCGGCCCGCGCCCGCGCAGAGGAGGAGCGCGGCCGTTTTAGGCGAGGATTTCATACATAAGCCCCGCGTCGGCCTTGCCCGCCCGCTCGTTTAGGTCAAGAACCCGAAATTTCAGCGTGGTATTGCCAAAGCGCACCTCGACCTCGTCGCCTACTTTGAGCTGTGCGCCCGGCTTTTGCGGACGGCCGTTGATCGAGACCCGCCCCTTGTCGCAGGCCTCCGCGGCCACCGTGCGGCGTTTAAGAATCCGCGACACCTTCAAAAATTTGTCCAAACGCATATTATTTTCTCCGTCCTTCGGTCAATTCCTCGACAAACCGATAAAAGCCTTGTATATCCGACCGATATTTGCATACGATGTCCTCGTTTTTCTCGTTTAACAGACAGTCGTCCAGCATATAGCAGTCGATCCCGGCTCTTGCCGAGGGCATATCGTTGTATACGCTGTTGCCCACCATCAAGGTGTCCGCCGGGGCCGCGTCGATATAGGACAAAACCTCGCCGAAAAAGCCGGGAGCGGGCTTGGAAAAGCGGTGCTTGTCATAGGTGGGAATGTGCAAAAAATCCGAGGGCTTTAAATCCGCCCAGCCGATCCGTTCGACGACGGCGGACAGGGGGAATAGGGGGTCGGTGGCCAGCGCCAGCTTGATCCCCGCCTCCTTTAAGAGACGGACGGCGGCGGCAATATTCGGGTCGGGATGGGTGGAAATTTTGAGCGCCTTAAAGGCCGACAGGTAATACCGCTCCATTTTATCCTCGACGTACGCGCCGTCGTAGCCGGTTTTTTCGACAAAAGCCCGATGATACGCCGCCCGGTTGGTTTGGCTCCCGTCGTTTTTTTTCATGGCGATGATTCCGGCCTTTAAGCCATCCATAAATAATCGGCCGCCGTCCACCCTTGGGTCGCCGTCAAACAGCGCCCGGACGCTCTCAAAATACATGGTGCCAAACCTCATGTGATCCATGGGTAAAAGGGTTCCGTCCAGGTCGAATATCATCGCTTTATAAGCCATTGTCCGTGCTCCCGTGCCTTGCATTGTCTGTATTATATCAAAAAAACGGGGCGGGGTATAGTAAATCCGCTTAGTAAAATCATGGAGAATCCGACAAACTTCCCCAAAATCCTTGTCAGTCCGTTCTTGGTATGTTATACTAAACAAAAAAGGAGCTAAAAATATGGGGAATAAGCTAAAAGCGACTGCCGCCGGTTTCGGCGCTTCGCTCGGTGGGGTTGCGGTGTGGATCATTATGTCGGCGTTTGTCGGGGTCATTGCCGGTTGGGCGGGCGCGCTGATGGGGATTCTGTTCCTTTTGGTCTACCGCAAGCTGGCGCCCGCTGATAAATCGGTGTATCCTTACCTTGCGGCCATCGTTTTGGTCGTGATAGAAATCGTCATATCCGAGCTGATTTCCATTGCGATCATCGCCGGGATGGAAGGTGTCAGCTTTAGCCAAGTCATGGAATACGGGGAAGTCAGATCGGCGGTCATGTCCGATCTTCTCATCGGATTTATCCTGACGGCTTTGGTGTTCGGCCTCTATATATTCAACATGCATCGGCGGGACAAGATGGCTAGCCGTGCGGCAAACCGGCCTGCCGGACAATATGCCCCGTACGTCCAAACCGGCAACAACGCGGCGCCCGCCGACCCGCAGGGGGTTGACCCTTTCGCGCAACCGGCCGCACCGCAGTCCGGCGGGTTTGATCCCCATACCGGCGAGCCGATTCAAGGCCAATCCGAAACCGACCGGAAATAACTGAACCATGGGCATTTATCAGTCGGGAGAGGATTATCTCGAAACCATTTATATCCTGCTGCGTCAAAAGCCGGAGGTTCACGCCGTGGACGTGGCAAACGAGCTTAATTTTTCCAAGCCCTCGGTGACGCGGGCGCTCCGCATCCTAAAGGAGAGCGGCCTCTTGTTGATTGACGAAAACAACCACCTCCGCCTGACCCGGGAGGGAAAGGCAAGAGCCGAGGCGGTATACGAGCGGCACGTCGTCATATCCAAGCTCTTGATACACATCGGCGTCAGCGAGGAGACGGCGCTCAAGGACGCCTGCCGCTTAGAGCATCATATCAGCGAGGAAACCTACGCCTGTATGAAAAAGGTTTTGAATAAGCTGTAGCCGGCGTGGACAAATTTTACTTAGCCGATCAGGACGTTTTTCCCGGATTTTTTGCCCTGATACAGTCTGTTGTCGCACATCTTAAAGCTGGCGTCAAAATTCGATCGGTCAAGTGCCGCAAACCCGATCGTTACGGTAATTTTAAAGTCGTTTTCGCTGTGATGAATGGGCGTGTCCGCGATCAGCTTTCGTATGTCGTCCAGCACCTTGCGGCCGTTTGCGGGCGAAATATCATGCAGGATAAAGACAAATTCCTCGCCGCCCCAGCGGAAAACAAGGTCGCTGCGCCGCACGTTGTCGCGCATGATCTTGGCGACCACCTTTAAGGTCGTGTCGCCCGCGTCGTGTCCGTAGGTGTCGTTGATATTTTTAAAGTCGTCCAAGTCCGCAATGGCGATACACATCTGACGGGCGGCGTCCGCGTCGTTCATGGTGTCGAGATACAGCTCGGCGTACCGGCGGTTGTACAGGCCGGTCAGCGCGTCCACATAGGCCTGGCTCTTCAGCTCGGTCATTTGCTTTTGCTTGTATTGGTCGATAAAATTGGTGATGATGTGCTGTAGGGCGATCAGTATGATCAGCCCGCCCGCGCTGATGACGATGTTGATAAAGGTCAGCGCGGTATTCATGGTGCTAAAAAATTCGGGATTCTGCCCGTCCAACGGATAGACCGGCGTATGCAAAACATCCAAGGCCTGCAAGCCGATCATGATGAGCGGCAGGACGGCCGCCGCCGTGTACCTAAGCGCCTTGAGCTTTGACGGAACAAGCATAATCATCAAAAGGACGACATACTGGTACAAAATCGACAAGTTGTTTCCGCCGATGTAAAATATGGTCACGTACGAGCTGGCAAGAATCATGACGGAGAGGACAACGCCCGCGACGTCCGGCCTCTTTTGACGGATGAGATAGACCGCTATCAAAAAAACGCCTATGCCAAAGGAGTGCGTGACGGTAAGAGGTAGGCAAAAAAACGCAAAAAATACCGAAAAAACAAGATGTGTAACGGCGGCGATGAACGCGAACGCCAGCATAATGATGTGTCGATACTGTTCCTGCGCCGAAAAGTGTTTGATTTTATTGAGCTGCTTATAAAGTAGATTCCGAGCAAAAGTAAACAAAGCTTTCATTCCTTCTCACGATAGAGTAGAGACAGTATAGCACAATTTTCGATACTTTGCAATTTTTTACGCCCCAACACCCGCATAAAATCTGCAAAATCATATAAAATCATAATTCCGAATATTCCCAAAAACATATAAAAAGCGGTTGACAGGCCGGCCCGGTTTGTGGTATTATACAAAAGCTGTCCCGCAAGGGGCGGAGTTGCACATTGACAAGAGAAGATAGAAAAAGAAAGAACGAAAAAGACCAAAAAAGTCAATTTTGAATTTCGGAAAAAGCAAAGTCAGGAATGTACT
>JAIRRW010000057.1 GCA_031255775.1 Clostridiales bacterium
CGTTTAGGGGTTGCGTGACGGGCGAAATTCGTGTATACTGTGGTGTATGAACCGAAGCAAACCGGACAGAAGTAAATTTTTTGATGTTGACGAGACGCGGAAGTTTGCGGCGGAGGGCGTAAAAAGGTTTTCGCCCGTTATCTTTGCGCCGCTGTCTTTCTTTTTGTTCGCGGGCGGCCATGCCGTCGGGCTGTTAGTGACGCAGCCGTTGGGCGAAATCGTGGCGATTTTGATTGCTTGCGGGGTGATTTGTCTGATCGCGCTGACGGCCGCCGTCCTCGTAGCCGTCTTTACGCACCGGAGCTGGCTGCGTTTGCGCGAGGTGGTGCGAAACGGCCGGGCGACGGTGGGCGTGGTGACGCACTATTCGGTCGAGCGATATACCTCCACCGACAGCGACGGCAGTACCAGTACCCATCACCGCTGGGACATGACCTATCAATACACCGCCCCCGACGGCGCGCCGATCGTAAAGCGCATGAAAGGAAACGGCATCGCGGCGTTCGCGAGAGGGCAAAAGCTGATGGTCGCCTTTGACGGCCGCAAGGCCTATGTGCTGACTCGGTATACCCTGCGGCGGGGAGGCGTCAGAGAGCTCAAAATCATGACCGACGACCTGTCAAGCGAAACGATCCCGCGCGAAGTCGGCATATTTCCGCATCGCTTTTGGCTGTACATCGGCGTCGCGGCCTTCTTTGGCGGTATGACCCTCGTGACTGCGGTCATGCTGTTTGGCCGGCCGGAGGTAGACGCCCGGATCGTCGCGGGCATATTTGCGGCGGTATCGGCGCCCTTTGGCATCGCCTTTGTCTATCAGGTCATCGGCCTGATCCGGCGCATCGTCCTGCTAAAAACCGCCCGGCTCGTGCGCGGCAAGGTCGTCCGTCCCGAATTTTATTCGGGCAGGCACACGGTTCATTATTATTACAAGGACGAAAACGGCCGGGTTCGGAGCGGCGCGATCAAAAGGCCCGCCCCGCATCAGGAGCCCGGCAACTATGTGACCGTCGCCTGCACCCGCACCGGCAAAAGCCGAGTTTTATAAGCGCTGCCGCTTTCGTTCAAATGACGCTGACGCTTTCATTTGAACGAGGGATAAGGCGCTTTTTTACAAAAAACGTCGTTTTTGTAAAAAAGATTTTAAGAGAAAGGTAGCTAAGGTTTTTTCAATAGGGCAGAAAAATACATAAATTAAAAAACAATTCGCCCGAAAAGTGTTATTTTCGGGCGAATCGTTTTTTAAACTCGGT
Organism: Clostridiales bacterium; assembly: GCA_031255775.1. Taxonomy (GTDB): domain Bacteria; phylum Bacillota; class Clostridia; order Christensenellales; family Pumilibacteraceae; genus JAIRRW01. Next base: position 1,251 of record JAIRRW010000057.1, read on the forward strand.
AGCAAACAAAAATGACATTTTTGTTTGCGGACACCTTATGAGTTCGGCTAAATGCCGCTTGCGGCATTTACGTTTGGCCGAAACGCGGCAGCGTCACTGCGGCCCCTGCGCAAGCATCGCCTCGGCCACCTTGATAAAGCCGGCGACGTTGGCGCCCAGGACAAAGTTATTTTTCTTTCCGTAGCGTTCGGCGTTTTCGTTCATCTGGCCAAAGATGTTGATCATGATGTTTTTCAGCTTGGCGTCCACCTCGGCAAACGTCCAGCTCAGCCGCTGGGAGTTCTGGCTCATTTCGAGCGCGGAGGTCGCCACGCCGCCGGCGTTGGCGGCCTTGCCGGGCGCGTACAGCACGCCCTTTTCGATCAGATAATCGGCCGCGTCGGGATAGGTGGGCATATTCGCGCCCTCCGCCACCGCCAAAACCTTGTTTTTGACCAGCGTCGCCGCGTCGCTCAGGTTCAGCTCGTTTTGCGTCGCACAGGGGAAGGCGATGTCGCACTTGACGCTCCACACGCTGCCCGTGGTATGGTATTCGGCGTCGGGACGGTATTTCGCGTAGTCCGAAAGCCGCCCGCGATTGACTTCCTTGATCTCCTTGACGGCCTTGAGGTCGATGCCGTTTTTGTCATAGATCCAGCCGTTCGAGTCGGACATGGTGACGACCTTGGCGCCCAGCTCCGTCGCCTTTTGGACGGCGTAGATGGCGACATTGCCCGACCCCGACACCGTCACGGTCATGCCCGCCAGCGACTTGCCGGCGTTTTTAAGCATTTCCTCGGTGAGGTACACCAAGCCGTAGCCCGTCGCCTCGGTGCGGGCGAGCGAGCCGCCGTAGGTGAGCCCCTTTCCGGTCAGCACGCCCTCGTAGAGGCCGGTGAGCTTTTTATAGGTGCCGTACATATAGCCGATTTCGCGGCCGCCCGTCCCGATGTCGCCCGCGGGGACGTCGGTGTCCGCGCCGATGTACTTAAACAGCTCGGACATAAAGCTCTGGCAAAACCGAAAGACCTCGTTGTCCGACTTGCCCTTGGGGTCGAAGTCGGAGCCGCCCTTTGCCCCGCCGATCGGGAGGCCGGTCAGGCTGTTTTTGAAAATCTGCTCAAAGCCCAAAAATTTGATGATGCCGAGGTTGACCGAGGGGTGGAGCCGCAGGCCCCCCTTGTACGGCCCGATCGCGTTGTTAAACTGCACGCGAAAGCCGCGGTTGACCCGAATGTTGCCGCCGTCGTCCACCCAAGGGACGCGGAACATGATTTGCCGATCGGGCTCGACGATGCGCTCTAGGATCGCGTTCTTTTTGTATTTCGGGTTGTCCTCGACAACGCAGGCAATGCTCTCCAAAACCTCTTTCGCCGCCTGATGAAATTCGGGCTGCGCCGGGTTTTTGGCGATCACGGCGTTTAGGACGTCCGATACATACGACATAACTGTATACCTCCAAAAAATTGTACACCGATTTATTCTAGAATAGGTCTATTATAAAGAAAAAGCGTTTTTCCGTCAAGTGTATGGGGCAGGGTTTTTTTCGGGACGCATTGTAAAACTGTATAAAGCCGTATTCGGGCGGCCGCGACAAAACCGTTATGGATTAGTTTGCCAAGATTGGATGGATGTGGTATAATGTCGGGTATCCCGTTAAGGCGAAATTTTGCCCGCCTGCCGCGCGAAGTTTTCCCCGCCCAAGGAGGATATGACGGTGACGCCCGATACGCCAAAGGAAGCTAAAAAGGTCAAGATCCAGCTGGACATCAATTTCAACAATGTCATCAGCTACTATATGCTGCTTTCCGCGACGACGCCCATCAATCGGCTGTACGTCAAAAATATGACGGACGAAAACATCGAAAACGTCACCGTCAGCATTTCGAGTACGCCCGCCTTTTTGCTGCCCCGCACCATCGAACAGCAGTTTTTGCCGCGCAAATCGACGTTGAGCTTTGACTCGGGCAATTACCTTTCGCCCGTGTACATGGTGTCTTTGGACGAACGGATCGAGGGCGAGGTCGTCGTAGAGGTCATGGCCGACGGCGAGCTTTTGGCCGAGGCGCGCAACCGCGTCACCGTCCTGGCCTTTAACGAATGTGATTACGGCAAGCAGACCGAGAGCCTGGTGTCCTTTGTGCGGCGCACCGCCGAGACCAACGCCTTTGCCCCCCTGATCGAAAAAAAGCTGGAGGCCTGGAAGGTCAAGCCCAAAAGGATCTACGGCGAGGCGGGTAAAAACGACGTTCGCTTTTATTTTGCCGCCGCCTACGCGGTCCTGGTCGAAAACAACTTTATCAAGGGCTCGGAGGCGGGAAGCGACATTATTTTGAGCTCGCACGCCGACAACCTCAAAAAAAAGATTATCACCGAGACGGAGCTGACGCTGTTTGCCGCCGCGATTTTAGAGAGCGCGGGCATCAACTGCGTTTTCGGCAAGAGCGGGGGCGCCTGGTATTTGGGGGCCTTTCTCACCGAGGAATGCTTTCCGGACACCGTCATTGACGACGCCTCCCTCCTCGAAAACAAGCTCGAAAAGGGCGTCAACGACATTTCGCTTGTCGCGGTGGGCGGCATTTTTGACGGAATGACCTTCGAGAGCAACGAGCAGCGCGCCGCCGCCAATATCAAAAAGCAGGGCATCGAATTTTTTGCGGACGTCAAGTACGCGCGGATGATGAACGTGCGTTCGCTGCCGCAGCGCATCAAGACGCCGTCGGGCTACGACGTCGTGGATTCGGGCGATTACCGCACCGGCGACGCGTCCCAGCCCAAAAAGCTGCCCGAGTATAAGGGAAGGCTGGCGGGCAGCGCCCGGCTGACCAAGGCCAAGCAGTGGGAGCGGCGCTTGCTCGACCTCGATATGCGCAACACGCTGCTAAACTTTCGGACAAGCTCGTACACGGTCAAAATTTTGACCGCCAGGCTGGAGGATTTTATCGTCAACCTCCCCAAGCTCGACAGCTATGAGATCAAGGCGGCGGCGGGGGAGGAGAGCGTCACCGCGGCGTTTGACGAGCCGTTTGAAAAGACGGTGGACCTAAAGCCGGTCTCCGATTTTATCCTTTACGAATACAAAAACAAGCACCTCCGGACCAAGCTCGAAAAAAAGGACCTCGACCACGCGCTTTTGTCCGTTTACCGCAAGGAGAGGACGCGCCGCGAGGAATCGGGTTCGGCCTCGCTGTACCTGGCCGCCGGGTTTTTAAAGTGGTGCGAAAAGGGCGGGTCCGACTTTAAGTACGCGCCCATCCTCCTGTACCCGGTCAACCTCAACCGCAAGGGCACGACCTCGCCCGCCTACAGCGTGACGGTCAACGAGGACGAGGTGCACATCAACACCACGCTTTTAGAATACCTCTATCAGCAGTTTGGCATCGATATGCGCGGCCTGTCCGAGATCACCGGAAACGATCAGGATTTTCTGCCCATTCTCCTGCGCTTTCGGCGCGAAATATCGGTCATGAAGGGCTGGGCGGTCTATGATTCGGTCTATCTGTGCTCGCTGTCCTTTAGCAGCTATCTGATGTGGAAGGACGTCCGCGCCAAGATGGACAAGTTTAAGGAGAACCGGCTGATCGGCTCGCTGATCTCGGGCGAAAACGCGTACGCGGGCGCCGAGCTGGTGTCCGCCGTTCATTCCTCCGACGAGGCCTACAACGCGAAAAACCGCATCTACCTCCCGATTTCCGCCGACTCGTCCCAATACGCGGCGATCGTGGACTCGCTGGCCAAGAGCTTTGTCCTGCACGGCCCGCCCGGCACCGGCAAATCGCAAACCATCACCAACATCGTCGCCAACAATATCGTGCGCGGCCGCAGGGTGCTGTTTGTCGCCGAAAAAATGGCGGCGCTGTCGGTGGTGTACAAGCGCCTAAACGACATCGGCATCGGCGACTTCTGTCTCGAATTGTATTCGGAAAAGACCAAAAAGACCGACGTCGTCGATAAGATCGTGTCCACGCTCGGCCTTGCCGGCAGCGAGACCCTCAAAAATTACGACGAGAGCCGCAACGAGCTTAGCCAGCACATCGAGACCCTACAGGGCGAGATGAACGCCGTACACCGCCGCCACCCCATCGGCTTTTCGATCTACGAGGGCGTCATCGGCTATTTCGAGCACAAAAACGCGCCCGACTGCCTGTCCATCGACAGCCTGTTTTACGAAAAGCTCAATAAAGAGACCTTCAACAAGTCGCTGCGTATGCTGTCCGAGCTTGCCGCCCGCGCGGCCGAATGCGGCAGCATCGAGCGATCGCCCCTAAAGGACATCGGCGCGTTTGCCTACGACGACGCCTGGCGGGTCAAGGGGGAGAGTATCCTCAACATCTACCTCAAAGAGATCAAGGCGCTCCGCTCCTACGCCCGCAGCCTCGTCCCCGTCTTTAATATGCGCACCGTCAGCTTTTCGCCCGAAAAGCTGGAGGGGCTCTACACCGTCGCCAAGCTGATCCGCGAGGAGGAGACCATTCGCGTCTTTTTCTCCAACAAATCCAGCCGCGAGAGCATCGGCATCGCCGAAAAATATCTGGCGCTCATCGAGGTGGACAAAAAGCTGGCCGAGCGCTTCGAGCTCAATTACCGGACGGTTCCCAAAAATTTTGACACGGGCTATATCATCGAGAGCGGCGCGTCCGAGCGGTCGCGGCAAAAGGCGGCCAAGCGTTACGCCTCCCACGCGCGCTACGCGCTGGAAAAAGAGAACCGCGAGGCCTATTTTGACGGCCTGCGCAAGATCGCGGCCAACCGCGCGGAGATCGACAAGTGCGCCCAAAAGCTCAACAAGCTGTTGGGGATCCCCGCCAACGACACCGCCGCGCTCATCCTGGTTTCGACGCTCATTCAAAGGCTGCTGACCGCCGCCAAAACGCTGTACGCCGAGTTTGACGTGCGCGTCTTTTACGAGTGCTGCAAGGCCGTTGTGGACAATCACCCGCTCCTGTACCTCGAATTTTTTATGAGCGCCTACGAGTCGTCGCAGCGCGCGGGTCGGCTGTTTCGCGAGATTTTTGCCGTCGCGGGCGGCCGCAAGCCGTTGGAGATCAACGCCGAGATCGAGTACGTGGGGACGCTCATCAAAAACATGGACCTCATTCCCGGCTGGTGCAAGTATCAGGAGATCGTGCAGGCCTGCCGCCGGGACGGCTTTGAGTTTGTGCTCGAACCGCTCGCCGCGGGCGAAATCGATCCCGACGACATTTTAAGCTGCTTTAAAAAATGCGTGTACGACAACTTTGTGCGCAACGAGATCTCCCTGGACCCCGGGCTGTGCCGCTTTTCGGGCGCGGCGCTCGAGGAGCTGATCGATCGGTTCCGCCAGCTGTCCGACGAGTTTGAGCGGCTCACCCGCGCCGAGCTGTACCAGCGGCTGGTTCTCAACGTCCCCAAGCCCGAGGACGAGGGCGAGCACAGCCTGGAAAAGGTGTACCTCATGCGCGCGCAAAAAAACAGCATGAAGGGCACGACGCTGCGCAGCCTCTTTACGCACATCCCCAACATTCTCAAGGCGACCTGCCCCTGTATGCTGATGAGCCCCGCGTCGGTCACGCAGTTTTTGGACATCGATATGGACAAGTTTGACCTCGTCGTCTTTGACGAGGCGTCGCAGGTCCCCACCTGCAAGGCGGTCGGCACCATCGCCCGCGCCAAGGAAGTCATCGTCGTGGGCGACCCCAAGCAGCTGCCCCCCACCAGCTTTTTCGGCGCCGACTTTAAGTCCGAGGATTTCCCCGAGCTGGAGGACCTCGACAGCATTTTGGACGACTGTTTGACCGTCGGGATGCCCGAGCGGCACCTCTTGTGGCACTACCGGTCCCACCACGAAAGTTTGATCGCGTTTTCCAACGCCATGTATTATCAAAACACGCTTTTGACCTTTCCGTCGCCCGCCGAGATGAACTCCAAGGTCACGCTGTGCTACAGCGACGGCGTCTACGAGCGCGGCGGCTCCAAGCGCAACAAAAAGGAGGCGCAGGAGCTTGTCAAGGACATCGTCGCCCGCCTGAAAAACCCCTTCCTAAAAAATCAGAGCATCGGCGTGGTCACCTTCAACACCGCGCAGCAGACCTATATCGAGGATGTGCTGACCAAGGCGCTTAGAGACAACGACCTCGAGATCGAGGCCTACGAGCGCGACGAGCCGGTTTTTGTCAAAAATCTCGAAAACGTGCAGGGCGACGAGCGGGACGTCATTCTCTTTTCGGTGGGCTACGGCCCCGACCGCGAGGGGCGGCTGTCGCTCAACTTCGGCCCCCTCAACCAGGCCGGAGGGTTCCGCCGCCTAAACGTCGCCGTCACCCGCGCCCGCATGGAAATGAAGGTCTTTTCCTCCATCAAGTCCAACATGATCGACCTAAGCCGCACGGGTTCGCTGGGCGTGCGCGGCCTAAAGGCGTTTTTAGAATACGCCGAGCGCGGCCGCGATATGCTGGTATTCGACGCCAAAAATATCCAAACGCCCGAAAAGGGCTTGGGCGAGCAGATCGCGGCCGAGCTAAAAAAGAGCGGCATGGACTGCGTGTACGATCTGGGCGTTTCGGACTTTAAGATCGACGTGGCCGTCGTCGATCCCCGCGACCGCGGCCGCTATATTCTGGCCGTCATTGTGGACAGCGCCAACGAATACAAGATCAAATCGGTGCGCGACCGCGTGGCCATGCAGACCAAGATTTTAAAGACGCTTGGCTGGAACGTCTATTACCTGTGGACGGTCAACTATATGCAAAACCCCAAGCGCGAGACCGCCAAGCTCAAGGAGGCCGTGGCCGAGCTCATCGCCGTCAAGACCGCGCCCAAGAAAAACGTGCGCGAAAGCCTGACGCGCTTCAAAAAGCCCTATCGGCCGGCGGGCTTCAAGCCGCTGGCCAAGGCCGGGCCCGATTTTGTCCTAAACGACCAAAACGCCGACGCCATCCGGCAAAAACTTTTGGCGGTGGTCAAGGCCGAGGGGCCGATCGACGACCAGCTTTTGCTGGAGCGTGCCGCCGAAATTTATTCCGTGCAAAAAGCCAACAAAAAAGCGGCGCAAAGGCTGGCCGACTATGCCGACGCCCTGGACGGCTATAAAAAAACGATCGGCGGCGTGACCTACTTTTTAGATCGCGACTGCGAGACCTTCCGGCCGCTGGACGACCGGACAAAGCGCGACTTTTTGCGGGTCTACCCCTACGAGATCGTCGCCGCCGCCCGCTGCGCCCTGGAGACCAAGGCCACCATGAACGCCGACGAGCTGACCCGCGAGATCATGTCGCTCATGAACGTCCCCCGGCGCACCAAGCCCGTTCAGGACAAGATTGACGCGTCCGTCTCTTTGGGGGTCAAGGACGGCTTTATCATCCAGACCGTGGACGGCTTATACAAATCATGACTTGCCATAAGCCATAAACAGTCATAGATATGCCATAAATAGTCATAAATAGGGAGGTTCCCCCATGAAGGCACTCAAATTGATCGGTCGGCTCCTCGTGACGCTCCTCCTCCTCGTGATCCTCACGGTGGGCGGCTATGTGTTGTACCTCGTCTTTCAGTACCACCGGATCGCGGACGATCGGCCGCTGGCGGTTCGGGCGGGCGCGGACACGGCGCTCACCGGCAAGACCTTTACCGTCGGCACCTACAACCTCGGCTTCGGCGCCTATGACCAAGCCTTTACCTTTTTTATGGACAAGGGCGAGATGAAGGACGGGACCAAGACGGCGGGCGTCGGCTCGCGGGCGTCCTCTAAGGAGGCCGCGCGGCAAAACACCGACGGCGCGATCGCGTCGGTCAAAACCGATTTGGGGTCGCCCGACTTCATGTTTTTTCAAGAGGTGGACGAAAACGCCGACCGCTCCCACGGCGTCAACCAGCGCGGCGCGATCGAAACGGCCTTTGACGCCTACGCCGCCGCCTATGCGTCCAACTTTCATTCGGGCTATCTGTTCTACCCGGTGACCAACCCGCACGGCAGCGTCAACTCCGGCATCCTCACGCTTTCCAAATATAAAGTGCGGGACGCCGTCCGCCGCAGCTTTCCCGTGGACGAGAGCTTTCCGACCAAGTTTTTCGACCTTGACCGCTGCTTTACCGTCACGACGGTTTCGGTCGAGGCGGGCAAAAACCTGATCCTCATCAACGTGCATCTCTCCGCCTACGACAAGGGCGGCGCGATCCGCGCCAAGCAGCTCGGGATGCTCAAAGCCGCCATGGCCGAGGCCTACGACAACGGCAAAAATTATGTGATCGTGGGCGGCGACTTCAACCACGATATTGTCAAAGCCGCCGCCGGGGAGAGAGGCAAGGACAGCCTGTCCGAGGGCAACGGCGGCCTGGCCGATCTCTTTCCCTCCGACCAAAAAAAGCCGGATTGGGTCCGGCAGATGACCATCGACGACCTCGACGACGGCGGCGTCTACCGCTTTGCCGCCGCCGAAAATTTTGATAAAGTCCCCACCTGCCGCGCCACCGACATCGCCTATCAAAAAAAGCCGGACGGGAGTCTGGTCAATTACAGCGTCATCATCGACGGCTTTATCGTCTCTAAAAATATCGAGTTTGACAAAGACGACGTCAAAAACATCGACAACGACTTTCGCTATTCGGATCACCAGCCGGTGTGGATGCGGTTCAGTTTAGTTTAGGTCGTGTTTCCACGAGATAATAATCGGCAGGTTATTGATCTTTTAGCGTCTGTCATCACGAATTTTCTTGCACGTAGCGCTGCTACGCCCTGCGAAAAATCGTTTCGACAGACACAAAAATCTCTAAAAACCTGCTCGCTTACACGCGTGTCAACACGACCTGTCTTATGTCGTGTATATACGCCCCCAAAAAAGTTTGAAAAAATTTGTCATAAAGCGGTCGAACAAGCTATAGAATATAGTGTTACTTTGGACAAATACTTTTTTGGAGGGGCGGCCGATGGCTTTCGAACCTATGTACGAAGAGATCAAACTCAATTCCCGGAGGCGGCTGTGCCAGACCCAGGCAGTCGTGGAGGCTAGGTTGCTGCCGCAGCCAAACATTGTCATCGCGCGGGTTTTATCCATTGCCTGTGACGGCGCCGTGACGGCGTCCGAAATCTTTGCGGGCGAGGCGCGTTATATCGGGCGGGTCAATTTTAAGGTGTTGTTTGTCGATGTGGACGGAAAAAACCACAGCATGGACTACAACGCCGACTTTTCGGACAAGGTCGCCGACGAGCGCATCGCGGCGGGGCTCAAGGCGCATTTTTCGGCCTCGGTTTTGGATACCGACATTCTCAGCGTCAACGCGGGCGAGATCAAGCTGGCCTCGGTCGTCGAGATCAAGCTGGACGCGGATATGGACGAGCAGCTCCGGTTTTTATCGGGCGGGGGCGAGGGCATCTACACCCACGACGAGCCTTTGGAATATTGCCGCCTCATTTCGGGCGGCAGCCGGACGGTCACCCTCAACGACGTGTTGAGCGACGTCAAGATCAGTCGGCTGCTGTTGGCCGAGTCCAAGCCGGTCATCTACAAGCGGGATACGGGCGTGGACTGCGTCACGGTCGAGGGCGCGGTCATCACCGAGATTTGCGGCGAGACCGAGGACGGCCTGCTGGCCGGGTATCGGACGGTCACCAATTTTTCGGAGGAATTTTCCGCCGAGGACGCGCGGCCGGGCGACACGGCGCTCACTGCGGCGGCGGTCACGCCCAAGATCACCTTAGAGAGCGAGGAGGACGGCCGCTTTTTGAGCCTCGAATACGCCCTCACCGTCGAATACAGCGTCTTTGCCGCGCAGTCCTGCGGCGCGGTCATCGACGCCTTTTCGGTCACCAACGAGCTGCTGACCAACGTCCAGAGCGTGGACGTCTATCAAAACAAGCTAAACGCCACGGTCACCGACCGCGTAGAGGGCAACGTGACCCTGGACGTGAGTATGCCCATCGTGGACAATATTTTGGCCGCCACCGCCCTAAGGCTCAACATCACCAATATGCCGGCGGGGGACGGGGAGGCGACTATTGAGGGGATCGTCAGCGGCAACATCATCTATTACAGCGCCGAGGCCAACTCCAAAAACTCGGTGGCGGTCGAGCTCCCGTTTTCGATCAAGACGCGGGTGGACGGGGTCGAGCCCGCCGACGAGCTGACGGGGCGGGGGATCGTGACCGACGCGGTCGTCAAGATTCGGCGCGGCAACGAGATCGACATTCGTACGGGCGTCGCGATCGAGCTCAACGCCTGCCGCAAATGCCAAAAATGCGTCATCACCGAGCTCACCGCGGGCGAGGAGCGCGAGGTGCCGGACGCCGCCATCTCCATCCATATCGCCAAATCCAAGGAGACGCTGTGGGACGTGGCCAAGGCGCTTGGCATCACGCCGGAGCTGGTGCTTGTGCAAAACCCCAACCTCACCCTGCCGCTCGGCGGGGGCGAGCGGATCATCGCCTACCGACATTTGACAAAGTAAGAAAGATATATAAAACCGCCGCGATCAAATCTTGACGCGGCGGTTTTTTCGGTTATATCGCGGTATCCTTGTGGAGATCCTTTCCGCAATGGCTGCAAAAGGCGTTGTCCTCGGGGTTGGGGGCGCTACAGCCCGGACAGGTGGTCTCATACCGCGCGAAAGGCGGCCGAACCCGAACGGCGGCTTGCGCCGTGCGGCTCACCGACGGCCTTGTACGGCTCATCGTTAGGACGATGGCCGATACGGGGATTAGGGGGAACCCAATAAAAAACAGCCAAAACAAATTGGGTCGGGCGGTTTCGCCGTCACCCATAAAGTCGGACATAAAACCGATAAAGCTGACAAATCCGCCGATGATACAGCCGACGGCGGCGGCCAAAAGGACAAAACCGAGGATTCTGAAAAACAGCTTTTTTCCACGGAGCCTCTCTTTTTGCGGTTCTTCCATTTATTTCTTTTTCTTGCCGCCTTTCTTTTTTCCGCTCGACAGCATCGCGTAGTAGCAGCCGGCCAAGCCCCCCAGCGTGCCGCCGATCATCGTGATCCAGGCGCCGAAGCCGGGGTTATACATCGCGTTCCAAACACTCAGTTTTGAGATAGATTCGTCGGTGGCGGCCATGATGACAAACACCATCGTCAGGATGCCGGCAATCACCATCAAGGCGGAAACCGCCAGCGCGGCCGGCTTGGCGTTCTTTCCCTTGAGGATGCCCAAAAGGTTCAACAAAAAAATCGCCGCCAACAGACACGCCATGATAAACACGACCAGCGAAAAGATGTCGGCCGCCATCACCGTGCCCAGTCCGTCGCCCGTGGATTTAAACAGGCCGATGTTTTCGGTCCTGCCCGATAAATCCTTACCGGTCCACATCATAAAGAATGAGAACAGGGACAGCAACCCCAGCACACAGGCGGCCAAGCCGCTCAAAGCTCTCTTCATACTCATTTTCACTCCTCCAAACAGAATAGGTA
>JAIRRW010000081.1 GCA_031255775.1 Clostridiales bacterium
ACACGACCGAAAAAATACAAGGAGTTCCATGACCGCAAACAGCACGGCGCCGGGGAAACCGGCCAAACAGGATACTTTGATCGAGATCAGGAGCGTCACCAAGGTTTTTGACGACGTGACGGTCTTAGAGGACATCAACCTCTCTATCAAGCGGGGGCAGTTTGTCACGCTTTTGGGGCCCTCGGGCTGCGGCAAGACCACGCTTTTGCGCATGATCGCGGGCTTTGAGCTGCCGACAAAGGGGAGTATTTTGCTGGAGGGGAGCGACCTGACCGCCCTGCCGCCCTACCGTCGGCCGGTCAACACCGTCTTCCAAAAATACGCGCTCTTTCCGCACCTCAACGTCTACAAAAACATCGCCTACGGGCTCAAGCTGGTCAAGGTGCCGGACGGCGAAAAGACCGCCAAGGACGGGTCGAAAAGCCCGGCCTTTCGCCGCTACACCAAGGCCGAGATCAACCAAAAGATTTCGCACGCCCTAAAGCTGGTGGGCTTAGAGGCGTACGGCCACCGCGACGTCGTGTCGCTGTCGGGCGGCCAGCAGCAGCGCGTCGCGATCGCGCGGGCGCTGGTGTTAGAGCCCAAGGTCCTCCTCCTCGACGAGCCGCTGGGCGCGCTCGACCTCAAGATGCGCAAGGAGATGCAGCTCGAATTAAAGGCCATGCACAAAAACCTCGGCATCACCTTTTTGTACGTGACGCACGACCAGGAGGAGGCGCTCACGATGTCGGACGTCGTCATCGTCCTCAACGACGGCGCGGTCCAGCAGGTGGGCACGCCCAAAAAGATTTATGACGAACCGGCCAACGCCTTTGTCGCCGACTTTATCGGCGAGAGCAACATTTTGTCGGGCACGATGATGCGGGACTATCTCGTGCGGTTTTTGAGCGCGGACTTCCCCTGCGAGGACAAGGGCTTTGAAAAAAACGAGCGCGTTGACCTTGTGATCCGGCCGGAGGACATCAAGCTGTATCCGGGCGGCACGGACAAGGGGCAGCTGGACGGCGAGGTCTTGACCGTCATCTTTAAGGGCACCTATTATGAAATGAACGTCCTGTCCAACGCCTACGAATTTACCGTGCAGTCCACGGCCGAATTTAAGGCGGGCGAGCGGGTGCGGCTAAAAATCGAGCCGGGCGCCATCCATATCATGAAAAAGCTGCGGACGGTCAACGAATTTTTTGGCGAGATCTCGGGCGAAAACCGGGTATGGTTTTGCGGCGGCGACTTCGATTTTGTCCCGTCCGAGCCGTTTGAAAAGGGCGACCGGGTCAAGGTGAAGGTCGGCTTTAACGCGGTGGGGCTGACCGATGACGAGAGCGACGGCGTGATCGGCGCCAACGTGACGCAAAGCCTGTACAAGGGGACGTATTATCAGGTTCAGGTCTATACCGACACCGACGAGGACTTTTATATCGATACGGCGGACGAATGGGACATGGACGACCGCGTGGGCATCGTCATCGACCCCGCCGCCCTCCTTGTCGAACGCTATGTCGAGACGCCCGAAGCGGACGAGCCCGCCGGCCAAGATACGGAGGACAGCGCGTCATGACCAAGCTCCGCCCCTATCGCTTTAAGCGCCAGCAGCTGGCCTTTCCGTACATGCTGATCACGGCCGCCCTCGTCATTGTGCCGCTGTTTATCCTGTTGTACTACGCCTGCACCGACTACGCCACCGGCAAGGTTTCGCTCATGAATTTCGCCGCCTTTTTTATCGACCGCGAAAACACCAATCTCGCCACGCTGGGCCGATCGTTTTTTATGGCGTTTTTGACGACGGTCATCTGCCTGGGGCTGGGGTATCCGCTGGCCTACGTTCTCTCCCGGTCGCCCTTTAACAGGCGGGGCATCCTCATCATGATTTTTATCATGCCCATGTGGATCAACTCGCTGCTCAGAATGTTTGCGGTCAAAAATATGATGGAACTCTTTGGGGTGGGCAGCGGCTTCGGCGCGGTGCTGACCGGCATGGTGTACGACTTTTTCCCCTTTATGCTGCTGCCGCTGTTTACCTCGCTGTCCAACATCGACAGGAGCTATGACGAGGCGTCCAACGACCTTGGGGCAACGCCCTTGGTCACGTTTATCAAGGTGACGCTCCCGCTCTCCGTGCCCGGCATTATCAGCGGCGTTTTGATGGTCTTTATGCCCACGATCTCCACCTTTGCCGTCGTCGAAATGCTGGGCAGTCAGGATCAGAATATGCTGGGCAACCTCATCAACGAAAACATCTCGTTTGCGCCCACCCGCAATGTCGGCGCGGCGTACGCCTTTATCCTGTTGATCTTGGTGGCGGCGACCATGCTGATCGCCAACCTCGCGGGGGGCAAGCAAAAGGGACGGGAGGCGGCAAACCTCTTATGAAAAACCGCAAGCTAACCATCATCGGCTGGAGCCTGATCGCCGTCATGCTGATCGCCACCTATTTCCCGATCGCGATCATCGTCATCTTTTCGTTTTCGGAAAACAAGGTGGTCGGGGACTGGAAAAACTTTTCGTTTTCGGCGGCGCTCTATCACACCGTGTTTACCAGCGACAAGATCATGCCGGCGCTGTTGAATACCTTTATCGTCGCGCTCTCCGCCGCCGCCGCCGCCACCGTGATCGGGACGTTTGCGGCCATCGGCATCTACTATTGCCGCCGCCGCATGAAATCCGTCCTCACGACCCTCAATCAGATCACGCTGGTCAACGCCGACATCGTCACGGGCGTGTCGCTGATGTTCTTTTTTCTCTTGCTGCTGGGCAGGCTCAACGGGATCCCGGCGATGATCATCGGCCACACGGTCATCACGCTGCCCTATGTCATCCTCATGGTGATGCCCAGGCTTTCGCAGCTCAACCCCAACCTGTACGAGGCGGGGCTCGACCTCGGCGCGGGGCCGGCGCGGACGCTCTTTACCGTCATTTTGCCCCAGCTGGTCCCCGCGATGCTGGGCGGGTTTATCATGGCGTTTACCCTAAGCATGGACGACTACGTGATCGCCAAATTTATCAAGGGCGGCTCCGAAACCGTCTCCACCCTCATCTACAACAGCGCAAAGGTCGGCCTAAAACCCGAGTTCCGCGCCCTGTCCACGCTGCTGTTTGCGCTGGTGCTGGCGGTTTTGGCCGTCATCAATATCAAAAGCGCGCGCCGCAGTAAGAAGAGCGGGGGCGGCCTGCTGCCGTTTATTCGTTAGAGGGGACAGATAGCGGGGTTGATACGGGCTACGTGCGGCAAGTCAGCTCGGTTACGTATTAGAAATACGCGCCCTCGTTGCCTCCGACTGACCAAAAAGTGTGTCAGGCGGGCAACAGGCGGTTGGGGGGTGAGGGAGTGTACTTCCCGTACACGACCGAGCCCCCCGGCCGCACGTAGCCCGCATCACGCGCTTTTTCGTCAGTCGGTACGAACCAACTGTTGCCCGTCTGAACCCCACCCTTTGTCCCCTCCGAATACCTCATGATTTGCCCATTCCCGTCATTCGTTAGGCCAACTATATATATTACCGTTAAAAGGAGAGAATACCCATGAAAAAAAGAATCGTCAGCCTCATTTTGTGCTTGACTGCCGTGTTCGGCGCCGCGGGCGCGCTTGGCGGCTGTACCCCGCGTGAAAACACGCTGATCATCTGCAACTGGAACGATTACCTCGACGAAAGCTATGTCAAGAACGAGTTCCCCAAGTTTTATAAGGAACGGACGGGCCGGCGCGTCAAGGTCAAGTACACCTACTTCGACACCAACGAGGATATGCTGTTTAACGTCCAAAACGGCGCCGATTATGACGTCGTGTGCCCCTCGGATTATATGAACGAGCGGATGCAAAAGCTGGGTCTTTTGGAAAAGCTGGACAAGGACATCGTCTATGACGACCTGACCGCGGAGGAGCTCTATGAGCCCGCCATGCTCGAAATCGTCGGCGCGATCGACGGCTGGCTGGACTATGCCCTGCCCTATATTTGGGGGACGCTGGGCATCCTGTACCGCGGCAGTAAGGTGGCGGACGGCGCCATCACCGACGAGACGGCTTTTCGGTCGTGGGAATCGATGTTTACCGCCAACTACAGCGGCGGCGGCAAAAAAATCTATATGAAAAAGAGCGAGCGCGACGCGTTTGCCGTGGCCAACATCTACAACAACACCGCGCAGCTGTCGGGACTGACCTTCGGCTTTTCCGACTATACGGCCAATCCCGCATACATGACGCGGCTGAGGGAAATCATGTCCGAGGAGTCGGCCATCGATTCGTCGATGGATACGCTGGCCGCGCAGCGCGATCTGGTCTTTAAATACGAAGTGGACGGCGGCAAGGCCGACTTTGTCAAGGACAACAACAACGACGCGTACTACGGCCTGTTTTGGTCGTGCGACGCCGGTTATGCGATGGCCGAAAATCAAAACCTGTACTATGAGGTGCCCGTCGAGGGCTCCAACGTCTGGATGGACGCGTTTGTCGTCCTAAAGAACGCCAAAAACATGGACGCCGCCCAGCATTTTATGCGCTTTTTGCTGGAGGAGGAAACCGCCATGAAAAACGCCGAGGCGGTCGGCTCCTCCACCCCGCTCAAAAAGACCGCCGCCGACCTGTCCGCGTCGCTTGAGGCTCAGTACGAGGCCGAGCTGGCCGGAGAGGTCGGGGACGACGAGCGGTTTTTTACCAATTCCGACCGTCCCGAGGCCTTCTATCGGATGTATATGAGCATGATGTTCCCCGACGCCGACCTCCTGTCGCGCTGCGCCATGATGCGCGACTTTAGCCAGGCGGGCTCCGACAAGCTAAGGACCGAATTTACCCGGCGGGCGACCACCTAAAACGGACCGGATCTTGGCATGAACGAGACAAACGATCACAGCGGCAAAACCTTTACGTTCGACGCGATCGTCGTAGGAGCCGGCCACGCGGGCATCGAAGCGGGGCTGGCTCTTGCCCGTTTAAACAGACGGGTCTGTATGCTGTCGATCTCGCTGGACAACGTGGGGTATTTGGCCTGCAACCCCAGCATCGGCGGGACGGCCAAGGGGCATTTGGTGCGCGAGATCGACGCGCTGGGCGGCGAAATGGGCGTTGCGGCGGACAGGACGCTGACGCAGCTGAGGATGCTCAACCGCTCGAAGGGCAGCGCCGTGCACAGCCTGCGCGCGCAGGTCGACAAGTACGCCTATCACGCCTATATGAAGCGGACGCTGGAGACCCAGCCGGGGCTGACGCTGCGGCAGGGCGAGGTCAAGCGCCTGCTGACGGGCGCGGACGGCGGCCGGATCGAGGGCGTCGAAACGGTGTACGGCCAGCGGTTTTTGGCGCCCGCCGTCGTGCTGGCCTGCGGCGTCTATCTAAAATCCTGCGTCATCGTGGGGGACGTCATCGAAAACAAGGGGCCGGCCTCCTTTAACCGCGCCAATCATCTGTCCGATTCGCTCACGGCGCTGGGGCTAAGCCTGCGCCGCTTTAAGACGGGCACGCCCGCCCGCGTCAAGCTGTCCGGCGTCGAGCTTTCCGCGCTGGAGGAGCAGCGGGGCGAAACCGACATCTATTCGTTTTCGGCGCTGTCCAACAAGGTGGCGGCGGCAAAACGGGTGTGCTATCTGGGCTATACCAACCCGGCGACGCACGACCTCATTCGACAAAACCTGCACCTCGCCCCCAAGTACGCGGGGCTGATTTCGGGCGCGGGCGCGCGCTATTGCCCCTCGATCGAGGACAAGATCGTCCGCTTTCGGGACAAGGAGCGGCACCAGTTTTTTCTGGAGCCCGAGGGCGAGGGAACCGAGGAATACTATGTCCAAGGCCTATCCTCCTCCCTGCCCGCCGATATTCAGTACCGGCTGTACCGCACGATCAAGGGCTTCGAAAACGTCGAGATCATGCGGGACGCCTACGCCATCGAATACGACTGCATCGACCCGACGACGCTCTTTCCCTCGCTGATGCACAAGGCCTGCGCCGGGCTGTTTTTCGCCGGACAGATCAACGGCACCAGCGGCTATGAGGAGGCGGCGGCGCAGGGCTTAATGGCCGGGATCAACGCCGCCCGCTACGTAGGCGGGCAGGAACCCGTCGTTTTGAGCCGCGCACAGGCCTATATCGGCGTCCTCATCGACGACCTCGTCACCAAGGGCACGGACGAGCCCTACCGCATGATGACCTCGCGGGCGGAATTTCGCCTGCTCCTGCGGCAGGACAACGCCGACCTCCGCCTGACCGAAATCGGCCGCCAGATCGGCCTTGCGGGCGAAAAGCGCTGCCGCCTGTACCAACGGCGCAAAAGCCGCATCGACAGGGCGAAACAGGCGCTGGCCGCCGTCGTCCCGCCAAAAAGCCTTGCCCCGCTGTTCCTAGAGGCGGGCGAGCCCCTGCCCGCAACGGGCATGACGGTAGCGGACATCCTAAAGCGCGGCGGCCTCACGCCCGCCCTCATGGCCAAGTACGCCGGCCTCTTTCCCGGCATCCACCCCACGATCTATGCCTATATGCTGGGCGAGGCCCGCTACGCGGGCTATCTCACCCGCGCCCTCAACGCCCAAAACGAGCAGCAGCGCCTCGAAGCGCTCCCCCTCCCCGCCCGCCTCGACTACACCGCCCTCAAAGGCCTCCGAATCGAAGCCGCCGAAAAGCTCAACAAGCTGCAACCCCGCTCCGTCGGCCAAGCCGCCCGCCTCCCCGGCGTCAACCCCGCCGACATCACCGTCCTCCTCCT
>JAIRRW010000082.1 GCA_031255775.1 Clostridiales bacterium
TCAATCGAAGTGCTTGAAACTGCAATAGATTCAGCTCTAAAAACAATAACTCTAACAGATATCTTAAACTGGTTTAGACACAGCGGATACTGAACACGTTTTGTGAAATTGCTATAAAATAGAAAAAACAAGCTTATGTAAACACAACCGTGAGCCGGGGTCTTTATTCCAACCGACAAACCTAACGGACTTTACGTTAAGGGAGTGGGCAAATCATGAGTTAATCGGAGTGACAAAGAATGAGGTTCAGACGGGCAACAGTTGTTTTGCCGCCGACAGGCGTGTATATGGACATACATGACTGAGGCGGCAAAACAAACGTAGCCCGTATAAATCGGCATTTACCCCAGAGCAAGCTCTGGACACGCGGCTACGCCGCCTTCCGCAGCAGAGCTGCGGGGTATATACCGCTTTGTCGGCGTCGCAAAAATGCCCTTGCAAGCAAGCATTTTTGCTCCTGGAATCAACCCACTATCTGTCACGCCGGTCAGCCGACCTTATCGCGCTTATACCGCTTGAGATAATCCTGCACGGCGGCCTTGATCGCTTCCTCGGCCAAAACCGAGCAATGCAGCTTTTGCGGCGGCAGTCCGCCCAGCTCCTCGACGACCGCGGCGTTGGTGAGCTTTAGCGCCTCGTCCACCGTTTTCCCCTTGATCATATCGGTCGCGACCGAGGAGGTCGCGATCGCCGCGGCGCACCCAAAGGTCTTGAATTTCACGTCCTCGATCACGTCGTTTTCGTTGATCCGCATCGATATGCGCATAATATCGCCGCAGGCCGCGCTCCCGACCTGCCCGACGCCGTTGGCATCGGACAGCTCCCCCACGTTTTTCGGGCTGCTAAACTCCTTGATCACGCGTTCGTTATACATATTCACCCTCTCCTTTATGCTCGATGACGGCAAAGAGCGGCGACATTTCGCGCAGCTTTTTGACCGCCTCCGTCAATTTTTCGACCGTATAAGCGACGTCGTCCGACGTATTGCTTTTTCCGAAACTGAACCGAATGGACCCATGCGCCAGCTCGATGGGGAGACCCGTCGCCAAAAGGACGTGCGAGGGCTCGAGCGAAGCGGACGAACAGGCGCTGCCCGACGAGCAGGCGATGCCGTTTAGATCGAGGTTTAATAAAAGCGACTCTCCCTCGATAAACGCGAACGAAAAGCTGGCGTTTCCCGGGAGACGCTTGTCCCGGCTGCCGTTGTAGACGACGTGCGGAATGGTGTCCTCCACCCGTTTGACAAAGCTATCCCGAAGCGCCCGGATCGCTTCGGCGTTTTCGTCCAAGTTTTCGAGCGCCAGCCGCAGGGCGGCCGCCAGCCCCACGACCGACGGCACGTTGGTGGTGCCGCCCCGGCGCGACCGTTCTTGATGGCCGCCGGCGATCAGCTTGTCGGGCCTTATGCCGCTCTTGATATACAAGACGCCGATCCCCTTGGGCCCGTAAAACTTATGGGCGGAAAAGGAGAGCATATCGACGCCCAGAGCCGTGATATTGACGGGGATCGAGCCGATCGCCTGCACGGCGTC
Organism: Clostridiales bacterium; assembly: GCA_031255775.1. Taxonomy (GTDB): domain Bacteria; phylum Bacillota; class Clostridia; order Christensenellales; family Pumilibacteraceae; genus JAIRRW01. The sequence goes on from JAIRRW010000082.1 coordinate 1,533, forward strand.
GGTGTGAAAAATCAGCTTGCGGCGATGCGCGATCTCGCACAGCTCGCGGATCGGCTGAATCGTGCCGATCTCGTTGTTGGCCAGCATGACCGACACCAAAAAGGTATCGGGGCGTATCTCCCTTTCTAAGGCCTCGGGCGAAACCAGCCCCTCGCCGTCCACGTCGAGATAGGTGACGGCATACCCCTGCTTTTCCAGTTGCTCAAACGCGCAAAGCACGGCGTGATGCTCGATTTTTGAGGTGATCAGGTGCCCGCCCCTGTTTTTATCCAGCGCCGCGATCCCCTTGACCGCCCAGTTGTCCGCCTCCGTCCCGCCGGAGGTAAAATAGATTTCGGTGGGCTTGACCCCCAAATCCGCCGCGATCTGACGCCGCGCGGTATCCACCGCGTACGCCCCCTCCCGCCCGAACGAGTGCAGGCTGTTGGCATTGCCCGCGATGTCCGAAAAATAGGGCAGCATATCCGCCAGCACCGCTTTATCTACCGGCGTCGTCGCCGCGTGATCCAAATAAATCCGTCTCATATCCGCTCCCGCCTCGCCGCCCGGTCGAATTTGCCGCAGGTCTGTTCTTGTATCATGTCGCAAAGCGTCATCGTCTCCAACAGCCCGTTGACGTTGTCGTGGATCCGGCGCAGCATCACCCGGTTGGGGCAGTAGCTGTCGCCGCACGCGCCCGCCGCGCAGTCGGATATCGTAAACCCGTCGTCCAGGGCCTCGAGAATCTCGCGGATGGTGATGTCCTTGCTGTCCTTTCGCAAATAATATCCCCCGCTGCTGCCCCGCTGCGCCTCGACGATGCCCGCCTTTTTGAGCATCCCCAAAAGCTGCTCCGAATATTTTTCGCTCAAACCCGATTGGCGGACAAGCTGCGACAGCGGCATGACCTCCCGCCCGTGCAGGCCGAATAAAAAACAGATTCTCAGCCCGTACCGGGCGCGGGTCGACAGCTTCATAAAATCCCTACCAAATTACTAGGATATTAACAGTATAGTCCTGTCCGGCTGGATTGTCAACCGCTTTTAAGGGGACAATTGCAAGTTGTTAAAGTTTTTTTAAATATTCGATCTCAAAGGCCTTGAGCGGCCGGTGCGTCCCGCGGGTCAGCCCGCCCACCTTTAGCTCGCCGATCGCCATGCGCTTTAGAAAAACGACATGGCGGTTTAGGGCGGCGAACATGCGGCGCACCTGCCGATTTTTGCCCTCGGTAATCACGACCTCGATCCTGGAGAGCTTGTTTTCTACCCCCAAGAGGCACACCTTGCAGCGCTTTGTCACGGTGCCGTCGTCCAGCGTGACCCCGCGCGAGAGCGTCTCGACCTCCTGTCTTGTGAGCTCGCCCTCCACCCTTGCCACATACGTCTTGGGAATCTCGTGGCGGGGGTGCGCGATGCGGTTGGCAAGCTCGCCGTCCGTCGTCAGCAACAAAAGGCCTTCCGTTTCGTAATCCAAGCGTCCGACGGGAAACAGCCGCTCGCGCTGATATTCGGTCACCAGATCCATCACCGTCTTGCGCCCTTTTTCGTCGCTGGTGGTCGTGATATACCCCTTGGGCTTGTTGAGCATGAGATAAATATGCTTGGTCATCGGCTTAACTTTTTTGCCGTCCAGCAAAACCGTATCATTCTCGACATTGACCTCGGTGGAAAGAGCGGTGACGGTCTTGCCGTTGAGCTTGACCCGCCCCGCCAAAACAAACTGCTCGCTGGAACGTCGGCTGGCGACGCCGCTTTCGGCCAAATACTTGTTGATACGCATCCCGGTTTTCTCCCGTGTGACCGTGCGGGTCTCCCGCGCGGCTATCGGGGCGGCGGCTTATTTTGCCGCCCAGTCCTCGATCAGATCCTTGAGCTTGTCTCCGACCGTGTCGCCCTCGATGCTATCCATAGTATATAAATCCGCGTCAAAAAGCAAGTGATTGTCCAGCATGATTTTCATTTTGCCGTTTATTTGTCCGGGTCTGACCGGGGCGCGCAGGCTTTTGACCGCCTCGGGACGGTACTCGACCCTGCCGAGCTCGGTCTCCTTTAACGGATAATATAGGGGGCCTTTGGCGGCGAGCTTGGCCGCGCCGCTCTTTCCGTCGGTGACGCCGCAGGCCGCCGTCGCCGCTTTGGCAAGGTCATAGCGCGCATATTCGCCGAAGGCCGTCTCCATAAGGCCGGCGCATTCCTCAAACATCGGGCCGCAGTTTAGGACGACGGCGACCACCGTCATGCCCCCTCTCGTCGCGCTGGAAACCAGACACCGCCCCGCCTTTTTGGTAAATCCCGTTTTGACGCCGTCCGCCCCCGCAAAGCTGTGCAAGAGCTTGTTTTTGTTGACGATGATCCGGTTATAATCCCGACCCGCCCAAGGCATGGCGTACCTTTTGGCGGCGACGATCTCGGCAAACACGGGATGCCTCAGCGCATAGGCGGCGATGCGTCCCAAATCGTAGGCCGTGGTGTAGTGGTCGTCGTGGTGCAATCCGTGCGGGTTGACGAAATTGGTGTTGGCCGCGCCCGCTTTTTCGGCGGTCGCGTTCATCAGCTCCGCGAATTTCGGTATATCGCCCGCCGTGAGGTACGCGAGCGCCGCCGCGCAGTCGTTGCCCGATTGCAGCATCAGCCCGTACAAAAGGTCGCGGTACGTCAGCTCCTCGCCCGCTTGGAGATAGACGGACGAGCCCTCTACCCCCACCGCCTCTTTGGGGACCTTGATCCTTTTGTCGAGGTCGGGTACCCGGTCGATGACCGTGATCGCGGTCGCGATCTTGGTGGTGCTGGCCATCGGAAGGCGTCTGTGCGCGTCCTTTTCGGCCAAGATCCGGCCGCTGTCCCGCTCCAACACGACAAGCGCGGCGGCAGCGGCGGTGTGTGCGGACGCGGCTCCGCCAAAGCCGCCAAACAGACAGAGCGTCAACAGCGCCGACAGCAATCCGACGCTCGTCAGCCTTGCCTTTATTCTCATTTTTTAAATTCCTTTTTGACCTTTTCGGTGGTCTTGTCGGGTGTCTCGCAAGCCTTATCGGCGCCGAACAGACTTTTGACGAGCTCGGGAATCAGGTCAAACAAGCGGTCATAGGCGTTTTTATCGTCGATCCCCACCATTTTGATGCTCTTGCCGTCGCTGACCAAAAAGCCGACCGGCGAAACCGAAACGCCCGCGCCGCTGCCGCCCGCAAACGGGTAGTCGCCCGCGCATTCGCGCGACAGGTCGCTGTACTCGCCGCCCCCCGTCAAAAAGCCCATCGTCACCTTGGTGATCGGCACGATACTCACGCCGTCCGCCGTCCGAATGGGCGCGCCCACCACCGTGTCCGAGCTGACAAGCCCCTTGAGCTTAGAAAAAGCGTTGTCCATCAATCGTTCGATGGGGTGTTCTCTGCGGCTCTTATCCTCTATCAACATACCGATTTCCTCCAAAAAAAGCGCGGAATATAGCTTGGTTTTAAGAACAGGTCTTATGCTACCAAAAACGGTTCTTTGACGATGGCAGACGCAATATAGACCGTTTAGCCGTCACGATTGGTTGCAAGAACAGGTCTAGACCTGTTCTAAAACCAATCGTGAATGGATAAACGAGGATATATTTTGTCTGCCGAGAAAAAGGTTCTTTTTGGTAGCAGCGCTACCAAAAACGGTTCTTTGACGACGGCAGACGCAATATAGACCGTTTAGGGATCACGATTGGTTGCAAGAACAGGTCTTATATATAATATCTGCAATCGACACGCCAATTATGCCGTAAACCGCGGCCTTGACGAGATCGCGGTTATATTCTGCGGTAAAGGATTGGTTGACCGAAATGTGCTCGCGGGACAGGAGAAAGGCGCAGACCGCCTGCATCAAAAGGCGGATGCCGCCGATGAGAAACGTGGTGGCCAGCGCGTCGTCGCGCTTGCCGACCCTAAAGTCCATATCGATCCGTTTGATGTCGAAGTACGGCACAAAGCCCCGAAACCATTGCAAAACCGATTGCTTGTCCCGGGGGTCGGCGTTGATATGATATTCTCTTTCCCGCTTGCGCCGACAGACCACCAAATTGTTGCGGACACGGTCGAGATGCCGGATATAGACGGTCAGTTTTAGGACGCGCACCCCAAACACATACAGCTTGATGTACCCGTCATTTTCAAACAAATTGACAAACATATCTGCCGAAACAACGATCGGCAGACGGATCAACCACAACAAAAGGACGGCTATGGACAAAAACAGCAGCATACGCCTAGTTTTTGGCAAAGACCGTCAATTTATTCTGCGGACGTGTAAACACGACCCAAACCGACCGATTAAAATCTCGTGTATACACGACCCAGCTTAATCGGGGATTTGATCGGCCTGCATATCGTCGTTATACACCCTAAAGCGGTTTTTTCCGGCGTTTTTGGCGTGGTACATGGCCATATCGGCGTATTTGATGAGGACGTGGAAGTTTTCGATATGCCCGGGATACAGCGCCACGCCGATGGAGAGGCCGACCTTGTACTTGTCGATATACTTGTCGATATACTCGGTCTTAAAGCCGTCTAAAATTTCTTGCGCAAAGGCGGTCGCCGCCGCCTCGTCGGCGATCCCGGGCGCAATGACGATAAATTCGTCGCCGCCCACGCGGGCGGTCATGTTGATGCTGCCGGGCTCGGGACGGAATACCTTAGAATTGGTGTGGACGCCCTCTAAGTAGCTTGCGATGTGCTTCAAAAGCTCGTCGCCGGCATCGTGCCCGGCGTTGTCGTTGACCTTTTTAAAGTTGTCCAGATCGATAAAATACAGGGCGAAGGGCACCGTCTGTTTGCGGGCGGTCATTTCTTGCAATTGATCCAAAAGATAGCGCCGATTGGGCAGATCGGTCAGCTTGTCATAGTTGGCCACGCGCTTTAGGCCGTCCATCTTTTTGATCTGCCGCAGCAGGAGAATCAGCGTAACGCCGAATAACACGAGGATAATCGGCAAGACGACGGACAGCGTGATGACCGCCGTGCGGAAGCGGTTGATGCTCTCTTGATAGAGGACATCCTCGATGTCGGCGCAGACAATGCCGACGAGCTTATCGTCCGCGTCGTACAGCGGCCGGGCGCCGGTGTTCCAGTTTCCCCACTCGTCGGTAAGGTTCATCACGCCGGCCGCGTCCACGCCCCGAAAGGCGTCCAGCTGCACGTGCCCCAGCTCCTTATAGAGGACAAAGGGCTCCTCGTCCTCCTCGTCGGTATCAAAAATGAGCCGATACTCGTTTCCGATCTGCATGACGGTATAGATATAATCGGCGCCCACGTCGTGCGCCAGCGATCTAAGCTCGGCCAAAACAAGCCGCATTTCGTCCGTAAAGTCCTGCGAGCTGCCGATAAACGTCTTTTTTCCGTCCACGGTCTCGTACAGCGTTTCCGCCGCCGCCGCGCCGCCCTCGAAAAAGGCGTCTACCGTAACGTACTTGCCCATAAAGCCCGCGTCCCCGCCGCCCAGCGAATCGATCCGCTCCTCGGCGGCCGAGGTGATGGACTTTAGCTGCGACTCGATGCTCTCCCGCAAGAGTGCGCGGGATTCTAAGCCGCTTATCACGGTAAGCCCGATGGCCAACCCCAAAATCAGCGCGGAAAACCCGCAAAAAACCGCTACCATCGTCTTTCTCATACCCGAACCAAACCTCATATTTTTTGCTCCCTCTGCGGTTTTTATAGCCAAAAACGCCATATATATACCGCGACGGCGTCCAATGGCCGTTCCCCCGTCCTTATCTTATATCAGCTGACCGGCCGCCCGCGGAAACAGCGTGACGTCCCGGATATTCGCGACCCCGCTCAGGTACATCAGTAGACGCTCTAAGCCCAGCCCGAAGCCGCCGTGCGGCGCCGTGCCGTACCGCCGCAAGTCCAAATACCCGGCGTAATCCGATTCGTTCATGCCCCGTTCCTTCAGCGCGGACACGAGCTTGCCGTAATCGGCCTCGCGCTCGCTCCCGCCGATGATCTCTCCCACGCCCGGCACAAGGAGGTCCCCGGCCGCCACCGTCCTGCCGTCGGCGTTTTGCTTCATATAAAAGCTCTTGACCGCCTTGGGGTAGTTGATGACAAACACCGGTTTTTTGGCGTATTCCTCGGTGATGTAGCGTTCGTGCTCGGTCTGAAGATCCGATCCCCAAGCGGCCGGGTACCGAAACGCCCTGCCGGACGCCGTCAAAATCTTGACCGCCTCGGTGTAGTCCAGCACCGCAAAGCCGCCCCCGGACACCCGCTCCAGCTTTTGAGCAAGCCCGCTCTCGAAATGCTTTTCGAAAAAGGCCAGCTCGTCCGGGCACTTGGCTATGACCGTTTTGAGTACCGCGGTCATCATATTTTCGGCCAGGCGCAAAACGTCGTTTAGGTCGGCAAAGGCCAGCTCCGGCTCGACGTGCCAGTATTCGGCAAGATGCCGGGGCGTGTTGCTGTTTTCGGCGCGAAAGCTGGGGCCAAAGGTATATATTTTCCCAAAAGCCATGGCGGCGGTCTCGCCCTCCAGCTGTCCCGACACCGAAAGCCCGGCGCTTTGGCCGAAAAAGTCGGCCGCGTCGTATGCGGCTTGGGTCTCAAACCCGTGCGAAAAGGGGTGCGTGGTGACCCGAAACATCTCGCCCGCCCCCTCGCAGTCACTGCCGGTAATGAGCGGCGTATGCACGTATAAAAAGCCGTTTTCCTGAAAAAAGCCGTGAATGGCGGCGGACAACGCGCTCCTGAGCCTAAAAACCGCGTTAAAGGTATTTGAGCGCAGGCGCAGGTGCGGCATGGCGCGCAAAAACTCCAACGTATGCCGTTTTTTTTGCAGGGGATATTCGGGCGGGCAGTCGCCGATCAGCGTCAGCTCCCGGACATTGAGCTCCACGCCCTGCCCGTCCCTGGCCGCGACGGCGTCGCCCCGCGCCGTGACCGAGCAGCCAAGTTTGGCGCAAAGCGCGGCGTCCGGCAGTCCGTCCTTATCGATGACAAGCTGCAAGTGCTTGAGGCTGGTGCCGTCGTTGATCTCGATAAACAGCATATTTTTCGAATCGCGGGCGGTCCTCACCCATCCGCAGACCGTCACCGCTTTTCCGGTGAACGCGCCGGCCAGCACGTTTTTGATGTCGCAATGCTCCATAGGGTACAGTGTATCATAAACCGAACCGATTGACAAGGCATTTCGCGCTACCGCTATCGCGCTACCGCTTTCGTTCAAATGACGCGTTGCTTTCATTTGAACGAGGGATACGGTGTCCGCTCCCGAAAAACGTCGTTTTCGGTCGCTCCCGATTTAATTCGCGCGAATGGGTACATTCGCGCGACAGCGTCAGCTATCTTTCTTCTTAAATCTTTTTTACAAAACCGACGTTTTTCGTAAAAAAGTGCCTTATCCCTCGATAAAATGAAAGTGTAACGTCCTTTTATCGATAGCGGTAGCGCCTTCGCGTTGACGCTTTGAGGTCGCGGATCTGTGAGCGGGTTTCGACCGGCGCGTCCGCCTTGACATATTGATAAAACGCGCAATTTTCGGCGGATTCCAGCGATTTTTGCATGGCGGCGTACACCTCGTCCCGCATATACCGCGCGTTTTCGTCAACGCTCACATTGTCCTTCGGGTACACGGGCGCGCCGTAAATGATGGTGATGCGGGGTTTTAGCCAACGCTTAAAGGGGCCTTTTGGCGCACGGAAGGTCGTCACGGCGGGGATGATCGGCACCCTGCTCTTGACCGCGTAGACAAAGCTCCTGTGCGAAAAGGGGCGCACGCCCGTGTAGTACGGCCAAATATGCGCCTCGGGCATCATCATGACCGCGCCGCCCCTTTTCAGCTTTTTGTCGATCACGTCCACAAACGCGCGTTGGGACGAAAGATTTTTGCCCGGCAGCGGCAAGCCGCCCAGCATTTTTGCCAGATGCCGGACGCAAAACATATTGAACGGGTCGGGATTGCAAACGATATAGGCGCGGCGCGGAAAAATAAAAGAGACAAAGGTAAACAAAAATTCCAAAAAGTGCACATGGTTTGAATACACCATGAAGCCGCCCTTGATCCCCTTTTTATGTTGTCGCCCCTTAAATTTGACGCCGTAACCTATTTTTCCCATCAGCTTGATCCCCGGTACGGCGACCAAATAGTACAGGCACCAGCTCAAAAAACGCATGAGCGGGCCTTTGTACTCGTACCGATGCGTTTCGACCGGCTTTCGCAATTTTTCGTCGAGGTTGACAAAATCGTCGTTCCGCTCGTCGTGATAATAGAGCGTTTGCCCATAGCGGAGCCGCGGCATCAATGCTCCTTTGCGACGGACAAAAACATTTTTTCCATTTCGTCCATACAGCGGTCGATCCGAAAGTTGTCGGCAAATTCGGCGTACCGCTCGGACAGGGCCAGCCGCTCGGCCTCGTGCTCGATATAATGATCGATTCGCGCCGCCAGCGACCTGGAGCTCCCCTTTTTGAATAGGTTGTGCTCGGTCAGGGCAAACTGCTTGGTCGCCGACTTTTTGCTGTCGCTGATGACCGGCACCAAGCCGCACGAAATGGCCTCTAGGCAGGCGAGGGATTCGAGCTCGACGTCGCCGGGATGCGCGTACAGGTCGCAATAATTGATGATGTTGTACAGGGTGTCCTGATCCCTAAGCCCAATATCCAGCGGAATCCCGTATTTTTGGCATAAACGCTCGATTTTGGGCTGTTTGGGGCCGTTTCCGGCCAGAATCAGCTGAATCTTATCCTTGTATTTGCTGCGTTTGATCGCCTTTATCAGCACATCGTGCCGCTTTTCGCCCGACATCCGGCCGGTATAGAGGATGCAAAACTTATCCCGATAGGCCTCGGGTTTTTCGCGTTTATCGGGGACAAAACGGTCGGGCACGCCGTTTGAAATGACGTGCATCCGCGACTTGTAGCCGCGGTTTTTCAGCTCGGTCTCGATAAATCTGCTGGGACAATGGATGCCCTGAACGTGCCGATAGAGGACGCGCCGGAAACGGCTGTACAGATAATCGTTTAGGAGGCCAAATTCGCGCATCTTTAGGTGTGTGGTAAAGTTTTCGGGCTGGCAGTGGAAGGCGGCCGTGCAGGGCACCTCCAGCTGTTTGGCGGTCTTGACCGCCGTCTGCCCCAGCTTAAAGGGCATCATCACGTGTACGACATCGCTGTCCTGTATCACTTTTTTTAAGAGGTTTTTATCCGGCTTCGCGAGCGAAACGCCGTTTTTTTCGATATATCCGTTCAAAAAGGGGAACGATCGTTTGTCCACCCGGTAAAACTCGGCCAACCCCTCGTAGCTTGTCGCCACGACGCGTACCTCGTGACCCCGCTTGCGAAGACTGTCGATCAGCCTGTTCGCGGTCACGGACGTCCCATTGTTTCCGTTGCCCAGTACGTCCGCAACGATTGTGATTTTCATACTGATCTCCTACTTATATGTTCAACAGTTTATATGTTCAACAGCATCGGTATGTTTATGTATCCTGCGCAATATAGGCCTGTTTTAGTGAAACAAAGGCAGTGCGGCCAGATATGTCAGATCCGCGCGCGCCGCCGCCTCCCCCTCGGCCAGCACCGCCGCCTTGACCGCCACCCGGCCGCCCGCCCGCGCCACAAGAAGCTCAAGCGCCGCCAGCGATCCGCCGGTGGAAACCACGTCGTCCACGATGGCCACCCGTTTGTTTCGGATCAGCGAAACGTCGTGAGCGGACAGATAAAAGGTCTGCTTTTCTTTGGTGGTGATCGACTTGACCTCGGCGCTGATCCCGTCCTGCATATACAGTTTTTTGCTTTTCCGCGCGACCGCGTAGTACGCGTGACCCAAACGGCCGGCAATGACGTGCGTCAGCTGCAAGCCCTTGCTCTCGGCGGTGATCAACACCTCCGCCTCTAAGGGAATGATTTTTTCGGCTAGCTTCAAGCCGCAATAGTCAGTCAATTCGCGGTTGCCGTGCAGGTTGAAAAAGGCGATCGTGACATCCGGCGAAATCGCTAAGAGCGGCAACTCGACCTTCCGTCCGCAAATGTCTATCGTATAGGTATCCGCCATTCGGTTCCGCCTTATGCGCCCCCCGCTTAAAGACACAAGGGGACGGTTTTATTATAGCCGCTTTGTCCGCGTATGTCAAACCGAATACCCGTTATACCCTACTATTTTGGCGGATTTTGTGTAATTTAATCCAATTTTAATGGTTTCGGTCAAAGCGCATCCGTGTCTATTATGATTTTTTCTTCCAAGTCATTAAAAATCCTCGTGCTTTTCCAGCGTTTTAATGATATTATTTTCATACCACACATTTGGCGCATCCGTTGATTGATATGCCGCTTCAAACAAACGGTAAATGCAGGCATAAGTTAAATCCTTGTCTAAAATTGTGCGCAACTCGGTTGTTTGACAGGGGATAATTTTCATTCCGTCTATATGATCGCCGTTGTTCGTGCTGTAATATGGAATGTTTTTGCGGCCGCGAAAGTCGCTTTTTACATTGATATGTAAGTATGTAGAAACGAAAACACAATAGGCATTTTCATCCTTGTTTTTAAGTAAATAATCGCCAAGATGACGAGAAACCGGTTCCATTTCCATCCGGCGTTGATTTGTTTTTTCGGAAAGGGTAACTTCTATAAGCGCGGTGTGATTGGGATAATCGGGCGAAGCCGCATATTTGAAAGTAATATCCTCGCCGCCGCCTTTCGCGTGGGTTTTGGGGAGCAGGTCTGCATCAAGCGACAGATTAAGGGCGTGGAGTATATTAACCTTCCTTTCGCTGATGTTATACCAAATTATACCGACAATATATTCAAAAATTGTCGGTATATCGGCGTTTGCGGTAACGGCGTTTTGTATCGCTTCGTCGTCGCGGTTTTCAAATTTTGCAAGCAAGTCGATTAAAATTTCTTTTGTGAATCTGCTATCAATCATATCATTAAATCGGCTGATGCGCTCGTCCTCTATAAATTGTTTAGCGGCACAGACATCTCTGACCATGATACCGTAAAATCTTTCTATTTGAGCAAACAGCGCAGTATCGGCAACATCGGAATGAGGTACAATTTCGGCAAAACTACAATCCGCAAAAAGTTTGTCCGTATCCGTAAAGGCAACGGGCAAGAGCTTATCGGCAATGAGAGTGAAATAACATTTCGGTATTATGTCAAAATCAACCGTGCCATTCCTGAAAACCAAAGTATCGGTAATCTTAAAATAACGGCGGTTTAAGTCGAAATAATCAGATAATGTACTTTTGGCTTTGTATAAGTGCAATAATCTAAAAAAGCACTGCCTAAACTCTTTCTCTGACTGCATCAAAAATATCTCGGCAGAAAAATCAATGGCGGCAAGCGTTTCTTTTTCGTTTTTTGAAATGCCTGATTTCTTTAATAATAAGCGTTTCCAAAAGTTTTTAGGTTTGCCGCTGATTGCGGCTATGGATTTAACAAGGGATTTTGCGTTTGTATCCGTTCTCGCAAAAGCTAAACTTTTCAACGCCGTGTAAAAGTCAAAATAGGGCGCGTCATATCCGCCGCTTTTGCGATTTATCCCTATTTCGATCATAAGGCTTTGCGTCACGGGGCGGGAAAGGAACATGGCAAGAGCTTCTTGGTAGTTCGGCATTTCCATTAAAATATCAGTTATTATGTCGTCTACCGTGCGCGTTCCTGTGCGGACTGCCTGAAGTTCCGTGACAATACGCGACAATTTGTCCGCATTGGTCATGAACGGTAAAAGATAAGTAAACTCCTCGTAAGACAATGCGCCGACCTTTGAGAGCACATACGCCGTGATAAGATACGGGCGAACATAGCCGCCGTCAATCGAGAGCGCAGTTTTACAAAGCTGTTTTAGATACGCATAACTGTCATTGTCTATTCTCAATTGATTCGTGGAAGCGAACGATTGCGTTTCTACAATATCAAGTAACGCTTTTCCTGCGGCGGTTAGTTTGCGTTGTCCGTCGATCAGCCCTATATCAACAAGCCCCGAAGTTTTTTCACGCGCATCTTTGGGCTTGTTTCCTGCATCACCCTTTATAAAGTCGGCGGCTTTGATAAAGTCGTAGTACATCGTTTGAATGACATTATCTGACCACGATTTGCCCGTTGTTTCGGGCAATGCCCAAAATTCAGTCAAAAGTTCTAACTGTCTTTCAATTTTGAGGTTAAACTCTCTTGTTCGGAAACTCGTTGTACCGAGTGACCAACCAAAACTTGTATATGACGGCATTTTTTTCCTCCGCTAGATCGTATTCAAATGAGTGAGGAAGAGCAGATTATATATATACCTTTCGCGTTTCGCGCAAACACGGCCTAATAATTTACTATTAAGACTTCCTCCGCGCTTGCGGTCTTGTCCTTTGTTTGATAGTTGGAATTGGCATAACTATAATCAAGATAAATCATACGGTACTTATCCATATTCGCCCGTGTCCATTCTAAAAGTATTGTATTTTCTTTACCCTTGCTGCGCAGCACATTTGATAAAGCAAACCTAATACCGCGATTATGTAACCCATCAAGATAGGCAAGCAATTCGCGCTCCAAGGCTTCATTCCAACCGTCCTGTTCGTTGTAGGTGGCGCAGGTAATCAAATACGGCGGGTCGGCATAGACAAAGGTTTTGTCGTTCCACGCTTCCGTATTCAACTCTCTAAAATCGGCGCTTTCAAAAAAATAATCGCCGCTTTTAAGTCTATTGATAAACACCGATAATTTATTGCGCATTTTATCGTTAAAATCACGCTTGCCTACGGGCAAATTAAATTCGCCCTTTCTATTGAAACGAATTTGATTGTTAAACGCATAGACGATTAGGACATACAGTGTGATAAAATAATGATAATCCTTTATCGATTTGCCGTTAAAATACTCTCGCAACCTCAAAAACTTATCCGCGTTGTACGCGCCCAAACCGTCCGCGCTATTACAGCCGTAATGTTCGTATCCGTATTTGCTCGTATCAGACAAGCCGTATTCGCTTATGATACTGTCTATAATTTCAAAAGTAACTTCCTTATCTAAATTTTTGAAAGTACCGAATAAGTAGCGTAACAACTCGTTGTTGTCATTAAATATGACCCGTCGGCAGTCTGCATTGATGCCCACATTTCCACCGCCGCAAAATAAATCAACAAATAAATTTATGTCTTTGGGGAAATGCGGCAGTAACTGCGGCAATAATTTGAATTTTCCCCCGATGTAATTTAGCGGCGATTGGAGTAAATCCTTTTCGCCATATTCATAACATTCACAAAGAAATAAACGTTCCTCGTTTTCTTTTATATCGGATTTCCCCGCACTAAACGCTTTGTATGATTTTGAAAAAACTCTGACTCTGCCCTTTGCGGAAAGTATGCGCATAATATCCTCATCGCCAATCCTTGCGTTTGAGCGCGCGTTACCTTTTTCGGCCATATTGTTATACGACACAAGGATATATTTTGCTCGAATATCGCGTATAAGCCGTTCAAACGCAATGGGGGCGGCGCTTGTGCAATAATCGCTCTTTAATGAAGTTCTATCCATTTTTCGCGCCATGCCGTGTACTTCGGGCTTTTCCCAGCGGGCAATATTTTCTAAAAAATGATACGCATCACAATATTGGCGCGAATTATACGGAGGGTCTATATACACTAAATCGGCTTCTACGCGTTTTACAAGGTCATTGGCATCCTCATTAAAACACTGATTGTTTTCGTTATTGTCCGCGGAAGCAAGCGGCATCGAAAGTTCAAGCGTTCTTTCAAATTCTGCGTTTTGACGGAAAGCATCGTAATGTCCGCAGGTATTAGCGATTTTATCCATGGCGTATATTAACGAAGTCAAAAGGATTGCCCGTTCCCTAAAATTCAAATTGCCTGCCTTATATTCATTTTCGATATCCTCTCTGATGTAACCGATTTTTCGGCAATCCGAAAGACTGAAATATGTGTCGGCAAAATGCTCCGATACATAATTATCTATTGTAACCGTCAAGGCGTTATAATTTTCAATCATATTGAGGATTTTATCGAAAGAATACTGCTCGGGGCTAAACCAAGCAATATGGCACAAGTAATTAAAATATAATGTATCGTTTGAGATAATCTTTTTATCTAAAAAAGCGGAAGCAACCGCGCCCGTTCCGGCAAAAATGTCTGCAACTGTGTTGATGTCGGAACATTCGCTTTCCACGACCGCTTTGACAAAATCCAATAATTTATATTTATTGCCTAAATAACGCCTGTTGTTTATGAGCGTTGTCTTATATGTTTTTTCTTGAAGTGGAGTAGCTTGTTGAGTTTTTATGAGTTGTCTTAATGTTTCCAATATCTCATCACTCCAAATGTATCTGCCGCTTTCGGTCATGGGCACGCAAATACCGTGCGCCTCCAAAAGATAATAAAGCGTAGAATGACTGAGTTTTAACTCATTTAATATCTGCGTCCTTGAAACTTGCGGCATTCGGCTTTCCTCTGCAACTAAATTATGTCACTACTGTACATAATAACATATATATAGCCGTTTTCAAAGCGATTTGTTATTAAAACATCTATTTTTTAGATGCTAATGACTTTTAGCATCTAAAATTGTTATATTCAAGCGCGTACTGTTATGCCTTTTTATAGTCATACGGTTTATCATTATTCATAAGCCGTATGCCTATAGGTTGACACAAAAAGAGCAAGCGTTTATAATAGGCGTACGGTTTTGTCCGTGCCCGCATATAATGACGTATGCGCGGGCGCGCGGGTTTTGCGGGAGGCGCTGAAAAACACATGGCCGACTTGGGCGAAAAAATTATCGAGCTAAGGCTGGCCGCGCGCCGGAGCTGTATGTGCGAGGAGACGGAAAACGGCCGCAAAAAGAGTACGCTCTCGTTAAAGACGAAAATCCTGTTTCTCTTGAGCCGCGGCGCGCCGCCCAAAGCCGTCATGTCCGAGCTTTTTATCGCCAAAACCAACTTTTCGGCGATCGCCAAGGAGCTTTTTTTTGAGCGGCTTATCGAGAAACGCCGTTCGCCGGACGACAAACGCGCCGTATTCTATTCGCTGACCCAAGAGGGCGAGGCGTACCTGGAGACCCGGATCGAACGGATCGAACGGCAGTGGAACGTCGGCGGCGATATGAGCGAGACGGACGCCGTCGAATTGTTGGATCGGACTATCCGGGCGCTAAACGGCGGCGAATAGCGCGCGAAAGCGCCCGCAGAGTGGACAAATCATGCGTGATTCGGCGTGATAAAAACCTCTGTCTCTACTTTTTTCCCTCGTTATATAAGGATGTTTTATAGGATGATTTATGGGAAAGCTGTCTAAGGATCTAAATGCGGTCATGCAGCGGGACCCCGCCGCCCGCAATAAGCTGGAAGTTATCTTGACTTACAGCGGTTTTCACGCGATCGTATATTATCGGTTTGCGCATTTTCTCTATCGGCACCGGCTCAAATTTTTGGCGCGTATCGTTTCGCAGATCGGCCGCTTTTTTACCGGCGTCGAGATTCATCCGGCCGCCAAGATCGGCCACGGCATTTTTATCGACCACGGACACGGGGTGGTCATCGGCGAAACGACCGTCATCGGCAACAATGTCACCATCTATCAGGGGGTGACACTGGGCGGAACCGGCAAGGATAAGGGCAAGCGCCATCCGACGATCGAGGACGACGTCATGATTAGCGCGGGCGCCAAGGTCTTGGGCCCCTTTACCGTCGGACGCTCGGCCAAGATCGGCGCGGGCTCGGTTGTCTTAAAGGAGGTCCCGCCCCACGCGACCGTTGTGGGCGTGCCCGGCAAGGTCGTCAGGATCGGCGGCGAACGCGTCAACGACTTTGACCAGACGCTTCCCGACCCCATTTGGGACGAAATCAACAAGCTAAACGCCCGCATCGACCAATTGGTCGGCCTGCTTGCGGCGCACGGCCTAAAGCCGGACGCCGCCCCGCCGTCGGAGTCCGAAACGGAAACGGACACAATTTAAAAAACTTAACTATAGTTAGACAGTTTAGAAATAAGCATTTGTGCGAGTGGATATTTGAGATGTTTTTTAGCTGATTTTGTCGCTAATACTAGAGGTATTTGCGTAAAAAATCAGATGAAAAACAGCCAA
>JAIRRW010000120.1 GCA_031255775.1 Clostridiales bacterium
TGTAGTTTCATACTATGAGAAAAAACAACCGATTATGACAAATTTCGCGTCATTCCCCGCGCAAAATGCGCACATTCGCGCGGTAGCGCCGGCGTCGATCGGCAGCAAACAAAAACGACGTTTTTTGTAAATGGACCTGTTTTTGCAACCGCTCGCGACGGCTAAACGGTCTATATACCGTCTGCCGTCGTCAAAGAACCGTTTTTGGTAGCGCTGCTACCAAAAAGAACCTTTTCCTCGGCAGGCGAAATATATCCTCGTTTATCCATTCACGATTGGTTTTAGAACAGGTCTAGCGCCTTATCCCTCGATAAAATGAGAGCGTCAGCGTCATTTTATCGTCAGCGGCAGCGCCTCGTCAGCTTTTAATAAATTTTTAATACAATTCTAAGGGGGGATTTGCCCATAACCATTGACGGCACGCGCGAAAAATTGTATAATGTAGTCGTATTTTGTACAAAGGTTTATCAAAACGAGGGAGGGATACCAATGGGTTTACTCAAAAATATCGAATGGACGGACGACACCAGCGACACCATCGTTTACCGCTTTGCCATGAAAAACGATTATGTGTCCAAGGGGTCGGCGCTGACCGTACGCCCCAGTCAGGTCTGTATTTTCTGTCACAAGGGACAGATGGCGGACGTCTTTTTGCCCGGCTTTTACAAGCTGGACACGGACAGTATTCCGTTTTTGACCAAGCTGATGAGCTGGAAATACGGCTTTGAAAATCCGTTTCGGTCGGACGTCTTTTTTGTCAACACCAAGCAGTTTACCAATTACAAGTGGGGGACGGCCACGCCCATCATCGTGCGCGACGCCGACTACGGCGCGATCCGAATCGGCGGGTACGGCACCTATTCGTTCAAGGTGGACGACGCCTACGTCTTTATGAAAGAGCTTTCGGGCACGACCGATTCGTTTACCACCCGCGAGATTTCCGACTACCTGAAAAGCATGGTCATCGCCGGAATCACCGACGCCATCGGCGAGAGCAAGATTCCCATTTTGGACATGGCCGGCAACCTCCTAGAGCTTGGTAAAATGGTCGAAAAGACCCTGGACGAGGACTTTAAAGCGATCGGGATCAAGATTACCAAGTTCAATTTTCAGAGCTTTTCGCTGCCCAAGGAATTGCAGGAAGCGCTGGATAAAAGCACCTCTTACGGCATGATGCGCGGCAATATGGACGTTCATATGCAGATGGCGCAGGCCGAGGCGCTAAAGTCCGCCGCCAAAAACCCCGGCATGGCGGGCACGACCATGGGCGCGGGGCTGGGGCTTGGCCTTGGCGCGGGCATGGGGCAGATGTTTAGCAATATCGCCCAGCCGCAGGCGGGCGGCGCAAACGCGGGCGGCGGCGCGGCCGCCAATACGGCCAAATGCGGCAAATGCGGCGCGTCGATGCGCGCGGACGCCAAGTTCTGTCCCGAATGCGGCGCGGCGTCCGGCAAGCAGTGTCCCCACTGCGGCACCGTCGTCAGCCGCGCGGACGCCAAATTCTGCCCCGAATGCGGCAAGAGCTTGGCCAAAACCTGCCCCAAATGCAAGGCGGCGATCAGCCGCGCGGACGCCAAATTCTGCCCCGAATGCGGCGAAAAGTTGTAAATAGACCCGTTCTTGCAACCAATCGCGCCGGCTAAACGGTCTATAATCCGCCCGCCGTCGTCAAAGAACCGTTTTTGGTAGCGCTGCTACCAAAAAGAACCATTTTCTCGGCAGGCGAAATATATCCTCGTTTATCCATTCACGATTGGTTTTAGAAACAGGTCATCGGTCATGTTTCCACGAGTTTACACTCGTGTCAACACGCCCCAGTCGTCCCCAACCGAAAACTATAAATACATAAAAGGATGGCCATCATGCAGGAAACCGAAAGCATTCCCGGCTACGGCGAGCAGGAGCGCGAGCTGACGACCGACGTCAGCAAATGCCCCTCCTGCGGCGCCAATCTGGTGTTTTCCCCCGAGGAGCAGGCGCTCAAATGCAACCATTGCGACACGGTTTTGAGCTTTCAAAAGGCTCGGACGGAGGAGCAGGATTTTTCCAAGCTGTTAGAGACGCAAAACGCCTGGTCGGACGAGACGACCGTCTATGTCTGCAACAACTGCGGCGCAAAAGAGATCGTCCCGCGCGAATCGATTGCCCGGCACTGTCCGTTTTGCGGCACCACCAACGTGGTCGAGACGCAGGAGCTGTCGGGCTTAAAGCCCAACGCGGTCGTTCCGTTTCGGATCACCAAGGAAAACGCGGTCGAACGCTTTAAGGCCTGGGTCAAGAAAAAGATTTTCGCGCCCCGCGAGTTCAAGCGGTCGGCCCGGCCCGAGACCGTTGACGGCGCGTATAACCCCGCGTTCACTTACGACGCCAATACTTTCACCTTTTATCAGGGGCGGCTGGGTCGGTACAAAACGGTGACAACCAGGGTCAACGGCAAGACCACCACCAGACGCGTTCTCGAATACTTTAATATCCACGGGACGTATTCGTCCTTTTTCGACGACGTGCTCATTCAGGCCTCGGGCGCGGTTCCCCAAAAGACGCTGGATAAGCTCCAGCCCTTTGACACCAACAACGCGCAGGAATATTCCCAAAACTATATGCACGGCTTTACCGCCAACCAGTACACCAAGGACGGCATCAAATGCTGGGAGGAGGCGCGCGGCGCGATCGGCCGCATGATCAAGGAAGCGGTTTTGCGCAAATACACCTACGACGTCGTGGTCAACTTCGACGCCCGCACCGAATATTCGGACGTCAAATTCAAGTATGTGCTGCTGCCGCTGTATGTCGGACATTGCACCTGGCACAAAAAGCTCTACAACTTTTTCGTCAACGGCTTCAACGGAAAGATTCACGGCAAAACGCCCCTCTCGCCCTTGCGGGTGATCCTCGCGGCGGCGCTGGGCGCGGCGGTCTTGGGCGGAATCATCGCGGTCGTTGTCCTGTTTGTCCTATAAGGAGGGTCTGTCTATGAAAATGTTATTGCTCGCGGCGAATGTCGCCGGCGGCGCGGCCGATTTTTTCGGCTCGTCGGCCGAACTGTTCTACTTTGTTTTGGCGGTCGTGTTCGGCGTGCTGGCGCTGGGGTTTATCATCGGGTTTATCGTGCTGGTCGCCAAACTGTCTAAAGCGCGTAAACGCCTAAAAGGCGACGAGGTGGACGACGTCAAGATCGTCGACGGCGTGCGCTATACCCGCGATGCCGACGCGCTCAAAAACGGCGGCGTCAAGGTTTCGCACGTCAAGGGCGACGTCGTTTTGACGCGCGGCGTCACCTATACCGCCGCTAAGGACGGCAAGCTCCTGCCGGGCAAGTATACCGTCCTGTCCGCCGACGAAAACAGCGGCGCATTCAATATCCGGCTGGGCGGATTGGTTCGGTCCTTTCCGCACTTTAGCGCCATCGTCCTAAACGAGGGCGACGAGATTACGCCCGTGTCCCATACGGTCATACTACGGTAAAAGGAGAAAAAAAAGCCATGAACAAGAATTTTTTGTTTTCTTTCCTCATTGCGCTGTCCGTGCTGGCGGCGGCAATCCTGTGGATTTTGTCGGTTACGGTCGAGGCCTTCGCGTTTTTCAGCTGGTCCTGGGCGGTGGTCATCGTCGCGGGCGGGTTCGGCCTCGCGTTTTTGATCAAGGCGGTCTTTACCCGCAATAACCCCGCGGTCAAAAAGCTCTACATCTTTGCCGCCGCGCTGTTTGCCGTCATCGCCGTCGCCGCGCTGGTCGTCGCCAGCGTCATCCCCGACAATATCGTGTTCCCCATCATCGCCGTCATCGCGGCGGCCGCGCTCCTCTTGGGCGTGCTCGTCACCGGCGGCCGCAAGTGGGACACCGGCGACAACCAAAAGGTCGGCTACAAAAATTACTACCAGCGCAAGGCCGAAGAGGAAAAACAGGCGCAAAAGGATAAGGACCAACAGGCCTAAGATAAGGATAAGCAAAAGCATAAGAG
>JAIRRW010000137.1 GCA_031255775.1 Clostridiales bacterium
GATAAAGCACATATTTAGCCGATTCGTTTCGTATCCTGTAGTATGAAAAAAGTCTTATCTCTTTCCATGCTGACGGTCGGGACGATCATCGGGGCGGGGTTCGCGTCGGGACGCGAGATCGTTTCGTTTTTCGGGGAGACGCCCGCGCCGTCGGTTGCGGCGCTCTGCGCGGCGTTGTTTTTTCTGTTTTGTCTCTTGTTTCTCTCGGTCGGCGCGCGCGTCAAAGCGGACGACATCGGCACGGTCAACCGCCGGATCGGCGGGCGGCTGGACGTCGTCTTAAATATCGCGCTCTTATTCAACAGCGCGGTATCGCTGGTCGCCATGCTGGCCGGTATAAACAGTCTGTTTGACGGCATGATCAAGCTGTCGCCCCTGTACGCCGCTTTAGCGGGCGTCCTGTGCACGTGTATCGTGATACGCGGGCTCAAGGGCCTCTACGGCGCCAACCTTGTCATGGTGCCCGTTTTGGCCGCCGTCATGATCGGGATTTGCGTCTTTGCCCTCATGACGGGCGGCAATTATGCGGGCGGCCCCTTCTTAAAGGGCTGGTTGAGCGCCTTGCCTTACGTCGGGATGAACATGATGCTGGCGGCGAGCGTGCTGACGACGGTACACGACACCACCAAAAAACAGCGCGTCGCGTGCGCGGCGGTGACGGCCGTTTTGTTGGGCGGCATCATGCTGCTGTTTATCGTCGCGGTCAACAAAAACGGCGGCGCGTCCGCGGCCGATATGCCGATTTTAGCCCTCGCTAAGCGCGCCGGGCCGGTTTTGTACGGCCTTTGTATCGCGACCGTCGCTTTGGGGATATTCACCACCATGCTGACCGCGCATCTGGCACTGACAAGCTGGCTCAAGACATTGGTCGGCGGAACGCTCTATTGCGCCGTCCTCGTCATGCTTGGCGCCTTTATTTTCTCGTTTTTCGGCTTTAAGAATGTGATCGACTTTATCTATCCCGTTGTGGGCGGGATCGGGATTTTGTACATGCTCCTAAACGGTTGGTACCTATTGAAGGGAGCCCCCCCGGCGTTTGCGAAAAAACTTTTCCAGCCGCGCGATCAAAAAGTACATGAGCCCCGCCAATACGCAAAGTACCACAATCGAAGCCATGACAAGGTCGATCTGAAACACCTGCCCGCCGTAGATAATCAGATGGCCAAGCCCCGCGCTCGACATGATATATTCTCCCATAATGGTGCCCACCCAGGCAAGGCCGATGTTGATCTTTAGGACGGAGATCAGTTCGGGTACGGCGTTTGGGAGAACCAGCTTATAAAAGATTTGCAGCTTGGACGCGCCCATGGACTGCATCAAAAACACCTTGTTTTTGTCACAGGCCAAAAAACTTTGCAGCATACTGATGACGGTCACGACGATGCAGATCAAAAAGGTCATCATGATAATGGACTTCATGCCGGCGCCCACCCAAATGATGATGATGGGCCCAAGCGCGATCTTGGGCAGGCTGTTTAGGACGACGATATAGGGGTCCAGCACGCGCCGCAGGGTATCCGACCACCAGAGCGCGACCGCGGCCAAAAACCCCGCGATGGTGGATATGACAAAGCCCAAAATACATTCGAGCAGGGTGATCCCGATATGCGGCATAAAATCCTGTCGAAACAGCTGTCCCAGCTTGATAAGGATTCGGGACGGGGAGCTGACAAAAAACGCGTCGACCAGCCTGACCTGCGTCAAGAACTCCCAGGCGCCCAAAAAGACGGCCAAAACGGCGACCTGCAAGCAGAGCACCTTGATTTTGCCGTTCCGCTTTTTCCTGAGATAGAGCGCGCGCGGCGTGCATGGCTTTTTCATGCGCCGACCTCCTTCCAAACCTTGTCAAACCAGCCCGAAAAGGCCGGGTCCTCGCGCCGTTTCAGCGGCGTGGGTCTGTCAATATCAAGTGTATAGATCCGTTTGACCGTGGCAGGCCGCGCGGACAAAACAACAATGCGGTCGGCCAGGCTCACCGCCTCGGAGATGTCGTGCGTGACGAGGAGCGCCGTCTTTTTTTCCTCGCGAATGATGGCGTATACGTCGTCGCATACGCTTAGGCGCGTTTGAAAGTCCAAGGCGGAAAAGGGCTCGTCCAGCAGCAGGAGTTTGGGACGAAAGGCCAGCGTGCGAATCAGCGCGGCGCGCTGGCGCATACCGCCCGACAGCTGCCGCGGGTGCGCCTTGATAAAGTCGCCCAGCCCGTATTTTTGCAAGAGCTGTTTGGCGTATTCGATGTTTTCGGGCGTGTTTTTCTTTTGAACCTCTAGGCCTAAGGTCACATTTTGCAGGATGGTTCGCCAGGCAAACAGGTTGTCGCTTTGCAGCATATAGCCGACCTCGCCGCTGGTGCCCGTGATTTCCTTGCCGCCCAGGCGTATGCTGCCGGCCGTGGGTTTTAGCAGCCCCGCGGCCAGCGAGAGGACGGTGGTTTTTCCGCAGCCCGAGGGGCCGACGATCGCCACAAATTCGCCCTCCTTGACCCGCAGGCTGATGTCCCTTAGCGCCTCGGTTTCATGCGCCGCCGACTGATAGGTCAGTCCGACGTTTTCGATGGTGAGTATGTCGTCCATGGTTGTCTGTCCTCTAAAATTTGTCCGCGCCGCGGGGATAAGGGTTGGCGGCGCGGACACCTGTCTTGTCCGGAGTGACAGATAGTGGGTTGAAACGGGCTACGTGCATCGCGGCAACTCGGTTACGTATTAGAAATACGCGCCCTCGTTGCCCCGCCGCCTGTTGCCCGTCTGAACCTCACTCTTTGTCACTCCGGACAACCCATGATTTGTCCGCTCCCTGCCGTTAAGCCGTTTTCCGTTCGGCGATCACCGCGTTCACGTAGGTGTTGTCCACCGCCTTGGTGTAGGGCACGTTCTTGCTCAGCTCGCCCGCGTTCATCATGACGGTTTGGAGCATCAGATAGGATTCCTCCGCAAAATAGGGCGTTTCGCACCAAGCGTCGATCTCGCCGTAACGAATCACCGAGCTTTTGAGCATATCGAGCTCAATCCCGGTAAAAAAGGGCTGCATGGCCTTGGCGACGTCCAACGGGTCGGCGTTTACGGTAAAGTCATAGCCCTTGATGATCGCCCGAATAAAGCTCTTGATGACCGCCTCGTTGCTTTCGATATAGCTTTTGCTTGCCGAAAACGAGGTGTAGGGGACAAGGCCGCTTGCCTCGCCGACGGCCGCCACGACATAGCCCTTGCCGTTTTTTTCCACCTCGGAGGCGGTCGGCTCAAACAGGGTCGTATAGTCGATATTCGGCTGTGACACAAACGTCGGCCCCATCATGGCAAAGTCCACGCTCTGATCAAAGTTCATGTCGGTGATCTCCATGCCGTTGCTGTTGACGACGTACTGGAGCGTCATCGACGGCATACCGCCCTT
Source organism: Clostridiales bacterium (assembly GCA_031255775.1). Lineage (GTDB taxonomy): Bacteria > Bacillota > Clostridia > Christensenellales > Pumilibacteraceae > JAIRRW01. Next base: position 3,388 of record JAIRRW010000137.1, read on the forward strand.
GCGTCCGGCCAAAATATGCTTACCCCTTAAATCCGTCCACTTAAAGGTATCCTTCTCGTCCTTTTTCGAGACGATAAACGACCCGTCGCGCTTAGTCAGCTGGGCGAAAATGATGGGATAATCCAGCTTGCCCTCCGCCTGCGCGTACACCGTCGCCTCGGGACCAAGGAGGCCGATGTCGGCGGATTTAGAGGATAGGGCGGTCATGACCTTGTCCGCGCCCTGGCCGGTGACAAGCTCGATGTATAGCCCCTCCTCCTCAAAATAGCCCTCGGTGACGGCCGCGTACATGGGCGCGTAAAAGACGCTGCGCGCCACCTCGTTTAGGCGAACCAATGTGAGGCCGGGCGGCACCTTGTCGCAGCCGGTCATCAGCAATCCGGCAAACAGCATCGCGCCGGACAAGAGCAGTGTGACCAATTTTTTCATGTGTTTTCGTTCCTCCTAAAAATTGATTTGAATGGGATGATGTATAAGGCTCGGCGCCCGATAAGGATATACGGCGCCGTGTATACTTCATAGTATGAATCGGGATATAAATCCGTGCTTGTCGTTTGTCCCGCTTGCCAATTTTGCGGCGCTATGCTATACTGTTTAACAACAAACCGCAAGGAGTCAGCGCGATGCAAAGCAGTTACGACCCAAAAACTTTTGAAGAACGGATCTATCAAAAATGGATGCGCGAGGGATATTTTAAGGCCGACGCCGGGTCGGGTAAGGAACCCTTTACCATCGCGATGCCGCCGCCCAACATTACCAGCCAGCTGCATATCGGCCATGCGATGGGCGATACCATTCAGGACGTCGTCATCCGGTACAAGCGCATGAAGGGCTTTGAGGCGCTGTATATCCCGGGCACCGACCACGCCTCCATCGCGACCGAGGTCAAGATTGTCGAAAAGATGAAGGAGGAGGGGCTGACCAAGGCCGATCTCGGGCGCGAGGGCTTTTTGCGCCGCGCGTTTGCCTGGAAGGAGCAGTACGGCGGCCGCATCGTCGAGCAGATCAAAAAGCTGGGCATTTCCTGCGACTGGGACAGGCTGGCCTTTACCATGGACGAGCGCTGTTCCAAGGCCGTCCGCCACGCGTTTGTCAAGCTGTACAACAAAAAACTGATCTATCGGGGCGACCGCATCATCAATTGGTGTCCCGAATGTAAGACGGCGATATCCGACGCCGAGGTCGAATATAAGGCCGAGGACGGGCATCTCTGGCACCTGAGGTATCCGGTGGAGGGCGGCGGGTTTATCACGGTCGCGACCACGCGGCCCGAGACCATGCTGGGCGACACGGCCGTCGCGGTCAACCCGTCCGATAAGCGCTACACAAAATATCACGGCAAATTCGTGCTGCTGCCGCTTGCCGACAGGCGGATCCCCGTCGTGGCCGATCACTATGTCGACAAGGCTTTCGGCACCGGCGCCGTCAAGATCACGCCCGCCCACGACCCCAACGATTTTGAGGTGGGGGCGCGGCACGGCCTGCCGGTTTTGCGCGTCATGCGCGACGACGGCACGATGAACGGCGAGGCGGGCGCGGCGTACGAGGGGCTGACGCGGGAGGCCGCGCGCAAAAAGGTTCTTTCCGATCTGGACGCGCTGGGACTCCTCGAAAAAACCGAGCCGCACGCGCACAACGTCGGACACTGCTACCGCTGTCATAAGACGGTGGAGCCCATTGTCTCCAAGCAGTGGTTTGTCGCCATGAAGGATTTGGCCGTCCCGGCGATAGACGGCGTACGGGCGGGCGCGGTCAGGTTTATCCCCAAACGCTTCGAAAAGATGTATTTCAACTGGATGGAAAATATTCGGGACTGGTGCATCAGCCGCCAATTGTGGTGGGGGCACCGAATCCCCGTCTTTTACTGCGACGCCTGCGGCTTCGAGACCGCGTCCGAGACGGATCTTGCCGTTTGTCCCAAGTGCGGCAGGGCGGCGCGGCAGGACGAGGATGTTTTGGACACCTGGTTTTCCTCGGCGCTGTGGCCGTTTTCGACGCTGGGCTGGCCGGAGGAAACGCCCGCCCTCGGCTATTTTTATCCCACAAACGTGCTGGTCACGGCCTACGACATCATCACGTTTTGGGTGTCCCGCATGATCTTTAGCGGGTACGAATACCTAAATAAAAAGCCGTTTTCGGATGTGCTGATCCACGGTCTGGTGCGCGACGCCCAAGGCCGAAAGATGTCTAAGTCCTTGGGCAACGGCATCGACCCGATGGAAATCATCGAGGCGTACGGCGCGGATTCGCTGCGGTTTTCGCTGGTGTCGGGCACGGCGATGGGCGGGGACGTCCGCCACAGCCGCGAAAAGCTCGAGGGCTGCCGCAATTTTATGAACAAGATATGGAACGCCGCGCGGTTTGTCCTGCTCAACGCCGCGCAGATTCCGTTTGCGCCCTTTAGGCAGGGGGCGCCCGGCCTGACGCTGGCGGACAGGTGGATCTTGTCCGAGCTGAACGCGGTCACCAAGGTCGTCACCGGCTATATGGACAAGTACGAGGCGGGACTGGCCGCCTCGGCCATCTACGACTTTGTGTGGAGCAAGTTCTGCGACTGGTATATCGAGACGGCCAAGGCCGAAATGAACGGCGGCGAGGCGGCGCGGCGCGAAAGGACCGTGGGCGTGCTGCTGCACGTGCTTAGGGAGTCGCTAAAGCTGCTGCATCCGTTTGCGCCCTTTATCACCGCCGAAATTTACAACAGCCTGCCCAACAAGGACGCGACCGACATCATGGTGTCGGCGTTTCCGTTGTTTGACCGAAAAAGCGCCCATCCGGCGGCGGTCAAGGGGATGGGGGAGATCATGGAGATCGTCCGCGCCGTCCGTCATATGCGGCAGGAGATGCGCGTCCCCCAAGCCAAGCGGACGATGCTGTATATCGCGGCGGAGCCGGGAAAAGAAAAGCTCTTGGCCGAGGGCGCGTTGTATATCGAAAAGCTGTGTCAGGGAAGCGGGCTTGTTTTCGGGATACCGACGGGAAAGACCGTGCAGGCCGTGACCGAAACGGGAAAGGTGTACATTCCCCTTGGCGAGCTTGTGGACGAGGCGGCCGAAATCAAGCGCCTGTTGGGGGAGCTGGAGACGGTTTCCGCCGAGATCAAACGGGCGGAGGGCAAGCTGAGCAATCCCGGTTTTACGGCCAAGGCGCCGCCCGCCCTCATCGAGGAGGAACGGCAAAAGGTCGAAAAGTATCGGCAGCTTAAAGAAAAGCTGACGCTCTCGCTGCGGGACGGCGTGGACAAATAGCGGAAAAATAACTGACACCCCAATCCCTCCCGCGTCATATAACAGACAGGGAGGGATTTTGTTTTATGGCGCAGGCAGGCAATTTTTACATAGGGGCAAACGACGAGCACGGATTGAATCCGCCGACGGGGGGCAAGCGTACGCCTGTCATGCCCTATATCGATCGCAGTTTTTACGAAAACGAATACAACCGAAAGGCAAAGCAATATTTTATGATCGCGCTCTCCCGCTGCGGCTTTAACGTGTTTGACGTCAAGCCCGAGTGGCAGGACGTCTCGATCAATACGCGCGTTTCCCGCGTCAACGCCCGCAATTTGAGCCTAGTGACGACCTTTGCCTACAACGCGTACGGGAGCGGCACGGCCTTTAACAACGTCAACGGGTACCTGACCTTTTATTCCGACGAAAACAGCTACGCCCAGCGGAACCGCCTGTTGGCGTACGACGTCTCGGCCGGCCTGTCCGAAACGCTGCCCACCAATAATTTGGGGATCGGGACGCTGACGGGGATCGGGATGCTGCGGACGGTGCGCTGTCCGGCCGTCATTATCGAGGGCGGCTTTATGACCAATTTTTACGAAGCCAAGCTGATGATGGACCCCGATTTTCAAAAGGCCGCGGGCGAGGGCGCCTGCATGGGCGTGTGCGACTTTTTGGACGTCGCCTACGTCCCCCAATCGGCAAAAAACCCGACCTTACGGCAGGGCGCGCGCGGAAAATCCGTCCAATATATGCAATATCTATTGCGCCTTCACGATTTTGAGGTATCGCCCGACGGCGTATTCGGCCCGGGCACGGCCGAGGCGGTCAGGGCGTTCCAGACCTTTAACGGCCTGACGGTCGACGGCATTGTCGGCAAAAACACCTGGTCGGCGTTCCTTATCGATCATACCCCCATGCCCACGCTAAGACGAGGGGCAAGCGGCGCCGCCGTCGCCTATCTCCAGCAAAAGCTCCTCTCCAAGCTCTATAACGCGGGGGCGGTCGACGGCGTATTCGGCGGCAATACCGAACGCGCGGTTTTAGAATTTCAGACCGAAAACTGCCTGAGCGTGGACGGTATCGTCGGCAAAAATACCTGGGGCAAGCTCATGCCCATGGGCGGGGGACGGCCAATGCCGTAAAAAAGCAGTCGGTCGGCTTTAAAAAGCAACCGATCGGCTTTAAGAAACAGCCGACCGGCTTTAAAAAATCGTCAGCGACATAAAATAGTCATCGTTGATAAAGTCGGCGGTGAGGCGGTTGATCTTTGCTTCGGTGATCACAAAGCCCTGTTTTTTATAGGCGGCCACCGCGCGTTCGTTGTCCTGCTTGACCATCAGCCAGATGCGCGAAAAGCCGTGCCGCTTGGCATAATCCCGAATAAAATCAAAGGCCTTTTGGCTCAAGCCCGTGCCCCGATAACGGGCTTTTAGATAGATCTTGCTCAAAAAAAGCGCGTCGTCATCGGGCATCAAGCCGATATAACCGGCCTGCTCGTCCGCGCCGTGCGCCACAAAAAAATAGGCGTACCCTTGGTTTTCGAGCTGATCGGAAATGGCGGCTTCCGATTGATAGGTCGCGATCATGTAGTCGAGATGCGCGGGGGTGAGGAGCGCGGCGTAACACTCGCGCCAAATTTCATTTGCCAGCGCCGCCAGGCGCCGTACGGCGTCCCGTCCCGTTACGGGGATAAAGTCGGTTTTTGTCCCGTCGGTTTGTTTCATCGCGCCCAACCTCTAGGGGGTGTCCCCGATCGCGTCCTGCATCGTGTATAAGCCCGGCGGCTTGTCCGCGACAAAGAGGGCGGCGCGCAGCGCGCCGCTCGAAAAGATTTTCCGGCTGAGGGCGGCGTGTGAGAGGGTGATGGTCTCGTCCCGCCCCGCAAAGATGACGTCGTGCTCGCCCACCGTCGTGCCGCCGCGCACCGCGTGGATGCCCAGCTCCCCCTTTTGGCGCAGCGAATCGCCGTGGCGGCCGTAGACCGTGCGCGAGACGGCGCGCCCCCTTTTGACGGCGTTTGCCAGCATTTCGGCGGTGCCGGAGGGCGCGTCCACCTTTTGGTTGTGATGCTTTTCGACGATCTCAATGTCGTACGCGTCGCCCAGGGCGCGGGCGGCCTCCTCGACGAGCGACAATAGGAGGTTGACGCCGATGCTCATATTGCCCGATTTCAGGACGGCGGTCCGCTCCGCCAGCGACAAAATGTCCGCCGTTTCGGACGCGTTGTGCCCGGTCGTCGCGATGACCGCCGGCTTGTGATATTTGTCGCTAAGCGCGATAATGCCGGGCAAAAGCTGCGGCCGCGAAAAATCGACGATCACGTCGAAATTGCCGGGCACCTTCTCGATTTCGCTGTAGATCGGATAGGGTCCGGCCATATCGGTCCTGATGTCAAAGCCGCCGACGACGGTCACCCCGTTGAGCGCGGCGGTCTCGCCTAGCGCTTGTCCCATTTTTCCGGCCGCGCCGAATACGAATAACGAAAACATAAAACGCTCCTATCCTGGGTCGTGTTTCCACGACCGGTTTATATACTGCCCAGTTCGTCCAGCGCGGCCGCGACCTCGGCGCGGTACGGCTCGCTTAGTGCGGTCAAGGGCAGGCGGGGCGTACCGGCCTCAAAGCCCAGATAATTCATCGCCCACTTGACGGGAATGGGGTTCACCTCCAAAAACAGAGCCTTATAGATGCGCAGGAGCGAAAAGTTGAGCGCGCGCGCCTGTTCGTATTCGCCCTTCAAGAGGTGCCCGGTCAGCCGACTGATAAGCTGCGGCACCGCGTTTCCGACCACCGATACCACGCCCTTGGCGCCCAGGCACATACCCGGAAAAATCAGATTGTCGTCGCCCAGATAGATGTCCATTCGGTCACCCGCAAGATGCAAAACCTCCTGCAACTGATCGATGTTGCCGGACGCCTCTTTTAGGGCGCGTACGTTTTTGAGCTCGGCAAGCCGCAAGGCCGTTTTAGGAAGTATATTGACGTTGGTGCGGCCGGGCACGTTGTACGCCATGATCGGGACGCCGACGGCGTCGGATATCGCGCGGTAATGCGCGACAAGCCCCTCCTGTGTGCACTTGTTGTAGTAGGGCGTGACGACGAGCAGGCCGTCCGCCCCCAGCTTTTCATAATGCCGGGCGGTCTGTACGGTATCCGTCGTGCAGTTGCAGCCGCATCCGGCAATGACCGGCACGCGCCCCTTCACCCGATCGACCGTAAACTTGAGCATATCGGTCTTTTCGCACTCGTTCATCGTGGGCGGCTCGCCCGTGGTCCCCAAAACGACGATAGCGCCCGTCCCGTTTGTGATCAGATGCTCGATAATGCGTTCGGCCGCGTCAAAATTGACGGTATCCTGTTGGGTAAAGGGCGTGATCATCGCGACACCCAGTCCTGTAAATTGCGTCATAAAAGTATCCTCCCCCTATATAGTAGGGTATGCGCGGTTTTGGGCCGTGTTCAATAATCCTTGGCGATCAGACGTTCGGCGATTTGGACGGCGTTGGTCGCGGCGCCCTTGCGGATGTTGTCGGCGACGACCCAGAGGTTGCAGCCCGATTTGACGCTTTCGTCCATACGGATGCGGCCGACATAGACAGGGTCGGTGTTCTCGACTTCCTTGGGCGTGGGGTAGACGCCGTTTTTCGGGTCGTCCGTCACGACGATCCCGGGCGCCTCGGCCAGCGCCTTTTTGACGGCTTGCAGGTCGGCGGGACGGTTAAATTCGACGTTGATGCTTTCGCTGTGGCCGTAATAGACGGGGACGCGCACCGTGGTCGCCGTGATCCGTAAGGAATCGTCCCCCAAAATCTTGCGGGTCTCGAAAATCATTTTTTCCTCTTCCTTGGTGTAGCCGTTGTCCAAAAAGACGTCGATGTGCGGGATGACGTTGCCAAAGATCGGGCGCGGAAATTTGGCGGGCGGCAGACCTTGCGCCCCGTTTTTTAGATCGTTGTAACCGCCAAGCCCCGCGCCGCTGACCGACTGATAGGTAGAATACACGATCCGCTTGATCGAAAAAGCCCGGTGCAGAGGGGCGAGCGCCACCACGGCCTGAATGGTCGAGCAATTGGGGTTGGCGATGATATTTTTATGCCAGCCAAGGTCATGCGCGTTGACCTCGGGCACGACCAGAGGGACGGCGGGGTCGGTGCGCCACTGGCTGGAATTGTCGATCACGACGGCGCCGTTTGCGGCAAATACGGGCGCAAAGGCCTTGGAGGTGGCGGCTCCGGCGCTAAAAAGCGCGATGTCTATCTTGCGCGACCTGATATTGTCCTCGGTGCACTCGATGACCGTATAAGTCCCGCCCAAAAATTCGATCGGCTTTCCCGCGCTTTTCGCGCTGGCAAAGGGATAAAATTCCCCGATGGGCAGCTTGCGTTCGGCCAAAACCTCCAGCATTTTTTGCCCCACCATGCCGGTTGCGCCGACGACCGCGATGTTGTAACCCATTTTTCTTTCTCCTTGACCGTTAAGATAAAAATAAACAAAAAAAGCCGATGGATACACGCATCGACTCATAACCCGTTTTATCAAAAAACAAAACAAGACAAAGCAAGCGAATAATGTACTCCATTCGTTTGAAGAATGACAGTCGCAGGGTATTAGCCGCTGCGCCCAGCCGTCCCTAAGCCGCCCCCGTCCGGGCAGGCGATCGAAACCGCTTCGGCGATGATGCCCTTTCCGTTTTCCGCCCCGACGGGACAGCGGTAAAAAACGTACTGATGCTCAACGCTCCTCATTATTACTAAAAGTAGCATAGCACATTTTGTATCGGCTGTCAATCTATTTTTTAGGCGTTTTTCATTGGCGTTTTTCATTGGACCTGTTCTAAAGCCCCCAAGATAGCCTGCGCTTTTTCGCGCATATAGGGGATGAGCGGCACATGATTGAGGACGTATTCCCCTTCCTTTCGGGCGTTTTCGCCATCCCCCTCACGCGCATACATCTCCGAAAAGAGGAGTGCCAGACGCGCCTTGTTCAGGTTGTTGGTTTTGCCGCTTTCGAAAATGGCGCGGATGTCGGGCGTAAAGCGGATAAGGCCGCTGCGCCAGTCGAGGTGCACCCGGTTTTTTCGCAGACACTCCGCCAGGCCCGCCCGCAGGTTGACCGGACAGACGGCCAGGCATTGTTCCAGCAAAAACAGCATCCGCCGGGCGTCGTCAAGCTCCCCTTTTGAGAGATACATATCGGCCAGATTGTTGTAAATCAGGGCCTTGTAGGTCTGTTTTGTGTCGTATTGCGCGGCCAAGCGGTACGCGGCCTCGGCCTCTATAAAGCGGCCTAAACACAGGTGCGAGAAGGCAGCGTTATTCAAAAGCGCGGCGGTCCGCGCGCCATACTTGCCCTTGGCCGTCCGCTTGTCCAGCGACGGCTTTACCGTGTCGAGGTACCGCTGCGGATCGCAGCGCTTAAGCAGGATATTCAGGCGTTTCCGTTTAAATAGGTTAACCACCGCTAAAATGAGAAAAAATGCCGGCAGAATGACCAGCGCGCCGTACAAGACGCCGAGGAGAACAAGGTCGAGCGTTTGGTCGAGCATTTGGACGGCGTTATTCATTTTTTTGTGCCTCCGTTATTTGTTGTTTGCGGTAGAGCAGGCCGCCGCCCGCCTTTTCGAGCTTGGCGGCCAGTTTTTTGTTGCCGTTTAGAATCTGCAGCAGGTAGTCGCCCTTGGTGTTGTCGGTATGATAGAAGAGGGCGGCATAGGCTTTTTGCGCGTCCGCCTCAAAGCCCGGAAGAAAGGAAACGCCCAAAACGTGCAGCGAATACCCGTCCTTGGACAGCTTTTTCAGGGCGTAAAGTCCCCCGATACAGCCGTATCTTGCCGCCGTTTCGCGCAGCCCTTTTATTTGCTTTTTGTCCAGGGTGTGCGGCAAAAACCGATCGCCGCGCTTGAAGCGGTTGTAATCAAACGCCTGATTGATGGCACGCTGCAACCGCATGGTCAGCCATTCGCGGGTCTCCTCCCGTTCGCGGGCGCGGCCCATCTTTTGCAGATATTTTAGCAAGAGCTCGCCGCCCTGCTCGATATAGGTGTTGCTCTTGTCGATCGCCGCCTTGATGCAGGGGACGCCGCCGTCGTCGTAGACGGCCAAGAGAATGTCGCCCTTGCCGTAGGCGGCAAAAGCGTTTTCCGGCAGCTCGTCGATCGCGCGGCCGTACAGGGCAAGGGCGCGGTCATAGTCCAAAACCTTCGAAAACGCGTCGGCGTATTGCGCGTTGTCCAGACTGTTCAGCTTGTCCCTTTCCGCCTCGCTTAAGGCCAGATAGGCGGCCGCCTTGTCGCGCATATCGAGATATTCGGCCTTGCGCGCCGCCCCGTACGTCGGCAGGATTTCTTGGTAGAAACGCCTGTCAAATTCGGCGCAGACCGCGTCCATTTCCTCCCGAAAGGGATCGGCCGGAAACAAAAAGGTCAGCTCGCCGATGTCGGTTTCCATAAAGGCCATGCGCTCAAAGAGCGTGGGATGGGTGGGACGCCTGTCGGGCAGCGCGGTGCGGCAGATGGTGAGCCAGCGTTCCCGCTTGGTTTGGTAGTCGCGCAAAAAATCCTTTAGAATGTCGGCGGTATAGGCGGCGGTCGGTTCCTCGGGCGCAAAAAAGCTATACGTATCGAGCCCGGCGGTATACTCGTCATAACAGCGGAGCTTGGCGGCCGCGTTGATAAAATTCTGTCGGTCGGCGGCCCGCTCGCGCACCAGCGCGTCCGCCGCGATCTCGTCGTTTAGAGAGACGCAGAGGTTGTAGAGGTCATAATACGTCACATACACGGCGCCGATCCAGTAGAGGAGCGCAAAATTGAGGTAAAACAAGAGCTTGGGCTTCTCGCGCATGGCGTCCGAAAAAAAGCGGCTCAGCCGATTATAGCCCGCGACCTTGTGCGTATCGTGGTGCTTGATGTGCGCCATCTCGTGCATAAACACGGCCGAAAGCTCGTCAAAGGACAGCATTTGCGCGGCGTGGACGCCCAAGGTCAGGTTGTAATAATTGTTGGCAAAGTTGATGCCGATGTTGCAGTCGGGCGCGAGGTGGATCCGAAAGCGTCCCTTGACGCCCGCCCTGTGCGCACAGGCATAGAGTAGATCGTAGAGGAGCGGAAATTTTTCGCGCGGGAGATACCCGCTGCCCAGCTTGATCTCCTCCGTGCGGGCAAACGCGACCGTGATGCCGACGAGCGGCACATAAAAAATCAGCCCGGACAGGTTGATAAAAAGGTTGTCAAACAGGCAAAGCGCCAAAATGATCGTATAAATGACGGCCAGCATAAAGATGATATAGGCGACGGTCACCGCCCGAAAGGTGGAGGCCTTTCGGCGGTAAGCGGCCAGCGAATCCCGCGCAAACGCGTAGGTGTTGTCAAACGAATGCATCAGCTTTTCGATTTCCGGCCTGCGCCGTTCGGCCGTCCGTCGGTAGAGGGATAGCGCGGTGCAGACGCCCGCGACGCCGAGGCAGCCGCCGATAATGGGCACCAAAAAGGGATCGAGCGCCGCCGTCCACAAAAGAAAAGGCATTTGCCCGTCCACCGCCAGCACGACGGGAAAGGGCAGCGAAGCCGCCAGACAAAAAAAGACCACCGTGCCGATGACGTACTTTGCCATGCCTATCTTGCGCTCTCAAAAGACCGTTTCACAAAAACAGTATAGCAGAACCTTTTAACAACTGCAACCAAATGTGATTTAAGGGTGTAAAAATAAGGATAAACAACAAAACTCCCGCGCAATAGAAATTTGCGTTTTTATTATTTTATGGTATAATGTAAAAATGAATAAAGAAAAATCAAAAAATGAAATCACAATTAAAAGTTCAACGGCGGAATATTTGACCTATATTGCGTCGATCGGCGACAAGGCACAATCCTTCGAATTGCGATATGAAAATGAAAATATTTGGCTTACGCAAAAAATGCTTGCCGTTTTGTATGGCGTAGATGTAAAAACAATCAATTATCACATAAAGAAAATTTATGCTGACAGTGAGTTAGAAAAGGACGCAACTATCTCAAATTTTAAGATAGTTCAAAATGAAAGCGGACGGAATGTTGAACGAGAAGTTTTGCATTATAATTTGCAAATGATTATCGCAATCGGGTTTAAGGTGGACAATCAGCGAGCCGTGCAATTTAGAAAATGGGCGAACCAAATTGTGAAAGATTATACAATTAAAGGTTTTGCTATGAACGATGAACGGTTCAAAAAAGGCGGAGTTTTCACCGATAAATATTTTGATGAACAATTAGAACGCATACGGGAAATACGGTTAAGCGAGCGAAAATTTTACCAAAAAATAACCGATCTTTATGCAACGGCTTTTGATTATGATTTATCCGCAAAAACAACAAAAGAATTTTTCGCAAAGGTTCAAAACAAGCTGCATTTCTCGGTTCACGGACAAACCGCCCCCGAAATTATTTACAACCGTGCGGACAGCAAAAAAGAAAATATGGGGTTGACGACTTGGCAAGACGCGCCAAAAGGCAAAATAATTAAAAGCGATACGACAATCGCAAAAAATTATTTGAGTGCGGACGAATTAAAAGCTTTATCTCTCATTGTCAACGGTTATTTGGATTTTGCGGAACAATATGCGAAACGCAAAGTGCCCCTGTCTATGGAAGATTGGGCAAAACATCTTGATAGAATTTTGTCGGCGAACGGACACGAATTATTGACGAACGCAGGCTCGATATCCGCCGAAATTGCGAAACGGCACGCAGAAAGCGAATTTGAAAAATACCGTGTCATACAAGATAGAAAGTTTATGAGCGATTACGATAAATATATAGAAGAATTATTAAGTCGTGTTGACACGAGCTTATAATCGGCAGGTTAAAAAACCCGCCGGATTACACGCGTGTCAACACGGCCTAAAAGAAACGAAAAAGAAAAATTAGCTACTTTCCTTATACGGTTATTATAAAACAATCATGCCGCTTGCCGCAGGCCTGTCCTTTTTTTGTTTCATAAAATCAAGGTCGCTTTCATATACATGTTTTATAACATGACCCGGAGGGGAGCGACGATGCTAAAAAGAATTTTACCCGCCGAGGTGAGCGCCGTCATCGGCGCGCGGCTCAATGAGGAACGGGTGTACGAGCTGAGGTTTCGGGCGGGGATGCCGGTTATGGTCAATTACGGCGGCAGCTATTATTACCTCAATAAAAACGGAATCGCGGACAAGCCGGAGGACGCGTTTGTTTTGGAGGGACAGGCCGTCCAGTCCCTCGTGGTACGCGCGACCGAATATTCGCTGTATTCGGTCAACAACCAACTGGCCAAGGGGTTTATCACCATTACCGGCGGCGTCAGGATCGGGATTTGCGGCGAGCTTGTCGAGGACGCGGGCTGCGTCAAAACCATCAAAAATTTTAGTTCGGTCAACATCCGCATCCCGCATCAGGTGCCCGGGTGCGCCAAGCCCGCCTGGAACCCCCTCTTTGACGACGGCGTCAAAAATACCCTGCTTGTCGGGCCGCCCGGCGCGGGCAAAACGACCGTTCTGCGCGATATTGTCTGCAATTTGAGCAGGGAGGGCACGCCGCGCAACATTCTGGTCGTTGACGAACGCTGCGAGCTGGCCGCCGTCCACAATACGCGGCCGCAGCTTTTGATCGGGCGGACCGCGGACATCATCTCCAATTGCGGCAAGGCGTACGCGTTTTCCTACGGGATACGCAGTATGCGTCCCGACCTCATCGTCACCGACGAGCTGATGGGCGGGGCGGATCTTGCGGCGGTGCGGGCGGCGGCGCTGTCCGGGGTCGCGGTGATCGCCAGCATCCACGCCGGAACGATGGATGAGCTCAAAAAAAAGCCGGGTATGCAAGAGGCGATGGCGGACGGCATATTCGGGCGCTATGCCGTCCTCTCCTGTCGGCGCGGCCCCGGCACCTTCGAGGGCGTCTACGACGAGGCGCAGCGGCAATTGTGGGACGGCGCGGTATGCTTGCCACAAAGCTCCTAATCGCGTTTTTGTCCTGTGTCGCGGGGACGCTCTTCGGCCTTGCGCTGTCCAAAAGGCTGACGCGCCGCCGCCGCTACTTTGAGGAGCTGATCTCGCTGATCAACCTGTTGGAGAGCGATCTAAGGTTTAAGCAGGAAAACATTTCGATCCTACTGGACGCGTCCACCGCGCACAGCGTCAGCAAGGTGCGGACAAACGCGCTCGAATTTATCGCGTACGCGGGCGGGGGCGGGGCGCTAAGCGTGACCAAGCACGACCTCACCCGGCGCGAATTTGCGGTCGTGGCCGAGTTTTTTCAAAGCCTGGGGACGCTCGATCTGTCCACGCAGCTGTTTGTCTTTGACAATTACCGAACCAAGCTCAAGGAATTTTACGAGGCTGCGGACAGGGCCGAGCGGGCGATGGGCAAGTCCTATGTCAAGCTGGGGTTTTTGATGGGGCTGGCGGCGGGAATCATGCTATTGTAGGGCCGATACCTCCGGCAAAAATCGGCGCCCATTCGGCCGGGGGATAAGGAGAGGGACTGGCGAAACATGGATATCGGAATCATTTTCAAGATCGCGGCGGTGGGGATTTTGACGGCGGTGGTCAATCAGGTGCTCAAAAAGGCGGACAAGGACGAGATCGCCACGCTCACCACGCTGGCCGGCCTTGTCATCGTGCTTTTGATGGTGGTGGACATGATCGCGCAGTTGTTTGACAGCTTGCGGCTGCTGTTCAACCTTTATTGAAGGCGGCATCGGACAAGGCTATGGCGGATCTCATCAAAATAGCGGCCGTCGGCATCATCGCGGCCGTTTGTGTGCTTTTGCTCAAGGATACCCGCAGCGATATTGCCTTTTTGATCGGGCTGGCGGGCGGGATCCTTATCCTGTTGTCCGTCATCGAATATTTTACGCGGTTCTTTTCGTTTTTGGACAACCTCATCGCCGCCGCCGGCCTCGACGGCGGAATCATCAAAACGCTTGTCAAGATCGTGGGGGTGGGGTACCTGACCGAATTTTCGGCAGGGATCGTCGAGGACAGCGGCTCAAAGTCGCTGGCCGATAAAATATCGCTGGGCGGCAAGCTGGTCATCCTAGTGATGACCGTCCCGATCATCAAAGCGCTGTTTGACCTGATAACCGGATTGCTAAATTGAAAAAAACGCGGACAAGCCGCCTGAAAAGGGGCGTCATACTCGGCCTGTTGTCGGCGCTGCTCCTCCTGATCCTGACGGGCGGCGCGGGGCGGTTTTCCGCGCGCGCCGATACGGCGGACGACGCGCGGGAGGCGCTCGACAACAGCGTCGAGGAAATCCTCGGAAATCTGGATTTGAGCGGGCTGGAATCCTATTACAACACCCTGGACCGCGAGCAGCAGGACTTTTTCGGCGCGGGGCTGTACGATTACCTAAAGCGCATCGTCACCGGCGAAAACGAATTTGATTTTTCCGGCTTTGCCGCCTATCTGTTCAGCGTCTTAGGCCGGTCGATCCTAAATATCCTGCCCATGGTCATGTCAATTGTCGCGATCGCCGTCGTGTTGAGCATTGTCGGAGGGGTGCGGGGCAGCTTTGCCTCCTCCTCGATCGAGACCGTGGTGGGCTTTGCGGGCGTCGGCCTCGTCGCGGTCATCGTGCTGGCGCCGACGCTGACGGCGGTCACCGCGGCGGGCAGGCTTGTGGGGAGTCTCAAAATGCAGATGGAAAGTATCTTTCCGGCGCTGTTTACGCTGATGACGGCGGTGGGGGCGTCGGGCTCCGTCAAGGTTTATCAACCGGCCGTCGCGGCTTTGAGCGTCTCCCTGTCGGGGCTGATTACGACGGTCATCCTGCCCATTATCCTCATCACGGCCGCGTTTGCCGTCATCGGCAACCTCTCGGGCGCGGTCAAGCTGACCGGCATGACCAAATTTTTGGGCGCGCTGTGTAAATGGATTCTCTATACCTCCTTTTTCCTGTTTATCGGCTTTTTGTCGGTGCAGGGCATTACGGCGTCCGTCTATGACAATATCTCGGTGCGCACCGCCAAATTCGCGCTCAGTCAGTACGTTCCCGTCATCGGCGGCTATCTCTCCGAGGGGTTCAATATCATCGCGGCGGGCAGCGTCCTCGTCAAAAACGCGGTGGGGCTGACGTCCATCCTCCTCATGCTGCTCACCGTTCTCCCTGTGCTGATCGAGGTGATCCTTTTGGCGCTGGGGATTCGGCTGGCGGCCGCCCTCATCGAGCCCTTCGCGTCCGAACGGATCGGCGGCCTGTTAAACGCGCTTGCCTCCGCCGTCAATATGCTTATCTCGGTCATCGCGGGCATCCTGTTTTTATACGGCATTTTCATGATCTTGATTATCGCCAGCGGCAATCTGGCGCTATAGGGGAGGTTTTTTTTTCGTATGAAAGGCATTGCGTCCTGGGTTTTGGCCATATTTGTGGTGGTCATTATCGGACTGGTCGTCGATATCCTGTTTTCCGATTCGCGCATGGCCAAATTTATGCGGACGGCCACCGCGTGTATCACCGTCCTTTTACTGGTCATGCCGTTCCCCGGCCTTTTCAAAAACGGCTTTCATTTTGACGCCGGCACGCTCATGCAATACGATTACCCGCCCGACGCCGGCTACCTAAATTACGCCGACGCATACCGATCGGGACGGCTGGCGGCCGGGGTCGCCGAGGCGCTGAAGAACGACGGCGTATCGGGCGCCGAGGTGACGGTCAACGCGACGTACGCGGGCGCGCAAGCCAATATCGTGCAGGTCGTCATAAATTTGGATAAAGTTGTTATAGATCAAAAAAAGCAGCATATAAATAAGAATGAGCTGGTGGTGAATCTGGTCGGCGGGTATTTACAAATCGATAAAAGCAAGGTGGTGACCGTATGAGCGAAAACAAGGAAACGACGCCCGCCGCCGGCAAGGCCGACAAGCCCAAGACCGTTAAGGAAAAGCTCAAGGCCGTCAAGCACAAGGAAGTCATTCTCGCCGTCCTCGCCGTTGCCGTCATGCTCGTCATCTACTTTACGACGCTGGCAAGGTCGGGCGGCGGCACAAGCGACGGCGCAAAGGCATCGGCAAGCGACTATTGCGCGGAGATGCAACGCCGGGTGGAGAGCGCCGTCAACGCCATGGCGGGGGCGAAGGAAAGCAAGGTCATTATCAACTGGGAATCCGGTGTGGAGGCGGTGATAGCCTATGCCATCAACGAGAATCAAAATTCGACATCCAAGACGCCGCAGATCGTGCAGGGCGGGCCCGTCGTCCTAAAGGAGATCTACCCAAAGGCGCTGGGGGTCATCGTGGTCTGCGCAAACGGCGACAATATCCGGCTCCAGATCGAGATCAAGGATATGATATCCACGCTCTTGAGCATAGAGCCCGTCAGGATAGCGGTTTATAAAACAAAGTCATAAAACAAAAATTATTTGGAGGAGAATACATCATGTTAGGAAAAAAAGGGAAAATCTTTGTGTTGGCGGGCATGGTTGCCCTGCTTGTGGCGACGGGCGTCCTAAATATCGTCCTAAACTACACGGCCAAGGGGGACGCGCCGCCCGCCGACGGGGCGGTCGTCGACTTCTTTGCGGACTTCCGCGCCAACCGCGAGTCCACGCGTGCCGAATTGATTTTAGGCTGCGAGGTCATCATCAACGACGGCACGTCATCGGCCGAGGCCATCGCCGCCGCCGAGGAAGCGCGTCAGTTTTACATCAACGCCCCCGAGATGGAGCGCGAGCTGGAGGCGCTTATCAAGGCCGTCGGGTTTGCCGACGCCGTGGTCACGACGTCCACGACCAACGTCAACATCATCCTAAGGACGCCCGAGCTCACGTCCGAAGAGGTGGGACGGGTCTTGGAGATCGTCACAGCCGAGACCGGAAAAAAAGCCAATAATATCCGCATCATTCCAATCGCCTAAGCGCCCGCTTAGAAAGCTATCCGTACAAGAATCCACCGATTGAGCCGGTGGATTCTTTTGTCTGCGCTTATTTTCGTTTGTCTTCCGCAATTTGTCCATATTTTTCAATTTTCGGGCGGGCTGAATCATTGTCAATCGTTTGGAGTTATGGTATAATGAGGTATAGTACGAAAAAACAGGAAAACGGAGACGCTTAGCCCCAATGCCCTTTAAGTCGCGATACAACGTGGATTTTACCGGAGACATCAACTATGGCCGCAAGGTTGTGGTCTCTATCATCTCGCTCGCCGTGATGGAGATTCGGGGCGTCGCCAGGCTTCAGGGGCGCAAGGTGCGGGCGGAGTTTTCGGGCGATACCATTCGCGTGGATGTCCACATCGACGTATTGCGGGGCTTTAATTGCGCCGACGTGGCTTTTCGCGTACAAGAAAACGTCAAGCGCAACGTCGAGAGTATCACCGGCTATAAGACAAAGTCGATCAACGTCAACGTCTTGGGCGTCGTATTTGCCGACCGACCCGAAAAGGGCTGACCGGCGCGGGTTGCGATTTTGCGACCCCTCACCTTGATTGAGCATTTATATCGGACAAGCTGTGCGCGGGAGGAAGGATTTTTGCGAAAGACGGCCAGAGACATCGCTTTTAAACTGGTTTTCGAAAGCCTGATCAATCAGTCGGGCGGCAATATCACCTATCGCAAATTCTGCGAGCCTCTGGACGCGGACGACCGCGCGTACGTCGACGAAATCCTTTCCGGCGTCAGGGACAGCAAGACCGTGCTGGACGGCGTGATCGAGGGATATGCCAGCGGGTTTAGCCTGAGCCGCATTTACAAGATCGATCGCGCGGTTCTCTTGGTCGCCGTCTACGAAATCCTCTATAAGGACGACGTGCCGGTCAAGGTTTCGGCCAACGAGGCGGTCGAGCTCGCGAAAACCTATTCGACCGACAACAGCCCGGCCTTTATCAACGGCATTTTGGCGTCGGTCATCAAGGATCGCGACGGCATTTTGTCCGCCGCCGCGTCGCAAGCCCCGGGGGAGGCGGAGCGTGCCCCTAAAAGCCCCGAGCCGGGGGAGAACGCAGACAAAGCGACATAAATCAAATCGGGAGCGCGAAAGCAACCTAACTAAAATCGGGAGCAAACAAAAATGACACTTTTTGTTTGCTGACACCTTATCCCTCGCGCGAATGGGCACATTCGCGCGAAAGCGTTAGCGTCATTTTATCGAAAGCGGCAGCGCGAAAGCGTCAGCGAGGAGGGCGGATGAAAGCACGGATCATTGACGGAAAACTGGTTTCCGAGCGGCTGCGGGGCGAAATCAAGGCGGAGGCCGCGCGGTTTTTGGCGGCGCACGGCAGGCCGCCGGGGCTGGCCGTGATTTTGGCGGGGGAGGATCCGGCCAGCGAAATTTATGTTAAAAATAAAATTACGGCCTGCGAGAGTACGGGCATCAAATCGGTTTTGCACAGGCTGCCCGCCTGCGTCACGGAGGCCGAGCTGGTCGGACTGATCGAATCGGCCAATCGGGACGAGACGGTGGACGGGCTGCTGGTTCAGCTGCCGCTCCCCAAGGGGCTGGACGAAAAGCGGATTTTGAGCCGGGTGTCCCCCGATAAGGACGTGGACGGCTTTCACGCGGTCAACGCCGGAAATCTTTTGCTGGGAAATCCCTGCCTTGCCGCCTGCACGCCCTCGGGCATTATCGAGCTCATCAAGGAGACGGGACTCCCGATCGCCGGGAAAAACGCGGTGGTGGTGGGGCGGAGCAACATCGTCGGCAAGCCCGCGGCGCTCCTCCTATTGCAGCAAAACGCGACCGTGACGATCTGTCACAGCCGGACGGCCGATCTAAAAAGCGTGACAAAAACCGCCGATATTCTGGTCGCCGCGGTGGGGATCAAGGCGTTTATCACCGGGGATATGATCAAGCCAGGGGCGGTCGTCATCGACGTCGGCATGAACCGCTTTGAGGGAAAGCTCTACGGCGACGTTTGCTTTGCCGAGGCGGCGGAGACGGCGGGCTTTATCACGCCCGTGCCCGGCGGCGTGGGACCCATGACCATCACCATGTTGTTAAAAAATACCTTAAAAGCGGCGTTCGCACGTGCAAAATGAACGCAGACTTTCGGTCACACAGCTCAACCGCTAGATCGCGGGGGTGTTTGAGGACGAGCTGGTCCTAAACCGTATCTGGGTCTACGGCGAGGCCGAGGACTGCACGTACGCCAAGGGCAGCCTCCACTTTACGCTGACCGACGGACAGGCGCGGATAGCCTGTGTCAAATTCGGCGCGCTGCCGCAGGATAAGCCGACGGCGGGCGACGAGGTCGCCGTGCTTGGCACGGTTTCCTATTACCCCAAGGGGGGGCGCGTCACCTTAAAGGTCACGGCCATCGAGCGCAGCGGCAAGGGGCGCCGGCTGGCGGAGCTCAACGCCCTAAAGGACGTCCTGCGCGGCGAAGGCCTGTTCGAAAACCGACCGACCCCGCCCCGCTTTATCCAAAGCGTCGGCGTGGTGACCAGCGGGGCGGGCGCCGTGATACACGATATGTTAAGCGTGTTCGAACGCCGTCACCGCTACCTTAAACTGACCGTCGAGCGCGTGCGCGTGCAGGGCGGGGGTGCCGAGGCGGACATTGCCGCCGCGCTTTGCCGGATCAATCAAAATTCGGCAAAGCCCGACGTCATCATCTTGGCGCGGGGCGGCGGTTCGGCCGCGGATTTGGCCGCCTTTAATACCGAAAAAGCCGCGCGGGCGGTGGCGGCCAGCCGGATCCCCGTCATTTCGGCGGTGGGGCACGAAACCGATTATACGCTGTGCGACTTTTGCGCGGGGACGCGGGCGGGCACGCCCAGCCTGGCGGCCGAGCGGGTCGCGGCGGTCAACGACGCCTGTCTGTCCGGGTTTTACGCGCTGACGGATCGGCTTAGCGCGGGCGCGGCGGGCTGTTATGGCCGGGCGCGTCGGCGGATGCGGACGGCGATGTTTGCGCTGCAAAAGGCGGGCGACCGAATCTATTACCGGGGACGGGCAAGCGTGACGGCCAAATATACGCGCATGACGGCCGCGCTGACCGCCGGGCTTTCGGGGAGCGAGCGCCGTATCGGCACGCTGGCCGCCCGACTGGACGCCCTAAGCCCTTTAAAGCTGTTGGCGGGCGGGTACGCGCGGGTCAGCGGCTCGGACGGCCGGGCGCTGCTCACCTCAAAGGGTGTCCGGCCGGGCGATACGGTCGACATTCGGCTAAACGAGGGCGGCATGGCGGCACAGGTGCGGTCGGTTTGGCTGCCGGACACAAAAAAGACGGGTCGGACGGAAAAAAATTCGGCAAAAAAGGAATCATAACGGTATGGCGAGATTCGAGGAAAAGGTGGATGAGCTGGAAACCATCGTCCGGGAGCTGGAGACGGGCGCGCTGTCCGTCGAGGCGGGCGTGGCGCTGTTTGAAAAGGGCGTGGCCGTGACCAAGGAGTGCCTGACCGCCCTCAACGCGGGCAAGGATCGCATTTCGGCGGTCAAGGCCGAGATGGAACGGCTGTTTCAAGGGGACGAATCGGAGGAATAACGGATATGCCGGGTCTGTTTGACGAATATGATAAAACGGCGGCGCTGTTTGAGCGTCGGTTCGGAGAGATGACCGACGGCCTAAGGGAGATTCCGCAGCCTCTTTTGGACAGTATGCGCTACAGCCTGAAAACCAAGGGGAAACGCTTGCGCCCCGTTCTGTTTATCCGCGCCGCCCTCCTGCTTGGTCGGGAGACCGACGACGCGGTACTGGATTTTGCCGCGGCGATCGAGACCCTCCACAATTATACGCTGGTTCACGACGACCTGCCCGCGCTGGACAACGACGATTACCGCCGGGGACGGTTGACCAACCACCGGGTGTTTGGCGAGGATATTGCGCTGCTGTGCGGCGACGCGCTGTTAAACCGCGCGTACGAGCTGGTCTTTTCCGCCATCGAAAGGGCGGGCAACGCGCCGGGCGCGATCCGGGCGGGCGCGCTGCTTTGCCGTCTTTGCGGGGCGGCGGGGCTGATCGGCGGCCAGACGCTGGACGTGGCAAAGCCCGAGGAGGGGGCGGTGTCCGAGGAGGTTCTGCGGTACGTTTTCCGCCATAAAACAGCCGATCTCATCGCGGCGTCCGTTTTGTGCGGCGCCCTGTACGCCGACGCGGCCGATCGGGAATACGCGGCGTTAGAACGTTTCGCCTACGCGTTCGGGTTCGCGTTTCAGCTTGCCGACGACCTTTTGGACAAGGACAGCGAAAACCGCGGGATGTCGGCGCTGGACATCTATCCCGAGGCGGAGGTCCGCCGCCGGCTGGACGCCTATACGGCGGAGGCACTTGCCGCGCTGGCGGATCTGCCGCGCGATACGTCGTTTTTTGCGGCGCTTGCCGGACGCTTTAAGGAGAGGACGATATAAGCGGGATGGGATATTTAGAGACAATCGATTCCCCGGACGACCTGAAAAAACTGAAACCCGCCGCGCTCACGACATACGCCGACGAGGTGCGGAACCGCATCATCGCCACGGTCGAACGCCGGGGCGGTCACCTTTCGTCCAATTTGGGCACGGTCGAATTGACGATCGCGCTCCACTATGTATTCGATTGTCCCGCCGATAAAATTCTGTTCGACGTCGGGCATCAGGCCTATACCCACAAGCTGATCACGGGTCGGCGCGAGGCGTTTGACAGGCTGAGAGAGTCCGGCGGCATAGCCGGCTTTCCGTCCCGGCGCGAGTCGGCATATGACGCGTTTAGCGTGGGGCACAGCAGTACCGCGCTGTCCGCGGGCGTCGGCTTTGCCCGCGCGCGGGACTTGAACCGGGGCGCGCATCACGTCGTCACGGTCGTCGGGGACGGCGCGTTGACCGGCGGCATGTCGTTTGAGGCGCTAAACGACATCGGCGAAAGGCAGGAGCGGATCATCGTCGTCCTAAACGACAACAAGATGTCCATTTCCCGCAACGTCGGGGCGCTGTCCAAGTATCTGGCGCGTCTGCGCCTGAGCGGCAAGTATATGCGGCTAAAGCGGGACGTCAGGCGGGGCTTGGACAGCATCCCCTTTGTGGGCCGCAGGCTGAGACGCTTGCTGGAAAAGCTCAAAAACAAGCTGAAACGGTTTTTGCTGTTCAATAAATACTTCGAGGATCTGGGCTTCAAGTACCTGGGACCCTTCGACGGACACGATATTGCCGCGCTTGCCGACACTTTTTCCCGCGTCAAAAAGGAAAAGGGCCCCGTCCTGGTCCATGTCCTGACCGACAAGGGGCGCGGGCACAAAAGAGCCGAGGAGGATCCGGCTCGGTTCCACGGCGTCAGCGCGCCCGCGGCGTCCGGCGGCGAGCGCTATTCGGCCATTCTGTCCGAGCGGCTCTGCGCGTACGCGGGCGAGGGGCGGCCGATCGCCGCGATTACCGCCGCCATGTGCGTCGGCACGGGCTTAGAAGCCTTCGAAAAGCAGTATCCCGACCGATATTTTGACGTGGGCATTGCCGAGGAACACGCCGTTACGATGGCGGCGGGGCTGGCGGCGGCGGGCGTCAAGCCGTATTTTGCGGTCTATTCCTCTTTTTTGCAGCGCGGCTTTGACCAGATCGTTCACGACGTGGCGTTGGACGCCCTGCCCGTCGTTTTGGCGGTCGAGCACGCGGGCGCGGTCGAGGGGGACGGCCCGACCCATCAGGGGCTTTTGGATATCGCCTTTTTGTCCCTCGCGCCCGGCATGACGGTTTTGCAGCCCAAGGACGGGGCGGAATTTAAGGCGATGCTGGATTTTTCGCTGGGCTTCGACGCGCCGCTGGCCATCCGTTATCCCAAAAAGTTCGCTACCGTTTTCGAGAGCAAAACGCCGTTTTCGGACGCGCTTTGTTGGGAAACCCTGCGGGCGGCGCGCGCGGGCGTGTACCTCTTGGCAAGCGGCGGCCGAATGTTGGAGCTGGGGCTTGGGATCGAGGAGGCCGGGCTTGTCAACGTCCGGGTCATTCACCCGTTGGACGGGGCGGCGCTGGACGCGGTCGGCCGGGACGCCCGGCTGGTGATCACGCTGGAGGAGGGCGTCATACGGGGCGGGATGGGCGAGGCGGTCAAGCTGTATATGCTTGGGGCGCATCCTGCGGTCAGGGTGGTCAATCTGGGCTTCGAAAACCGCTTTACCCAAGGGTATACCGTGGCCGAGCTGTTTGCCGAGGCCGGTCTCACCCGCGAAAATATCCGTACAATCATACGGTCTTATGCGTAAGAATATGGTCGTATTCCGGGTCTTATTCTCATAGATACGGGCTATTTTATTGACAAACTTCTGAAAAAAATGGTATGCTAAGGACAGTCATTATGAACACCGCGATCACACAAATGCTGGGCATCAAATATCCGATATTTCAGGGCGCAATGGCCTGGATTTCGGACGCCAAGCTGGCGGCGGCGGTCTCCGAGGCCGGGGGGCTTGGGATCATCGCGGCGGGCGGCGCGGCCGCGGATATCGTGCGTGAGGAAATCCGAGCGGCCAAAAAACTGACCGACAAGCCCTTTGGCGTCAACATTATGCTGATGAATCCCGAGGCCGACAGGATCGCCGAAATGCTGGCCGAAGAAAAACCGGCCGTCGTCACTACCGGCGCCGGCAATCCGGCAAAATACATCGCGGCCCTCCACGCGGCGGGGATCAAGGTTTTCCCGGTCGTCGCGGGCGTATCCATCGCAAGGCTGGTCGCGCGGGCGGGGGCGGACGGCGTGATCGCCGAGGGGACGGAAAGCGGCGGGCATATCGGGGCGCACGCCACGATGTCGCTGGTTCCGCAGGTCGCGCGAGCCGTAGAAATCCCGGTTTTGGCCGCCGGCGGCATCGCGAGCGGCGCGGGACTGGCCGCCGCGCTCTGTCTGGGCGCCGAGGGCGTGCAGTGCGGCACGGTTTTTGTGGCGAGCGCCGAATGTACGGCCTCGGCCGCGTATAAGGATATGATCGTCAAGGCGGGCGACAACGCGACGGCGGTCACCGGACGCAGCGCCGGGCTTCCGGTCAGGGGCATCAAAAACAACCTGACCGGGCGGATTCTCGAAATGGAAAGGCTGGGCGCGCCTGCGGAGGCGATCGAGGCCGAGACGGTGGGCAGCCTGCGGCGGGCGGTCAAGGAAGGGGACGTCAGGGACGGAACCGTGATGTCCGGGCAGATCGCCGGGCTGATCGGGTCGATCCGGCCCGTTGCGGATATTTTGTCGGACATGGCGGCGGAGGCGGGGCGGATTCTGGCCGAAAAGCGGGCGGTTTTTAGGGAGTGTTGACACGCGTGTAATCGAGCAGGTTTTTTTAATCGGCCGATTAAAATCTCGCGTCAGCACGACCTAGATGAGGCCGCTCGTCAAGGGAGAGATACGATGATCGGGATAGACGAGATCAAGCGAGCCTTGCCCCAGCGCGAGCCCTTTTTGTTTTTGGACAGCGTGTCGGCGATCGACGGGACGGGCCTGACGGCCTCGTACACCTTCACGCCGCAAAGCCCGGTATTTCAAGGGCATTTTCCGGGGAATCCCGTTGTGCCCGGCGTACTTATGATCGAGGCAATGGCGCAGGCCGGCGCCTATTGGCTGCTGTCCAAGCCGCAGTACGCGGGTAAAAACGCGCTGCTCTACAGCGTCAATAACGCCCGCTTTAAGCGCATGGCTCGTCCCGGGGACAGGCTTGAAATCCACATTCGGGCAAAGGAAGCGAAAAAGATCTTCGAATTTTGCGACGCGGAGATCCGGATCGGCGGCAAAATAGCCGTCAGCTGTGAGCTGGGCTGCATTATGGTCGACGACGAAACGAAATCGAATCAATAAACCCGTTCGAAAACCGGTCGTATTTACACGACCTAAAAATAGTAAAAAACGGAGGATAAAATGAGCGTATTTTTTTGTGACAGCAATTGTGAGCTGTGGTATACCAAGGTCGACGAGCTGGGGATCGAGGTCATCTCCATGCCCTATACGGTGGACGGAGAGGAAAGGGGCTACGATATGGGTCGGGAGACCGACTTCAAGGGATTCTACGACAAAATCCGCAAGGGGTCGATCCCCATCACCTCGGCGCTCAACAGCACCAACTATCTCGATATTTTCCGGCCGTTTTTCGAAAAGGGCGAGGATATCCTGTACGTGACCTTTTCGCACAAAATGAGCGCGACGTTCCAATACATGGAGACGGCGGTGGCCGAGCTCAAAGCCGAATTTCCCGACCGTAAATTTATTTCGGTGGACACAAAAAGCATTTCGATGGGGGCGGGGCTCATCGTCTACGAGGCGGCCAAGGCCTTTAAATCGGGCAAAAGCATCGAGGCGGTCGCCGATTATACGCGGGAGCTCGTCAACCATACCTCGGTATTTTTTACCGTCAACGACCTGATGCACTTAAAGCGCGGCGGCCGTTTGAGCGGCACCGCCGCCATTTTCGGGACCCTTTTGGGCGTCAAGCCCATTCTGTATATCAGCAAGGAGGGTTCGATCGTCAAATACGCGACGGCCAAGGGGCGGAAAAAGGCCTTAGAACTGATCTTCGACGAGGCGCAAAAGCTGGATATCGACTTGGATAAGCCGGTTTCGGTGATCACGGCGGACCTTTCGCCCGAGGAACTGGCGTCCGTGACCGAACGGGTTAAAGAGCGGTTTCCGTTTAAGGGCGAATTGATGGTGCAGTCGGTGGGGCCGGTCATCGGGACGCATTGCGGGCCGGGCACCATTGGGCTCTGTTTTATGCACAAAAAGGACAAAACCCAAAACTGATCCGACTTCCTGCGCCAAAAGCCTTGAAAAATTACGCAGTGTATTGTATAATAGACCTGTTCTTGCATAGTTCGTATTAGGTCGTGTTGACACGCGTGTAATCTCGTGGAAACACGACCTAGGAGGCGGTGATCGGTTGCGGGCAGGTATTTTTACCAATCTATATAAGGATACGGATCTTTCGGTGACCCGGCTTCTGGTCGAAACGCTGGATAAAAACGGCGTCGATTGGCTGATCCATCGGGATGTCGGCGGCGTATTTGCCGGCAACGCCGTTTTTGACGAAACCACCGCGGCGGACATCGACGTGCTGATCACCCTAGGGGGGGACGGGACGATTTTACGGATCGCCGAATACGCGGCGCGGACGAAAACGCCGATTTTGGGCATCAATCTCGGATTTACCGGGTTTTTGACCGAGTGCGAGCCGGAGCAGATCGGCGCCGTGATCCGCGAGCTTGGGGAGAGGTCTTTTCATACCGAGGATCGGACGCTTTTGCGCGCCGACTTCGGCGAAGGGGCGTTTCACGCCTTAAACGACGTGGTCGTGCTGCGGGACGGGCAATCCCGAATGCCCGAATTGGAGGTCGAGATCGGCGGCGAGCTGGTGGATCGGTATCATTGCGACGGATTTATCGTCTCCACGCCCACGGGCTCTACCGCCTACTCCCTATCCGCGGGCGGGCCGATCATCAGTCCGCACGCCCGCGCCCTTGCGCTGACGCCCATCACCCCGCATTCGCTCCATTCCCGCCCTCTGGTCGTCAGCGAGGACGAGCAGATTTTGGTCAGGATCGGCGGCCAATCGGTCGCAACCGTCATTTCGGCGGACGGCGCGATCAAGGGGACGCTCCCGGCGGGCGGCGTATTGCGGGTCGAAAAATCGGCCTATACCGTTTCGTTTGTCCGTTTGGGGACGGGACGCGGCTTTTATTCAAAGCTTTTAAGCAAGCTAAACAAATGGGGCATGACCGAACGATGACCGCAGGGATAGCGCGTCAAAAAACCGACGCCTAAAAAACCGACGCCCGATAAAAAAAGGAGAGGGGATGGCACGAAACGCCCGTCACGCAAAGCTGTTAGAGCTGATCGCAAAAAAGGAAATCGAGACGCAGGAGGAGCTTGCCGCCCAGTTGCAGCAGGCTGGTTTTGTCGTCACGCAGGCGACGGTGTCACGGGACATCAAGGATTTGGGGCTCGTCAAGGTGCAGGGGGCGACCCGGCGGCAAAAGTACGCCAAGGAGACCGTCGGCGCAGGGTTTTCCAACCGTTTTATCGATCTGTTCCGCCATTCGGTTCTGTCCGTCGAATACGCGCAAAACATCGTCGTCGTCAAGACGCTGGCGGGCAGCGCAAATGTGGCGGGGCTGATGATAGACAGCCTAAAAAACAGGGCGGTCTTGGGCTGTGTTGCCGGCGACGATACCGTTTTTGCGGTTCTCTCCGACGAGTCCGCCGCCGAGGAATTGACGCACCGGCTCAAAGAAGCGGCCTATTTATAGAGGAAATCACTTATGCTCGAACGTCTGACAATTAAAAACGTCGCCTTGATTTCGGAGCTGGAGCTGTCTTTCGACGCCCGGCTCAATATTTTAAGCGGCGAAACGGGAGCCGGAAAATCGATCATCGTGGACAGCATCATGCTGCTCATCGGCGGCCGCTATGATAAGACGATGCTGCGGTACGGGGCGGCGGCGGGCAGCGTCGAGGGGGTTTTTACCGGGACGCCCGCCCTAAGAGAACCGCTCTTCGAGCTTGGCCTCGATACGGAGGAGGATGTACTCATCCTGTCCCGGCGTTTTACCGCGGAGGGAAAAAACGAGATCCGAATAAACGGGCGCGCCGCGACATTGTCCATGCTTAGGACAATATCGGCGCATTTGGTCGACATATGCGGACAAAATGAGCACCAAATCCTGAGCGATCCGGCCAATCACATGCAAGTTTTAGATTACTATGTCAGACATAATACCGAGGAAATCCGCGCAAAACTGCGGGTACTATGTCAGACATACAGGGAGCTTACGGCAAAGCTCTCCGAGATCGGCGACGCGTCCGTGCGGGCGCGAAGCCTCGATCTGTACCGCTTTCAGCTGGACGAGATCGCGCAGGCGGCTGTCAAGGATGGTGAATCGGACGAGCTCATCGCCCGGCGGAAAAAGTACATAGCGAGCGAGCGGATCGCCGAGGCCCTGTCCGAAACCCACGAGATATTGGCCGGGGACGAGGGGGCGGTCGGCGGCTGTCACCGGGCCGCGGCAAGGCTTTCCCAGCTTGGCGCCTACGGGGATATTTACGACGAGCTTGGCGAGCGCTTGACGACGGCGGCTACGGAGCTGATCGACATCGCGGAGCTTGTTTCGGACGAGCTCAATGAGACGGAATATTCGCCTGCCGAGTTCGACGAGCTGGAAAAACGGCTGGACATCATTCGCGGCATCGAAAAAAAATACGGCAATTACGCGAGGATGACGGCCTATCATGAGGAGCTTGCGGCCAAGCTGGATCTGTTGGAAAACGCCGGCGATCATTTTGACAAGCTCCTAAAAGAGCGCGAAAGGGTGACGGACGAGATATACGCGGCGTCAAAGACGTTGTCCGATCGGCGCAAGGAGGCGGCAAAGGCGCTGACCGACAGCGTGGTTCGCGAGCTCTCGGAGCTGGGCATGGCCGACTCAAAATTCGAGGTCGTGTTCGAGCCCTTTCCGACAAGGGAGGCCTGCGAGCCCTACATCTCGTCCGGCGGCATGGATCGCATGGAGTTTTATTTGAGCCCCAATGCCGGACAGCCGGTCAAGCCCTTGGTCAAGATCATCTCGGGCGGCGAGCTGTCCCGGCTCATGCTGGCGCTTAAAGTGGTTTCCAGCCACATAGACGACACGCCGGTCCTCATATTCGACGAGATCGATACCGGGATCAGCGGCAAGGTCGGGCAGGAAATCGCCAAAAAACTGGCGCGGCTGTCCAAAAAACACCAGCTGTTGTGCGTGACGCATCTTCCGCAGATTGCCTCGATGGCGGACGCGCACTTTTTTATCTCCAAATATGTCGAGGCGGGCAGCACGTTTACCGCCGTCCGCCCCTTGGATCGGACGGGCGCGATCGAGGAGGTCGCGCGGCTGTCGGGCAGCAAGGACATCAGCGCGCAGTCGTCGGATAACGCCGCGCAGATGAAGGCTTGGAGCGATACGTACAAGCATTCGCTTTAGGTCGTGTTGACACACGTGTAATCGAGCAAGTTTTTTAACCTGCCGATTATAATCTCGTGTCAACACTGCTTAACCCGACGCCGGGGATACGCAGACCCGCAAGACCCGCCTAAAAGGCCGTGTTTGGCCTGCTTTCCTAAAAATGGATGAGGGAAAAATTGTTTTTGACGGTTGTCATCCGCATAATTCGCGTCGGCTTTATTTACACTACATAGTATGAAACGGAGCGGATTGCAACTCAAGCTTTTTTATACGACGGCGGCGGTTTTATTGATTTTGGCGGTCGGTTGGCTGGCCGGGCTCTTTTTATACGGACAGCAGAC
>JAIRRW010000034.1 GCA_031255775.1 Clostridiales bacterium
CCGCCAGATTGGCGACAAACGCCTTTTCCTCCGGCGTCAGGCCGTCATAGGCGGTTCTGGCCGCGTCGACCTGCGGTTTGTCCGCGTAGACAAGCGCGTTTGCGGCCGGAAGGGCGTTGATGAGCGCGGTCACCGTTGCCGCCGCCGCAGAAGCGCCGGTCAGGGCGAGAATTTTGTTTTCCGCGTCGACCAGATTTTGATAGTTTTGCACTTGGCTGCGGTGAGCGGAATACAGGGCGTTGTAGGCAGTCCGCGCCGCCGTCACCGCGTCCGCGTCGTTTAGTGTCAAATTTTGGGCGTCGCCGAGCGCCGCAATGACCGCCTCGACACTCGCCGCGGCCGCGGGCGCCAGCTGCTCGATCTGGGCTTCCAGCGCGGCAACCTTATTGAGCCCGACCGCCCATTTGAGATGATCGGGCGCGATCGCGCCGTATGCCGCGCGGGCGGCAAAAACGGCGGTGTAATCCGCGTATACGAGTTGGCC
The DNA here is from genome assembly GCA_031255775.1 of Clostridiales bacterium. Classification (GTDB taxonomy): domain Bacteria; phylum Bacillota; class Clostridia; order Christensenellales; family Pumilibacteraceae; genus JAIRRW01. The sequence continues at coordinate 485 of JAIRRW010000034.1, forward strand.
GAGCTCCGGCAGCGCGGCCGCCAGCGCGTTAAAGGTCAAGACCGACTGCGGATAGTCGACGATGAGATCGATGAGGTGTATCTCGTCCGCAACGCCTTTACGGCTCTTTAATGTAAATCTGGACGGATACGCGCCCGGCACGTTGGGATTGTAGGCGCTGCTTTGAATGGTAAAATTTGTCCCGTTGAAATCGATGATTTCGGAGGTGTCGTCCATATACGTGACCGTGACCCTGTTTTTGTAAGAAAAGCCTTCGCCGAAAGCGTACCGCATTTCGTCAAACACCACGCTCTTATAGCCGCTGATAAAGGTCACGTTGTACTGAATCACGATACCGTCGTAGACGAGCCGCACGTAAGCGGTCTGTCCGACAACTCCGTTGTACGTGTACCAGTCGCTGGCTCCGAGCGTCAATCCGCCGGCCGCCACCTCCTCGGTCGAGCCGTCCGCTTTTGTCACAACGGCAACGCCGCTGGCCGCGTAAGCGGAATTGACAAGCGCCTGCGTTGCCGGCTCGCTGCCCGCCTTCCAGGAAAGCGAAACCGCCTTTTGCCCCAGCTCGGCGATTTTTGCTTCCGCCGCCGTCAGCGTCTGATAGTTGGTTACCCATGCCTTATACGCGTCGCCCGGCAGCGCGTCGTACGCGGACCTTGCCGCATCCACCTGCGCTTTGTCGCCGTATACGAGGTTGTTGACGAGCGGCAGCTGTAAGATGAGGTCAACGACCGAGGCGACCTCCGCCGGATTGTTGACCTGGATTTTGTAGCTCCCCGCCGTGAGCGACAGATACGTGACGGTCACGGTCTGCTCGCCGGACGCCGAAAGATCGTAGCCCGAAGCCATATCGACGGTAAGCGCGACCTCGGACGCGGCGCCGTTGTATTTGGTGACCGTGAGCTTGCCGCCGGTGACGTCGAGAGCCGCCGCGCCGCGCTCGTAGCTTTTGACCGACGGCTCGGTCGAAAGCAGGACCGTCTCGACAAGCCCGCCCAGCCGGAGAATCTCCGCTTCCGCCGCTTCGAGCACGTCCAGATTGTCGACGCGCCCCTGCCGGGACGGTTCCAGCGCCTCATAAGCGGATCTAGCGGCCTCGACGGCCGTTTTGTCGGCGTAGCGCAATTGGCCGACCGCCGGCAGCGCGGCGATCAAGTCAACGACGTCACGGATCGATTTTTCCTCTTTTAAAACGGCGATGCGCGCTTCCGCCGCGGTCAAGGCGTCGTAATTTGACACCCAGCCCTTGTACAGGCCGCCCGGCAGCGCGTCGTACGCGATTCTTGCGGCGGCTACCGCGTTCTCGTCCGAAAGCGCCAATTCCCCTCCTGCGGGCAGCGCGGCGATCAAATCGATCACCGCCGTGACTGCCGCCGGATTTGACACCGTCACGCCGTACGTACCCGCGGACTTATCCGCATAGGAAACCGTCAGCGTTTGGCCGCCCGGCGTGAGCGGCTCGAAGCCCGTCACCATATCGGAGGTCAAATCGACCGTGCTAACCGTGCCGTTGACAAAAACGGCCGTGAGCTTGCCGCCGGTAACGTCCAGCTGTTCTCCGCGCGTATAGTCCTTTTTAGCGGGCTGTGCGGACAGGCTTGCCGAATCGACGGCCGTCCCCAGTTCGGTGATTTTCTCCTCCGCCGCAGCGAGCGCGCTCAGGTTGGCCACCTGCGCCTTCTCGGCGGCCGGAAGCGCCTCGAAATACGCGCGAATGAGCTCGACCGCCGCCTTGTCGCCGTAGCGCAGGCTATCGGGCGCGGGCAGCGCGTCGATCGAATCGACGACGTTTTTTGCGGCGGCGGAAACGGCGGAGATCGTGATGCCGAGTTCTTGGGAGACCGCCTCGCCGTAACCGTCCGCAGCCGCCTTTTTGGCGCGAACCCTGACCTCGCCCGCCTTGAGCGCCGTCAAGAGACCCTGCGCCGTCAGGGTGCAGTTGTCACTGCCGCCCACGGCCTCAAAGGTCACCGCGCCCGCGCCGGAGCCTCCCGACGCCGTCAATTGCACCTCTTGTCCCACATACAGGACGGACGGCCCGTCGATCGTCAATTCGGACTGCTTTTCCGCACACGCGGACAGGGTCAAAACCGAGATCACGAGACCCAACGCCAGCAAGAGACTAAATCCTTTCTTTTTCCTACTCTTTTTCATACCTTCCTCCTATTTTTTTTCACTCATGTGAGCATGACTTACCGGGTCGTGTTGACCACTTAGGTCGTTTTGACTTTTTGCGTCCGATTAGCGGCGCCAGACCCGCAGCCGCCAACGGCGCAAGCAGGCTTAGGGCGCCGCCGCCCGTCCCCGCGCTGCCGCAGCCGCTTGCGGGCGGATCGGTCACGAGAACGACACAGGTCGCCGAGACCCCGCCCGCGCTTGCCGTAACGGTGACCTGTCCGGCCTTTATCCCCCGGACGACCCCCTCCGCCGTCACCGTCGCCACCGAGTCGTCCGCCGACGTCCAGACAATGACCGCCTGTTCGTCCGACGTCAGGCTTGCGCTCAGCGCGGCGTATTCGCCGACCCGCAGGCGAACGTTGTTGGTAAAGATGAGGGCGCCGTCCGCTCCGTCGGTCACCGTAAGCTCGCACACGGCCGCCGCGCCTCCGGCGCTTGCCGTGATCGTCGTCACGCCGAGCTCGACCGCCGTCACCGTGCCGACGGCATTGACGGTCGCGACGGCGGTATCCAACGAGGTCCAGACGACCGCGTCCCCGCTGTCAAAGGCGAAAACCGAGCCCAGCCGCAAGCGGCCGCCCTTGTGGAGGCTTGCGCGGAAAACAAAGCCCGCCGCGCCGCTCTTTTTGATGACGTTGACCCGGCAGGTTGCCGAGGCGCCGCCGTCTGCGGATCGAACCGTAATGAGCGCCGATCCCTCCGACAGGGCGGTGACCAGCCCGTCCGGCGTGACCGTCGCCACCTCCGGCGCGTCCGACGCGTAGCTGCCGATCCGTTTATCGGTCGCCGCCTGTGGGTAGACGCTGACGGCAAGCTCGTAAACCTCTCCTTCGAATAGATTGAGCACGCTCTCGATCACGATGACCTCGACCGGGTGGGTGACCGCCTCCAGCGCGTCCAGCGCGTTTTCTAAGGCGCCCAGCGCGATGTCCAAATCGGTTTGAGAGGACAGGTTGCTGTCAAACACGGCCTGTGCCGCGCCGACCGTCTCTTGCAGCGCGTCAAAGGACGCGGCCGTATAGTCCGCCGCCTCGACCGCCCTTGCCCGGGTCAACAGCGCGAGGAGCGCCGTGCGGTCAACGTTTAGCCGGACGAGCGCGTCGATCGCCGCCGAGAGCGCCGCTTGCGCCGAATCGACGTCGGTCTGCGCCGCAAAGCTGTATCCGACGATCTTTCCCGCGGCCAGATAGGCCTCGCTCGCGGTCTGCCAGCCGGCCGGGTCGAAATGCGTTCCGTTTAGATCCCGAAATTTGCTCAAAAGCGCTTGGATCGCGGCAAGCGCAAGGTCATGCTTGACAAACACGCTGATCCGCGGCACAAGGCCGTTGGGGTTTGCCAGCCCCGTCAGGTCGCACGTACCCTCGACAAACGTAAATCCCGACGCGCTGCCGTCAAAGTCGTCCGCCGTCCAGACAACGTCCGCCGGATAGGCCTTGCCCCGGTCGTCGACCAGCGTGACCGCCTCGGGGAGCTCGGCGGCCAGCTCCGCCTTTGACGCGCGGTAGGGCAGAATGATATTTTTGCCGACAAGGATGTCCGTCAGCTTGTTTTCGCTTTGATAGGCCTGCTCGTCAAACATGACGCGCGTCACGTCGTAGGCATTCATGAGATACGGCCCGGCATAGATGCCGCACTTATACTTGCCGCCCGATGCCGCGGCGCTGCGGAAGGCGGCAAAGGCCGGGTCGCGGTGTTGCCAATACGGCGTGCCGTTGACAAACAGCATCAGCGTGTCGCCAAAGTGGATCACGCGCAGGGTAAACGCCTGCGCAGGGTCAAAGCCGGGCACCCGGATCCCCCGCTCCCCGATCGCGCCGTCCGCGTTTTTCGCGTGGACCGTGCCGTCCGGCGCAACGCCGATCGCCGTCACCAAGGAATCCCCGGACAGGGATTCGGGACTGTTTGCGGCCGCCTTTGTCGAAAAGAGCGAGAAGCCGATAAAGCCGCCCGATCCGCCCGGCGAAACGGTGTTTTCGAATCGGAAGGTCCCTTGCAGCAGACCGTTTTGCATGAGGAAGCTGCCCGAATCGTTGAAGTGGCAGAGGGCGTCGTTGCGAAAGGCGAAGGCCGTGTTGTATTCGTGCCGGCGCAAGAGGCCGTATGCCGCGCCGCTGACCGGATGGTCCGCCAGCGTCCACCTGCCGTCGTCGTTGGCAAGCGACCTTGTTTCGATCAGATCGGTCGGCGTCTCGCCCGTCCCCGCCAGGACATACACGCCCTCCGTGACCGCGCTCGCCTTGCCGTTTTGATACGCCGCCGCCCGAACGAAATTCAGCTTAGACGTCTGCCCCCGCGAAAAGGTGAGGGGCGATTGGTACCGTGTCCCGTTTTGGGTGGGATAGGCGCCGTCCAGCGTATAATAGATATCCGAGGCGGGGGCGGACGCCGAGAGCGTCACGGTGACGTCGCCGTTGTAATAGCCGCTCGGCTGCGACAGCGCGGGCGCTTCGACCGTATCGACGCTGCCGCTTATACGGTAGAGCTTTCCCTCTCCGGCGCGGAAGGACTGCACAAAGCTGCCGCCCTCGACGGGCACGGCCTCAAATCCGCCGGTTTTGGGGTTGAACCATTCTAAGCCGTTGACCCCCAAGCCCTCTTTGACGATAAATACGCTTGTGACCTCCAGCTCGGTGTTTTTGTTTTGCAGCATGACAAAATCGCTGCCGCCGCTCTTGTGCGCCAGATCGGATATGATAAAGCTCTCGGACTGCGCGGCGGGCTTTAGGAAATACCCCGCGTCCAGCGCGGGCACGCCCTGCGGAATCGCCAGCCCCGTGTGGTAGACGTTGCGGGCGTCCAGCTGCATCAGCAGACTGCCCATGGCGCGCACCTCCCAGTTTAATTCGACCAGCCCGTCATAGATCGAGCAGCGCGAACCGTTGGGCTGGATGACCGACTTTTTAAAGGCCGGAGACGCAACCTCGTGCTGGGCGGGCGAGCCCCAGTTGAAATAGCTGATCAGCTTGTGGCCGTAGGCGACAAGGTTGTACATATTGGCTCTGGCCTCGCCCATCGTCGGAAACCGCGTCCCCTCGCCCTCGGTCGCGTTGACAAAGTTGGCCGTTTTGAGCTTGCCGTTGTCGTAGGCGACGCGGCGCTGCGTTTCGAGGTCCTCAAAATAGGTCGCGCGGATGCCGCTCGTCCCCTCGGGATAGGGATAGTTATCCACCGCCAGATAGGCAAGCGTCTCGCCCTTGGCCGCGGTCAGGTCGACAAGCGTCTGCATATAATGCGCAAAGCTGCCGCCCAGCGCCCCCGCCCCGACATAGGAGGGAAACAGGTTGATAAAGGACGGCATAGCGGCGTTTTGGTCGGCAAAGTATTTTAAACGGTTGACCTCGCCCGGCAGCTCGCTGTAGGCGGGCTCGTCCTTTAGGGTGTACATCAGCGCGTTTGAGAGCTGCTTGCCCCACCCGGCCACGACCGAATCCGGCTCGCGCGGCAGTACCTCGATCGCCGTAAAGCCGCCGCCCGGGGCGCGTCCGACGCTTGACCCGTCGCCGTCCATGAGGCCGTACGCCATGCCGTAGGTCTTGTACAGCGCGTCCGTCTGCCGCCAAAATTCCAAATCGTTGTGATACCCCGCCAAATAATTGCGTCCCGGGTGCGTGTGATAGTTTAGCCCGGCGGCGGCCATATCGGCGACCTGCACGCTGTAGGGCGCGACGGTTTCGTCGTAGTAGCCGATGTATGTCCCCAATAAAAAGTCATCCAGCGTCGGCTGAACGATATTTGTGCCCGCCGCTTTTGCCGTGTGCCGATGAACGGCCGCGGGCAGACAGAGCGCAAACAGCGCGGCCACGATCAGCCCCAGGACCGCCGCCTTCGATTTTTTGATATGCTTGATTTTTTCGCGCATTATTCTTCTCTCCTCCCCTTTCCGTCACGGTCGGCGGGCCGCCGTTTTATCCACAATAAGACAACCGCTGCCGCCCCTGAGAGCAGCGCCGCCGCGCCGTGGGCGGCCGCAAGCGAGCCGCAGCCCGGCGACCCGCTGTCGCTGACCGTGACCGCACATTCCGCCCGAACGGCGCCCGCGGCATTTTTGACCGTGATTGTCGCCGTCCCGTTTTTGAGCGCCGTGACCACGCCGTTTTTGACCACCGCAACGCTCTCGTCGCCCGACTCCCACAGCAGCATTTCGCCCGCCTGTCCGCCCGTCGCCTCGGCCGTCAACAGACCCGTGGCGCCCGGCTTTAGATACAGTTGCTTTTCGCTCAGCGTCAGCGCGGTGATCCCGCTATCCGCCGTATCGGTCACGATGACGGTACAGACGGCCTGATGATAGCCGTCGAGGGCGTACGCCCGAATGGCCGCCGTCCCGGCGCGCAGCCCGGTGACCGTGCCGTCCGCGCTCACGCTTGCCACAAGCGGCGCTTCGCTCTCGAAAAATACCGCCCGGTTTGTCGCCGCCGCCGGGGTAAACAGAACCGTCAGCCTAAAGTCGGCGCCCGCCGCCAGCGGATAGGCCAGCCGGTCAAGCGTGATGCTTTTTACCCGCACGGCCTCCACCGTCACGCGGCAGGAGGCGCTAAAAGCGCCTTCGGCGGTCGTCACCGATATATACGCGGCGCCCGCCGCCCTGCCCGTGACCACGCCCGCCTCGACCGAGGCGACCAGCGGGTTGCTGCTCGAAAAGCTCACGTCCCGGATCGTCGCGTTTTCGGGCAGGACGGACGCGGTCAGGATAAAGCTCCCGCCGCTTGCCACGGTGTGCGCCGATTCGCTCAAAGAAACGCCCGTGACTTTTATGACCTCGCCGCCCGCCGGATACACGGTCACGGCACAGGTCGCGGTATGCTCCCCGTCGCGGGCGACCGCGTACACGGTCGCAACGCCCGTGCCGACCGCCGCGACGGTTCCGTTTTCGTCAACCGTCGCCGCGCGTCGGTTGTTGCTGCGCCACTCGACCGTCCTTTCGGTCGCGAACGAGGGCTTGACCGTCGCCGTCAGCGCCGTCTCATCGCCGACAAACATCGTCAGCGACGCGGCGTTTAACTCGATGCCGGTCGCCCTTGCGCGCCAATACCCGTTTCCCCCGCCCGCGGCCGGTGTCCAAATATACTCGAAGGTCTCGTTAAAATAGTTGCCGTCGGGGCTGTAAAATACGTCGGCGTCGAGCTTGACCGTGTGCGACAGGTTGATGTTGGGCGTGGTTTCGCGCTCCTTTTGAAACGTGACCGTCAGCGTGTTTTTTGTCTCAAAGTGCACCATGACGGCCTCGCTCTGCGCCTGTGCCCCCGCCGTCTCCTTGGCCATATAGTCGCGGATCGAGTACCCGTCGAAATACAGGCCGTCAAGCAGCGCGTTTTTAGAGCCGTTTATGATCGTCGGGTCCAGACTCGCGGCATAGGGCGTCGTGGCCAGCCAGGAGGGGATCCCGTTTATGTGCAGGTAGGGCGTTTCGACCATGTTTCCGTCCATGCGCACGGTAAACGAAATGTTCCCGTACGCGTCCGTCACAAAGGCCGAGACGCCGATCGGGTCCAGTCCGCGCCCGCCGTCGGGCTTTCCCTCGTACCGCGCCGCCCACCAGGCCCATTCGGGATAGTAATAGCGGACATAATCCGCCTCCGGCACATACCCGGTGTCGCTGACAAAATCCGCCGTCACCGTCAAACGGTTTTCGTGCCCGGCCAAAAAAATACTTTTGCCGTCCATGACCGTATTTTCGTGGATCCAGACCCGAACCATATAATCGGCGTAGTGCACCGCCGATTGATTTTGCGGGTTTGCCGCGTTTAGCTGCGCGATCGAATACCCGTTGAACAAAATCTGATTGGCGGCGTATATACTGGACAGATGGGCGTCCTCCAGCTCGCCGTAGTGGATCATCTGCCTGTATTCGAGATTGAAGCTGTAATACCCGGGAAAGGCCTCCGTCGTAGGCACGCTGACCGTCGGCGCCGACAGGGGCGAGCCTGCCGGTTCCATCCTGACAAAGGTGCCGTCCCCGGTCACATACAGCTCGACGTCCTCGCTCAAGGTCTGGCCGTTTCGCACATACCTGTCGGGACGCGGGCCGCCGGTGTCCGCCCAATAGTCGCGGTCGTCCGCAGACGTCAAAAACTCAAAGCCCTTTAAGAATTTGACGGTCGCGCCCGGCCCCACGCGGTTGATACTGCTGAGCGTAAAGTGCATTTGGTTGCTCATGATGTGGATGACAATGTAGTTGCCGCTCTGCTGACGGTATTGCTCCAGGGTATAGCCCTGCGCCGCCCCGGCCGGTTTGACATAGATGTGGCTCATAAACCGGATGTCGGTCGCCGTGTTGCGGTTGTCCAGCAGATCGGCAAAAATAAAGTTGTACCGGTTGGTGTAATTGTTCCAGTGGACGACAAAATCGGGGCCCGTCGCGCGGGTCGCGTAGGCAAACGACGGCTCGGCCGCCGCGTGCGCGTCCCGCCCCTTTCCCGCCTGCCCGATTTGCGCAAGCAAAACGACGCCCGCCAGCAGCGCGAAAAGCAAGCCAAGCGCCGTCAGCCGCTTATTGGCTTCGGCCTTTTTGCGTGCCGCGCAATCTCTGCCCTGCGGCGGATTTGTGTACTCGGTTTTTTTCATGCTGTTTTCTCCCCATCCGTGTGATCGGTTTGTTTTTTGCCCTTTTTTGCCAGCCATACGGCCGCGCCCGCAAGCGGCAGCAGCGAAAGCGCGCCGCCCGCGCCGCCCGCCGCCGATCGGCAGCCGAGCAGGGCGGGCGAATCGGTCGAGCCGTCCCCGTCCCCGCCGCCCGCTTCGGTCATGCGAATGACCAGCTGCCCCGTCGCGCCGTCGGCCTCCGCGTCGTCGGGGTCGTCGGTCTTGATGACAAAGGTGTAGACGCCGCTCTTTAGATTGTTGATAAAATCCTGCTTGACGGTCAGGACGACCGTCGTCCCCTCGCCCGCCTCATAGCTGTACCGTGAGGTCGAAAGGCCGTTGCCGGTGATTCGGGCGAACGCGCCGTTTTTTACGTCCACGATAAAACGCGCGTCCTCCGTCAGACTGCCGACCTCAAAAACATACTCGTCCTTTTCCGGCGCCGGGGGCAGAATCTCGACCAATTCGTCCAGCATACGGATCGTCAGCCGCTCGATCCCGCCCTCATTTTTTAGATAGATATAGTTATCGCCGCCGCCAAGGGTTTTGAGGAACGCGTTTTTGATGACCAGCTCGGTTTGCGCGTCGTTGACCGAATAGGCGGACGCGGGAATCGGCTGTTTGCCGCCGTCCAAAAGGACGATCGCGCCGTTGTTTTGGGCGACGGAAAAGGGCACGGCCAGATCCGCCGCCGAATGTTTTGAGAGCCGATAGCTGATCCTTTCGGCGTCGGGGGCGTTGATGCCCTTGACGGTGACGACGTTGAACTTGTTTTTATTGGCCGGCGTCTCGATAAAATTGAGGTACGGATACGCCCTGCCGCCCGGAAAATCCGACCGCTTCATCACGAAATCCTGAAAGAGCGTCAGCCCGTTCCATTTGACGACGGCGCCCGTCTCGCCGATGTGGTATTCGATGCGGTTGAGCATCGTTTTGCCCGCGTAATCGCGTCCGCCCCCGTTGTCGCTAAACGCGCGCAGCGCCGTATTGTCATAGTAGGGCTCGGCGTAGCCCGTCGTCGTCTGAAACATGATGCCGAAATTGTCGGACATATGGTCGGAGTCGGGCTGCCGCTCGAGCTCGCCGCCCTCGCCGTCTTGGACGACCCGATAGGGCTTTATCCCGTCAAAGGGCGCACGCGCCAAGGCGATGCCCCACCAGACAGCCGGGGTATTCTTTGTGTCGTAATGCAGGTCGAAAACGATGGGCTTTGTGACGTCGTAGCCCTTGGTGTTTTGCACGATCTCGCGCATAAACAGGACGTCGCGGCCGTTGTTTTGGTCGCTCCACTTGTCGTCGACGGTGTATCTTAGCGTGCCGTCGGCGTTTTCGGTCACCGTCGAATGCCCGAGCGTCGCCCATTCGCCAAAGGCAAAGTCGGGCGCGGCGCTTTCGATCGAGGCGACCGAAAAGGCCGGAGCGGCCGCAGTTGACCTCGCTTTGACCGTCAGCGTTGCGGCGCTTAGGTCAAAGCCCGCCGCGTCCCGGGAGGGGAGGGCGCAGTGGCCGTCCGCCGCCAAATAATACAGCCCCTCATACCGCTGCAGCGAAATGCTGTGCGTGCCCAGCGCGGCGTCATAGCCCGGCAGGGTCTCTAACAGCGTCCGCTCGTTCCCGTCCAAAAGATAGACGTCAACGCGCGATTTGGCCACATTTGTCGCGATTTGCGAGTACATCGGGTAGAGAATCATCTCAAACCCCTCGGTTCCGTTCAGGATCGAAAATTCCAAATAGTCGGTTCGCGCGGCGCTCACCCTAAACCCGGGCGCGGCGAGGGAAAACGTGATTTCCCGCCCCGCCGCAAAGTCCAGCGCGGCCGGATATCGGATCTCGCATTCGCCCGAGGGAAACGCGACGCCCACCCCGCCCTTTCCGTCGGGGGTGAGGGCCGCGCCCGACACATTGACAAACTGCGCGGCGCTCTCGGCATACGCAACCGTCCTAAACGCCGCGGCGGCGGCCGACGCAAAAAGGAGGGCGGCGGCCGCGCACAAAAAAATCATCCGTTTTGCTTGTATCCTCATGTTGTTCCTCCTCATAAAGTCTTGTTTATTCGTAAACACGACCTAAAACCGACCGATTTAAATCTCGCGGCAACACGCCCTAAGCCGAAAACACATAGTTGAGCCGTCCCGCCGGGGCGGTGTCTCCGGTCGTATAATAGCTTTCCGGATCGCTCAAATCGGCGACGTTGTCCAAGACCTTAAAGCGGATGGTAAACGAATCGCCCAGCTTTAGATAGGCCTTGGGAATCTTGTATTGCACCGTTTTTCCGGCGACCGAATAATTGAGCCGCCCGGCGTCCCGGTATACGGCGCCGCCGGAGGGGTCGGCGGAGATCGCCTCGACCGAGCTGACGCCGTCCGCGCCCGGTCTGCGGTTTAGGAGATATTGATAGCCCTTTCGACCCGCCCCCTGCCCCTCTGTGCCGAGCAGGATATTCATCCACCTCCCGCCCGTCAGATCAACGACGTTGTCCGAGGCCGTATCCACCATAAAATAGAGAAAATCGTCGTCGTGCGTCACCCGGATCTCGCGGATGTCGTTGCGGTTTGACCCGTCCCTGTAGCGAACCGTCCCGGCCATGCCGACATGGTCACGCGCCGCGCATTCGCCGGTAAAATCGAAGTACGCGTCCCGCACGGCGTTCCACTGCGCCAGGCCTTTTTTGATGTCGATCGTCGTCCTTGCGCCCGTCGGCGTGTCTCCCTTTTCCCCCTTTAATTCCCGGATATTGCGCGCCGTCTGGAGATAAAAATTGTCGAAATACCCGCCCCGCATCATTTCCGCGTCGCGCGAATATTCCTCGTTTAGGGTGTCGACAAAGTATGCGCGGTTTCCGCCGACCGGCGGGTTGGGCGGATCGCCGACAAGCTTTAGCGCGATCCATTCGTTCCAGCCCGTCACAAACGTGTACTTGACATCCCTTTCCTTCGCGGCCGCCCACTGTTCCTCAAAATTCAGTCCCGAACGAACGGCCGAATTGCTGTGATCGGCGCCCTTTTCGGAGCTGTACCCGCGGCCCCGGTTTAGGTCGGCGATGGCCTCGCTGATCAGGCTGTCGGAAAACGGGAGCCGATTGTGCTGGGCGACGCTGACGTTGATCGTGTCGGTATGCACGTGCTGCGGCCGCGTCCAGTCGATCCAGGGGAAACCGTTGGCGTTGCGGTTTTGTGCCCCGGTGTTTGGCCACTGCGACTCGCGAAAGCTAAAAAATTGCAGCAGCTCGGCGTCCGTGACGGTATCCGCCGTCCCGGCGTCCGACGCCTTGTTGTTTTCGGGGGTGACGGCGACGATCATAGGCTTTCCGTCGTTTTTGAACCAGAGCCGCTCATAGCGTCCCCGCTTGTAAATGCCCGAATTGTACAGCTCGCCCTTGTGCGGAAGCGGCTTGTCGGGATGATACCCCTCGTAGAGCCGCCTGACGGTCGCTTGCGAGGCGGAGTTTGTATAAAACATAAACTTGGGGACGTTCCAGCCCGCGTCGTAATATTCCTGTAGGATCGGCAGGATGACCTCGCACACCTCCAGATAATCAAAGCCGTTTGTCACGTCGAAAACCAAAAAGTCCACGCCCGCAAACGTCAACAGCTCGATGTGCTTGCGAAACACCCACGGGTCCATCGAATGATAGTACCCAAACAGCGGCTCGCCCCAATGATGATACCGTCCCGGCGGGCTGGCGGCGTTCGTTTCCGTATCCAGGAGCGCGTCGTAATTTTCGTCCAGTAACTTGCTGATGTCGTAAATATCGGTCTGCTGTCCCGCGTGGTAGCCGTGCCATAAAAAATAGAACAGGCCGACATACCTTTCCTTGTCCGTCTTGTAGCCCGTGATCGGCCCCATCGCGCGGGAAAAGTCGTCCGTCGCCGCCGTCTTGAGGAGGGAAAGGTTTTTGTCAAAGCCGCCGTCGTCCAAGGCCGCGTCCATTTGAAAGGCATTGTTTTCGTAGACGAGCACGCCGTCCTCGATCGGCTTGTCGACCGCGCAGCCCGCCGCCGCGCGTAAATTGGTCAGTATGCTCATAATCAAAACCCAAACCTTTATTGTTTTTCCCCAATGCTTCATTCGCTCTACCTGCCGTATGTGTAGTTGAGTCTGCCGATCGGGGCGCTGTCGCCGCCGACATAATACTCGGCCATGTCCGCCTGATTTTGGATGTGGTCCGAGACCTTGAATCCAAAATACGGCTCCCGTGCACTCAGCCCGACCGTCTCTCGCGAAAGCCGGATAAACAGGCTGCCGCCCAAAACCGTCAGCGCCGCCGACCCCGCGATTTCCGGCGAAAAGCCGTTTGTCAGCCGATGGACAAGGGTCGTCCCGTTTTCGGGATCCGGGCTGTAATTTAGGATAAAGTCATACCCCTCAAAGCCGCTTGCCGTGTTGCCGACGTTGAGCAAAATATTCATCCAAGACGTGTCGCCCGCCTCGTACGGCGTGACGGCCTCTCTCGTCGTCACAAAAAAGTAGAGGCTTTCGTCATCGTGCGCCGCCTTGACCGACACAATATCGTTGCGGGCGGAAGCATCGCGATAGACCGTTTTTCCCGAGGCGTCGATATGCTCGCGCACCGACGCGTCCCCGCGAAAATCCCGGTATTCGTAGCGGACGTCCCGCCAGGCATCGGGGTCGGCGTACGCGTCGAGCTTGTGCTTGGCAAAGACGGCGCTCCTTTGGGGTTGGCCGTTTAGGCGGTGAATGTTGGAAACCGTTTGCATATAAAAATTGTCGCCGTGGCCGCCCCGCATGGGCTCGATGTCCCGCGAATACGTCTTGTTGAACGAATCGACAAAGTACATCTTGCCCTCGCCGTCGATATGCTTTGCCGCCGACCACTCGTTCCAGCCGGTGACAAAAACCGTGTCGAGCGCGTCCCTGTTTTGATGGACGCACGCCCACTGAAAGCCGTAGTTGAGCCCCGCGTCCGACTGATCGGGGTCGTTTATAAAGGTTTCGAAGCTATAGCCTCTGCCGCGGTTTCCGTCGGATTCGCGGCTCATTTGCAGCGAATTGTGCTGCGCGACGGAGACGACCATCGTCCCCTCATAATTGTTGAGCGGATAGTAAAAGTCGATCCAGGGGAAATTTCTTAGGTCGATGTTGCTGTCCGGCCACTGCACCTCGCGAATGTCAAAAAAGTCGCGGACGGCAAAATCCTCCTCCCGCCAGCCCCATTTTGTCCCGACGATAAAGGGCTTGCCGTTGGGGGCGTACCAGAGCTCGCGATACCGCCCCTCCCGGTAGATCGTCTTGTAGAAATGCTTGATGACATCGATGGAACCGCTGTGCGTCAGCATGGTGACCTTGGGCACGCTAAAGCCGTCAAGGCGGTACTTGTCCAGCGCGCGAAACAAGACCTCCAGCTGCGCGTCGTAGGTCGGGCCGTTTGTCGTATCCAAGACCAAAAAATCGATCCCCGCAAAGGTCAGCATCTCCACGTGCCGCTCGATCACCCACGGGTCGAGGTTGTTGTAATACCCAAACAGCGGCTCCCCCCAGTAGTGCATTTGCCAGGCCGGGCTGTTTGCGTCGCCGGGGCCGTAGAGTGAGGCGGGATTTTCCGCCTGTAGCTTGCCGATGTCAAATATGCCCGCGCTGTGCGCCGTGCCGCTCCAAAGAAAGTAGAACATGCCGACGTCGTGCTTTTTTTCGCCCTCCCGCTGCGGCTCGATCGGCCGCGAAAGCGCGTCGATACCGGAGATTCGGCTGACCGTGCTATCGATCGGGTCCCACGCGGTCACCGTTTCGATTTCGATCGGGTCGCAGGCGGCAAGCAACAGGGCGCCCGTCATGACGGCGGCCAAAAGGCGCATAAAAAGCAGTTTCGTTTTTTTCATTGCCGATCCCTCCTCTCTCCCCGTCAGCCCTTGATCCCCGTCATCACGATCCCGTCGATCAGTTGGCGCTGGAATATAAAAAATATGACCGCCGGCGGCAGCGACATAAAGACGCCGGCCGCCATCCTAAGGTTGGCGTCGTTGATCGTGGGCGCGTTGACCGTCGTTTCGTTGTAGATGCCGAGCGCCAAGGTGATTTTGTCGGGGCTGGAGCGCACATAGATGAGCGGCGAATAATAGTCGCCCCAATATGTGTTGAACACCCCGATCCACACAAAAATGATGACCGGCACGCACAGGGGCAGCACGATCGACCAATAGCGCCGCAGGGCGTTTGCGCCGTCGATTTTTGCGGCGTCGTCCAAATCCTTGGGCAGGCTGCGCATAAACTGCCGCAGCAAAAAGACGTTTATGGCGCCGCCCCCGAAAAAATTGGGGACGGTCATCGGGAGCAGCGTGCCGTTCCACCCTAAGGAGACAAACAGGATATACTGCGGAATCTGCAGCACGACGCCGGGCAGCAGCACCGTCCCCATCATGGCCGCAAACAGGAGGCCCTTCCCTTTAAACCTCAGCTTGGCAAAGCCGTAGGCGACCAGGGACGCCGACAGCGGGATCGCGATCATGTTGCACAGCAGCACCTTTAGGGTGTTGAGCGTATAGCGCATATAATGGCTGCCGCCCGAAAAGAATTTTTGATACGCCTCCAACGTCGCCGCGGTCGGAAAAAAGCGCACCGGCAGGCCGGACACCTCCCGCCCCGACATCAGGCTGCGGGACGCCATAAACGCGTACGGAAACAAAAGCACGACGGCAACGGCCGCCATAAAGAGGTACATGACCGTCAAAAAGGCGGCGCGCTCCCGCTGTTTTTTGCGGCGGGAGGCCGCGAGCGCAATCGTCGGCGGCGGCGCTTTAAATTGGATAGCGGCGGATCGTTTCATGCCTAGCCGTCCTCCCCGTAATACACCCACTTGTTGGTCTTAAAAACGGTCACCGTCAAGAGCGCGATGATCAAAAACAGGATCCAGGCCAACGCGCTGGCGTACCCATAATTAAACCGCGTGCCGTCAAACGCCTCATGATAAATTTTGACCGCGTAAAAATACAGGCTGTTGTCCGGCCCCCGCCCCTTAGAGTTTGCGATGACCAGCGTCGAATTTGTCTGCAACGCGCCGATAATGCCGGTGATCAGGTTGTAAAAAATCATGGTCGTTGACATCGGAACGGTGATAAAAAACAGCCGCTTGACGGGCGTAATGCCGTCGATCTTGGCCGATTCGTACAGGGCTTCGGGAATGTTTTTCAGCGCGGACAGCCATAGCGCCATGGAGGCGCCCAGCGTCCAGAGGTTTAGGACGATCAAGGAGGCCATTGCCGTCCCCGAGGCCTCCAAAAATTTGCCGGGCGGCAGGCCGAGATTTTGCAGCATCTGATTGAGAATGCCAAATTCGGGGTTGTAAATATCCTTCCACAAAACGCCCGACACGATGCCGGGAATGACGACCGGCAGGTAATAAAACACCCGAAACGACGCGATCCCCTTGATCCTCTGGTTGACCAAAAGCGCGAGCAGGTACGACAGGACGAGATTGAGCGGCACCGAGATCGCGGCGTGCAGAAAAGTATTTTTTAGGACGGTGTAAAAATCCCGATCCGAAAAGACGTCGGTAAAATTGCGGAACCCCACAAAATCGAATTGCTCGACCCCGTTAAAGTTGGAAAAGGCGTAGACCAGCGACATGACCATCGGGTAAAAGGTAAACAAAAGCAGCCCCAGCGTCATGGGCGACGTGAACAGCCAGCCGGCCATGCTCTTCTTAAAAAAGCCGCCCGCCGTCTTGGCGTTTGTTTGTCCCGTGCTTGCGCGCATCTCTCCTCCCCTTTTTTAGCCTTTTAGCCGCCTATTGGATCCGGCCGATATAGTATTCCATGTCCGACTTGCAGCGAAGGATCGCCTCGTTGACGTTTGCGTTTTCCTTGGCGGCGTTTTTTACCAACGCGCCCAAGGTGTCGACGAGATCGGCCTGAATGCTGTTGTAGGGCACAAAGAAGTCCGTCGGAATGCAGTACTCCGTCCCGAAAACGTACGCCGCCATATTGACGTCCGAAAAGCCCCTCCCCCAGGTGAAGCGTGCGGGGTCCTGCATATCCTTGCGGATCGGCGGCACGGTGTTTCCGCCTTTCGCCAGGCTTTCCTGCCCGTCCTCGGACAAAATAAACTGTAAAAAGGTCCAGGCAAGGTCGCGGTTTGCCGAACGGCTGTAGACCGAGTACCCGGCCGCGCCCGTCCCGATCTTGGGCGTATCGCCGATGAGCGGAAAGGTCGTCAGATCGTATTCGTCGCCCAGGGAGGCAAGGTAGTGGGCGGCCGGTGCCGAGTGAAACAGCATGGCGCCCTGCCCGCCCTCGTAGTTTGCCTGCGTGGCCGAATCGAAACCGGCGGCGTACCGATTGGAAATTAACAGGTTGAACATATCGAGCGCCGCGCGCGTCTCTTGCTTGTCTACCACGACGTTCCCCGCGGCATCGATGATCTCGGCGCCGTTTGCGCGGAATATCGGATACATGACCGGCTCCCAGTTTAGGTACGCGTCGATCAGATATAGGTGCGAACGGTCGGTGCGGTTGTAAAAAGCGCGTAAGGCGGCGCAGGTGTCGATAAATTCCGTCCAGGTCCAGCCGTTGGCGGGCAGCTTTGTCCCCGGCCTGGGGGTAAAGGGCAGGTCGCCGTCCGCCGTATCGGCAAAACAGGCGTTAAAAATGGCCTTGTTGAGGTGCGTGACGACGCGGTCGGCGCTGCGCGGAATCAAAAACTGGTCGCCGTCGTACCCCTTTTGCCCCAGCCGCCACATCTCCTTGTCAAAATCATCGAGATCGAGCAGTCCCTTTTCGGCCGCCGCCGTTATATAGGGCTGCAAATTTAAGAAAATGCCGCTGTTGATGTTGGGATACATGTCGACGGAGTTGGACATCAAAATGTCGGGCATCGTCCCCGGCCGATTGCTGTCCGCGCCGTACATCTGCACCAGCGTGTTGTTGTAGGGCGCCGGAATCTTTTCGTAGGTCACGGCGACGTTGGGATAGACATAGTTGTATTCGCGGATCAGCTGTTTGACCATTTCCTCCTCGCGGCCGTCGTTGGTGATGCCGACCTTGAGCGTTCCGGCGGTCTCGAACGGCAGCTGGACGTTGACCTCAAAGTCGTCTCCCGGATTTTTGTTGCGATTTTTGACCTCGCAGGCGGCCGCCGAAAAAATCAAACAGGCGGCCAGCAAGATAAATACTGCTTTTTTCATTTTTATATACATCCTCCCTTGGCGCAAAGTGATTCGCGAAAGCACGGCTGCGCCTCCAAAACGACCTTTTTATACGGGTTTGCCTCCGGGTTTTCGATCCGGGCGATCATGGTTTCGGCGATCGCTTCGCCGTACGCGACGCTGTCGACCGTGATCGTGCTGATCGCCGGGACAAAAACCCTGCCCAGCGCAATATCATCGCAACCGACGACGGCTGCGTCCTCGGGACAGCGGATGCCGTTGTCGCGCAGGCACCGCAAAACCCCCATGGCGGCAATGTCGTTGGTCACGAATATCGCGTCCGGCCTTGCGCCGCTTTTTAGCAGCCTTTGACAGCCGAGATAGCCGATGGTTTGCGACGGCAGGTCGTACCGATCGTTAAAGACGACCAACGCGTCGTCCGCGGCCATGCCAAATTCGCCCACGCACCGATAATAGGCGACCCCGCGCGTATCGGCTAAAAAGCGGAGCCGATCCGCCGTCGATATGTAGGCGATGTTCCTTTTTCCAAGCCGCTTTAACGCCTCAAAATAGGTCCTCATCGCCGCCGAATAATCGTGCTGAAAGATAAAGCTCTCGTCCTCGTT
>JAIRRW010000087.1 GCA_031255775.1 Clostridiales bacterium
AAATTTTTTCCGAATCAACCTCGGCAAGCGCCGGAACCGTACTTTCCGAACGTTGGGGGCGGCATTTGGGCGGGCCGCCTACTTGCTGTCTTGGGCTTTTAAATCGTGGGATATAAAAATGCGGGAACGGGTGGACGGTGCGCATACCGCGCGTGATACGGCCGCGCCGTTCGGTCAGAGACGATAATTAACTTTAACCCCCGGCCCCATCGTACTCGCCAGCGTCACGCTCCTGACATAGATGCCCTTGGCCGCCGCGGGCTTGGCGCGGACGATCGCGTCCATGAGGGAGGTAAAGTTTTCGATCAGCTTATCGGCGCCGAACGACTTTTTGCCGATCGGGCAGTGGATGATCGCGGTCTTGTCCACGCGGTACTCCACCTTACCGGCCTTGGTCTCGCCGATCGCCTTGACGACGTCGGTGGTGACGGTGCCGCTCTTGGGGCTGGGCATGAGCCCCTTGGGACCCAAAATCTTGGCCACGCGCCCCAGCTGCCCCATCATGTCGGGGGTGGTGATGACGACGTCAAAGTCCAAAAAGTTTTGCCCCTGGATCTTGGCGATGATCTCCTCGGCGCCCACGATGTCGGCGCCCGCCTTTTCGGCCTCCTCGGCCTTGTCGCCCTTGGCGATGACCAAAACCTTGACGGTCTTGCCGGTGCCGTTGGGGAGGACGACGGTGCCGCGCACCTGCTGATCCGCCTGCCGGGGATCGACGCCCAGTCTCACGTGGAGCTCGATGGTCTCGTCAAATTTGGCCTTGGCGGTTTTTAGAACGTTGTCCGCCGCCTCGCCGATGTCGTAGGATTTTTTGACATCGACTTCGTTGACGCTGCTGCGATAATTTTTGCCGTGTTTCATACTGCTGCCTCCCCTATTCTTCGACGACGGTGACGCCCATACTGCGCGCCGTGCCCTCGATCATCGACATGGCGGACTCTAAGGAGGCCGCGTTGAGGTCGGGCATCTTGGTGGTTGCGATCTCTTTGATCTGGCTTTTGGTGATCTTGGCGACCTTTTCCTTATTGGGCTTGGCCGAGCCGTGCTCGACCTTGCAGGCCTTTTTGATAAGAACCGCGGCGGGCGGGGTTTTGAGCTCGAAGGTGAAGGACCGGTCGGCGTAAATGCTGATGACCACGGGGATGATCAGCCCCTCCTTGTCCTTGGTGCGCTCGTTGAATTCCTTGGTGAACCCCGGTATGTTGATGCCGTGGGGGCCCAAGGACGAGCCGACGGGCGGGCCGGGGGTCGCCTTGGCGGCCGGCAGCTGTAGCTTGACGACTGCGTTGATCTTTTTTGCCATGTCTGTTTTCTCCTTGTAATAAATTATTACAATCGCGGTACAAACGGACGAATTTTTTTAAGGTCGCTTTTACACGGGTGTAAACACGCCCTGTTTTCGTCCTCCCGGATAATAAACGGTGTTTTTTTCGGATCGTGTCCACGCGACCCGAAAAGCGGGGGCATTTTGCTTTTTAAAACCTGTCTTGATAAACGAGGAAAGCCCGCTTCCTACTGCTCCTGCGAGAGGAGGTCGGCGCGTTCGATCTGATAGAGCTCCAGCTCGACGGGGGTGAGCCGCCCGAACATACTGACCGTGACCTTGCACTTTCCGGCGGGGAGGTCGAGCGCGTCCACCGTGCCGATAAACCCTTCCAGGCTGCCGTCGATGATCTTGACGGTCTCGCCGATCTCGAAGTCGGTCACGATGGTGGCCGGTTTTTCGAGGTGCATCCGCTTGATCTCCTCCTCCGTGAGCGCCAGCGGCCGCCCCTGCGGGCCGACAAAGCCGGTCACGCCGCGGGTGTTGGTGATGATGTGCCACATGTCGTTGTTGTAATCCATCTTGACAAACACATAGTTGGGCAGGAGGCGTTTTTGCACCAGCTTGCGCTTGCCGTTTTTCTCCTCGACGACGTCCTCCATGGGGATCTGGATCTCAACCAGCTTGTCCAAAAGGTCGTTTTTCTTGAAGACAAGCATAAGGTTGTCCTTGACCATGTTTTCATAGCCCGAATAGGTGTGGAGGATGTACCACTTTGCGTCTTCTATAGCCATAGCGCCCCGCCCTTAAACAGGCTGAAAAGCGACCCCGCGCCGGAGACGGCCGAGGACGTCGCGCCCATGCCGAGGCCGCGCACCAAAAGGTCGTACAAGAGCTTTAGCAGCTGGTCGAACCCCATCAAAACGATCAAAAACAGAAAGACGACCAGCAAAACGACGCCCGTCTTTTTGAGCGCCTCGGCAAAGGTGGGCCAGGTAACCTTTTTGAGCTCGGAAACCATTTCCTTAAACCATCTGGCGATCCACTTGCCCATCCGAACAAAGACGTTGCCCTTTTTGTTTTTGGGCCTGCCGGGCTTGGCCGCCTCGTTGTTTGCCATACTTATTTCGTTTCCTTGTGCGGCGTGTGCTTCTTGCAAAACTTGCAATACTTGCTAAGCTCGATCCGCTCGGGATCGTTCTTTTTGTTTTTCATATTGTCGTAATTGCGTTGCTTGCACTCGGTGCAGGCAAGCGTGATCTTGTTTCTCATGGCCGTACCCTCTTTTCTCTGACTGGCAAACTCAAAAAACACCTCCGATTTGAGGCGCATTTACGATTTTAGCACAAGCCGAAACACTTGTCAAGCGGATTTACGCTGCCGCTATCGATAAAATGCCGCTGACGCTTGCATTTTATCGAGGGATACGGCGCTTTTTTACAAAAAACGTCGTTTTTGTAAAAAAGATTTAAGAAAAATAGCCCGTGTCCGCGGCGATAAGCGGACTTCCCCCCGGCAAAAAGGGTCAACTGCGATAAGCGGACTTTCCCGCCCGGAAAGATAGGGGGCGTTTAGCCCGTCGCCCGCCCGACAAAGCCCAGCGACACGAGAATGGCGCGGTCTACGCGTTCCATCACGCGGGGCGTGAGGACGCCGACGCGGTCTTTTAGGCGGCGTTTGTCGAGGGTGCGGATCTGCTCTAACAAAATGACCGAATCCTTGGGGAGGCCAAATTCGCCCTCCCGAATCTCGATGTGCGTGGGCAGCTTGGCCTTGCTCATCTGGCTGGTGATCGCGCAGGCGATGACCGTCGGCGAGTGCTTGTTGCCGATGTCGTTTTGTATGATAAGTACCGGGCGGACGCCGCCCTGCTCGCTGCCCACCACCGGGCTTAGGTCGGCGTAATAAATCTCGCCCCGTTTACATTCCATATTCGCTCCCGCCGATTGCCCGCGCAATCATCGTATCCTTGAATTTTGCGGACAAACGCCGCCCCTCTCCCTCCATCATATGCGGAAGAGAGCCAAACCGTTATCCCCGGCCCGCGCTTTTGTCCGTTATATTTATCGCCCGCTTTTTAAATTTTTATACCCGAAAACGTCAGCGCCTTTCGCGTTATGCCTTACGTTGCGCTGCCGCTATTCGATAAAATGACAGCGGCGGCGCAACAAAAAAGAGCCGGGCAGAACCTTGCTCTTTTTGTTGCGGCTATCCTATTCTTTAACGGGTCGTGTATTTGGTCGTGTAAACACGCCCCGGCTCCGTTTTATTGCGTCAGCTCCTGACGGGATACAGGTCATGCCCGCGCATCATCGCGTCGATCATGATTTCGAGCGTTTGCGGCGTAAACACCCTATATCGCAAGTGGTAATAAAAATGTGTCAAAAAGCTCTCGTCGATGTCGCCGTTGATCATTCCGTTGGCTTCCAGTGTGCTGAGCGTGACGGTCAAAGCGATTTTTTCGTTTATATAAATGTTCTTCTCGTCGATCGGGCCGATTATCTGCACGGGCTTCCGGCGCAAAAACCAATAGACCGAATAGGCGACGATTTTTTTGACGCTAACCCTTTTGATCGTTTTGTGAAAGTCCTTTAGCCGCGCGATGTCCGCAAAATAGTCCAGTATAAACCTATGCAGCAGGTCATTGTTGACGCAGACCTTGTCCTCAAGCCCCATTGTGGTCAAAACGAGGTTGATTTTCTGCGCCCAAAACCTCAGCCTGTTTTCGATATCGGCCAGTTTGAAATACTGTGTGAGGTACCTATAATCCTCTAACGGCTGGTTTTCCGACGGTTTTTCCTGCATGAGCCCTGTCCCAATCCTATATTTTCGTTATTTTTTCAAACAGTTCCGTACGGAAAAACGCCTCGAACTGCCTGAAATCGGCTTCCTCCAGGTCGCCCGAAAACTGCTCGCAAAAATTCGGCAATTCCTCTTTCGCAAACTCGCCGTTGTTAAACTTGGTTTCGAAAATTTTTACCGTCTTTTCCACATCGATCAGCATCTTACTTCTCCTTTGTCGGGTCGGGAACATTTATCATATAATTTTTTACGGATATTGGCAAGCAATTTGGGCACGAATCTAATTGTTTTTAATAAACCGGGTAAGAAACCCGGCCAGCTCCGCCTGTTTTTCAAAATCCGAATCGGTATTTTCCGCTATCCGGGCAGAAAACCCGGCCGCCTCCGCATTTTCCGCGCAATTGTCGTCGTCGATCGCCAATATTTCCTCGGTTACTTCCGCTATCCTTTCGCCCGGCTCGCACGTCGGTTGGGCGCCGCCCGCTTTGACGTCGGCGTCCGGCTCGCGGTCTTTGGTCGCGGCCGCTTCCTCGTACATCATTTGGACAAGGTCATCGCAGTTCCCGGCCATTCTGCTCAAAAGGGAGGAGGTAATGAGCAGGTGCTTGTTGTCCGAATGTTTATAGAGCAGCTCGTGGTCGGGCGCGCTCCACCCCTCCTCAAATATCGTCCGGGTCTGCAATTCGATCTTGGCGTTGCTTTTCAGCCGGATCAGATAATGCACGGAGCGGTATCTTTCGGCAAATTCGACGGCGGCGCCGCGATTTATCATTTTTTGATACGGGGTAACGTCGTCGCCGTTCCGCATCTTGACGACCGGCTTTTCGGCAAACGACTTTTTGTATTGCCTGCAAATCTGATCGAACAAAACCTCCGAATCCGCCCGAAAAATGTGAATCGCCCGAATCCCGATGATGTCGGTTATCTCGTCCAAATAATTTTCGAGGTCGATCGATACGTCGGGTTTATTCATTTTGCGGATGATCTTTTCGATGAGGTGCTCGGTATCCTTGACGCGGTGCTTGACCGTATGAATGCCCGTAAAGCCCCGTATGGTTTCGGCGTGTCTCCGGGCTTCGCTTTGATAGAGCGCCCGATTATTTTCATGCCGCTCGGCAATCCGCATCAGCTCGCCCCAGGTCAGGCCCTTCTCTTGCGCGATTTGAAACGACGCCTCGCATCGGTATTCCTTTAAGAAAGCGGCTTGCTCCATCATGCCCTCAAAAAACCTATATCAACGACCGTTGTCTCAAGTCTTCCACAACCTCGTCAAACAATTCCATCCGAAACCGCATCTTGTCGGGAAATGTGCTTTTATATTTGCCGCCGACCTTGCTGATCGCCTTCATGATGCCCGGCTGTTGCAGATAAGCCGACAGCACCCGTTTCGTTTTGGCCTCGTCCGCGCAATTGTCGTTGAATATCGCCAATATTTTTTCGGTCACTTCGGCCACCGTGTATTTTTTGTTCTCCATCGCGCGTCTCCCGATATTATCGTCTATGTCTATAGAATATCCTATTTTATTGTTTAAGTCAATTATTTGACATAAATAATGAAAAATATTTTTTGTGATATTCTAAAATAAACGAAAATAATCGTTTTCGCGATTTTCTCGACGCTGCCGCTTTCGCGCCGCTTGGCGCCTATACCGTTATTAAGATATTTTCGGGTTGCCGCCGTTATGCCTTACGTTGCGCTGCCGCTTTCGATAAAATGCCGCCAAGGCTTTCATTTTATCGAGAAATAAGGTGTCCGAGGGGAAAAAGTGTCATTTTTCCCCTCTCCCGAATTAAAAATAAACGATTCACCCGAAAACGTCAGCGTCTTTCGCGTTATGACTTACGGCTGTTCGTCGTCGGCTGGCTCGGCGTCAGCCGGAGGGGCGGCGGTTTTTTGGGCGGCGGTTTTTTGGGCGGCGTAGGCTTGGAGCTGTTTTTTGACGCCCTCGTAGGTGGCGATGGCGAGGCCGCCGTAGAGGACGGCGCGCGAGAGCATATCCGGCCAGACGATCGCGCCCAAGGCAAAGCCGGTCGCGAAAAGCTCGGCCGCGAGGTCCAGGACAAATGCGACGGGCACGGGCAGCAGCGTGACGTAGCGGGTGACGACGTTTTTGTCGCAGCCCTTGGCCGCCAGGTACGCGCCGGCCTTTTTGTAGACGGGTTTTTTGATGAGATTGACGAGGACGATGGTCAAGAGAATGACCAGCGCCGAACGCGCCCCGTACCGGGTAAACAGATCTCCGACCGATTTGACTATCGTTTCCATATACTATCCTCTCTCAAACTTTGATTTTTTTTCGCCAAGACGCAAGCGCAAGCGCGTCAATATCTCCCGAATTCCTGGTACAGCTTGTAGTAATAGGCGTCGTTTAGGGTATGGATATAGAGGGGGTTGGTGCGGACGGCGTTGCGGGCTTCGCCCGGCAGCATGGCGGCGAGGTTTTCGCGCAGGAGCTCGTAGATCTGCCGGGATTTTTCGTTTTTTTCGATATCGGACTGATTTTTCGCGATGTCCTGCTCGGCCTTTTTTTGGCTTAGGGCGTCGCTGTAGAGCGCCGACTCCAGCCTTTGCCGATCCAATTGTTGGGCGTGCTCCTTTTCGGCGAGCGAATTGTTGTACCTTAGCGCCTCGGCGGCCTTATTGTCGCGGTCGGCCTTTAGCGCCTGGATTTCGCCGGTGAGCTTGGCGGTATAGGCGATGTCAAAGTCGTTAAAGGCCTTTTGGCGCTTGTGCTCGAGCGCGGCGATCTCGCCGTCCAGCTCGGCCGTTTTGTCGGCGTAACTCTTGGCCGCCGCCGCCGCGGTCTCCGCCCGCTTGCCCGCCAAGTCGGCGACGGTGTTTGCCGCGATGGACGAACGCGCCAGCCCGCGCTTTAGGAGGTCGTCGTTTGCGGTTTCGTGCGCGGCGCGGTAAGCCCTGTCGAGCTCCTCCTTGACCCGCTCATAATTGGCCGCGCCCGCCGCCTTTTCGTTTGCGTAGCCCCGATAGAGGGCCTCAAACTCGCTTTCGACCGCTTTTTTCGCCGTGCTTTCATACTCCTTGAGCCGCGCGGCGGCGGCGGCCTCGATTTCGTCGTCCGAGGGCGCGGCGTATTGGATGCGGTCGTACGGGGCGCCACCCGCGACCGACGGCTTGTCGGGAAGGGCGTTGCCGTTTTGTTCGATCTCGGCGATCTTTTTGGCGAGATCGTCCTCGATGTCCTCCGCCTTGACGTTTTTGCGCGCCACGGCCTTTAAATACTCCATAAAATCCATGCTATGGTCTCTCTCCTTTTTTCGTTTTTTTTCATAGAACCGCGCCCGCGCGGCACGGGCGGTGCGGCGGCGCAGCTCAGCGGCCGGGATCCGGTTCATAGGTCAAGTCCGTGTCGCAGCGGACGCCGCCGCCGGGAACCCGCACATAGGCGGGCGCGTAGCTGACCGTCCCGCCCGGCCGATAAACCGCCTGCCGGGCGTCGGTGTCCACGCGTTTTTCGATGAGCGCGCCCGCGCGGTCGATGACAAAGCGGTATTCGCCGCCGATCCGAACCGCGCTGACCGGCTGTCCCTTTCCCAAAACGGTCACACTGTTTTGAAAGCGCATCTTTAAGTCCTCCTTTTTACCGGGTCGTGTCCACACGACCTAATTTTTTCCCGCTTCTATCCCGCGTCCGCCGCTATCCCGCGTCCCCGTTTAACGCCACGGTGAACGTCGCGCGGGTAAACAGGTAGCCCGCCATCGGGTTTTTGCGCAAAACCGCCGTCGCGCTCACCGCGCCGCCGGACAGTCCCGGGCAGTACAGCCCCCGCCCCTCGCGAACGGCGTAAACGAGGGCGGCGCCGCCGTCCCGGCGCAGAATGAGGACATAGTCGCCCAGCGTCGCCGCGGCGTAGGCGTCCGCCGCCGAAAAATCGGCCTCCAGCGCCGTCAGGCCGCCGCCCGTCTTGCCGGAGGCGAATACGCCCACCGGCCCCGCCCCGAAAAAGAGCGCCGCGTCCCTGATGAGGCAGACGGTTTTGTCGGCGGCCTCTACGATCGCCCCGGTCTCGAAATCGGCGGCGTACCGGCCGGTCTCATCCCCGACCACACACAGCCCGCCGTACCCCATGACCTCGGGCACAAAGCCGCCTGTCACGAAAAAGGCGGACAGCCGCTGTTTGAGGGCGGAAAACTCGCCGGAGGCGTTAAAGGCGGCGGCATAGCCGGCGGAGGCGGAAAAGGCGCAGAGGTAGACGGCGTCGTGCGCAAACAGACAAAAGTCCGCCGGCGCGGCCGCCTCGGCGCCCAGCTTGACCGCCGTGCCGCCGCCGTACAGATAGGCCTGAAAGACGCCCGCCCGCACAACGCCCAGCAGGTACCCCGCGCCCGACCGGACGGCGGCCAGCTGTTCGGCGTTGTCTAAAAGTGGCAGGGCGGCGGAGGCATACCCGCCGCCGTCGGGCAAAAGCGCGTGCCCCGCGCCGCCGCCGTCCAGAAAAAACAGCGCCCCGTCGGTCGTGAGGGCGGCCAGGGCGGCGCGGACGTTTTGTCGGTGCCGGACGGAAAACGCCCCGCCCAAAACCGTCACGATCGTCAGGTCATGGTCGCCGATAAGCGCCGCAAACCCGCCGCCGGGCTCGGGGAGGAGGCGGCAATTTTTGGGGAGCGCCGCCGGATAGAGGACGGGCGCGTCCTCGGTCAGGCCTTTTAGGAGGGGGTACACCGTATAATTCGTGACGGGCTGGCTGCCCCGCGTCACGTTGAGCCCGCCGATCGCGTCCGCGCCCAAAACGCCGTGGCCGACGGCGGAGAGCAAAACGGTTCGGACGGGCGCGTTGCCGCTCTCTAAAAAGCGGGATCGCAGGACGGGCCGCCCGTGATAGAGGACGACCGATTCGTACTGCGGCTGCGGGGTCTCGCCCGTGAGGGTGAGCGCCCCCGCCGACAGCGCGGCCGCGCAGGCTGCGGGCGGAAACAGAAACCCGCCGCCCCGGCGCATGACGGCGTTGGGGTGGCTGTTGGTTCCGGCGCACAGCGTAAAGCCGTTTAGGTCGAGCGGATCGATCCCCAGCAACGCCCGGACGAGGGGGTTTTCGCCGCCGCCGGTGAGGCAAACGCCGTCGTTTTGGGGCGAGAGGAAGAGCGTGCCCGTGACGGACAGCCTTTCGCCCGCCTTTTTTTGGACGGGGTCGAACGCCGCCCGATTGACGGGCGCGTCCCCCGCCGCGTCGGCGCAAAAGCAGGCAAAGTCCAGCGTTTCGCCGGGGGCAAGCTGCGCGTCGTCCGCCGCCGCCTCGAATACGGCGTACAGCCCGCCGGCCAGCGGATCGGCGTTAAAAAAGGCGAGCGCGGTCGGGAGGACGGCCTTGACGGCGTCCGCCGCGCCCAGCGCGATATAGGCGGCAAAGGGCT
>JAIRRW010000094.1 GCA_031255775.1 Clostridiales bacterium
TGCAGGGCGGCGGCGGTTCCGTCCGCGGCGGCGGTGGTGAGCTGGCGGATCCGCTTGGTGCGGCAGTCGCCGGCGGCAAAGACGCCCGGGCAGGAGGTGCGGGTGTTTTCGTCCGCGATGATATACCCGGCCTCGTCCAGCGCGACAAGCGGGGCAAAGGCCGCGTTCTGCGGGAGCTTGCCCACCGAGACAAACAGGCCGTCGGTGGCAAGGTCGGTCGCCGCGCCGGTTTTTGTGTGCCGCAGGGTGAGCGCGGCCAGCTTGCCGTCCGCCGTCCTTAGACCCGTGACGGTCTC
Source organism: Clostridiales bacterium (assembly GCA_031255775.1). Classification (GTDB taxonomy): domain Bacteria; phylum Bacillota; class Clostridia; order Christensenellales; family Pumilibacteraceae; genus JAIRRW01. Next base: position 297 of record JAIRRW010000094.1, read on the forward strand.
GTCCAAGTATAGCCTGACGTTGGCCAGCGCCTTGACCCGTTCGACCAGCGCGTGCTCGGCGCGAAAGGCGGTTCGCCGATGCACGAGATTGACCGTCGTACAATAATCGGCCAAATGCAGGACGTCGCTAAGCGCGGTATTGCCGCCGCCCGCGACCGTGGCGGTCATTCCCCGGTAAAACGCGCCGTCGCAGACCGCGCAATAGGACACGCCCCGACCGATCAGCGCGTCCTCGCCCGGCACATCCAGCCTGCGCCGGACAAGGCCGGTGGCCAAAACCACCGTCCGCGCCCCGTAAAGGCCCGAATCGGTGTGGACGGCAAAGGCGTTGTCCGCCGTTTTTTCGACCCGCAGAACCTCCTCCAGCGAATAGTCCGTCCCCAAATTTTCGACCTGCTCCAACAGCCTGTCGATAAATTCGGCGCCCCCGACCGATAGAAAGCCGGGGTAATTTTCGACCCGGGGGGCATAGAGGATCTGTCCGCCAAAGCCCTCCTTTTCCAGCAGCATGACGCGCTTGTTTTCGCGCCGCAAATAGAGGGCGGCGGTCAGACCCGCCGTACCGCCGCCTATGATGATGGTGTCGTATTGTTGCATCATAAATTCTCCCTCACGGCGTGACAGATAGTGGGTTGATACGGGCTACGTGCGGCGGGACAACTCGGTTACGTATTAGAAATACGCGCCCTCGTTGCCCCGCCGCCTGTTGCCCGTCTGAACCTCACTCTTTGTCACGCCGCCTGTTGCCCGCATCACGCGCTTTTTCGTCAGTCGGTACGAACCGCCTGTTGCCCGTCTGAACCTCACTCTTTGTCACGCCGCCTAGGTCGTGTCAACACGACCTAACTTATGATTTGCCCACGTCGGTTCCCGCTATAGCGTGTCGATGTATTTCTTGATATTGGACGCGTTTTGAAACTTTTCGACGCCCTTACTGCCGATGACCAGGAGGGTGGGCGCTTGCGTAACGCCGTATTTTTTGGCAAGCGCGGGGTCAATATCGGCGTTGACCGTCTCGTAGGCGAGGCGCTTGCCGTCCAGCGTCTTTTTGGCGATGCGGCAGTTGGGGCAGGCGGTCGTCGTGATAAGAACCCGCTTGCCGCCCGTCTCGATCTCGCGCTCTAAGGCGGTTTCGGGTTTTACCGCCGGGACGCCCGCGTCCTTTTTGAGCCGGGAGGTCATCGCGCTGTACACCTTGCGGCTTTTAAATTCCTGCGTCTTGCCGTCGTTCCAGTTTTGCACCGGCCGATAATAGCCGGTGATGCGGCTGTACACCTCGGTCGCGTTTCCGCAGTCGGGGCACGTGTACACCTCGCCCGCCAGATAGCCGTGACTGCGGCAGACCGAATACGTGGGCGACAGCGTATAGTAGGGCAGCTTATAATTTTCGGCGATGGCGCGAACCAGCTTGGCCGCCGTCTGCCAGTCGGGCAGCTTTTCGCCCAAAAAGGCGTGGAACACCGTGCCGGAGGTATACCGCGTGTGCAGCTCGTCCTGCGCGTCCAGCGCGTCAAACAAATCCTCGGTATAGCCGACGGGGAGGTGCGAGCTGTTGGTATAGTAGGGCGTTTCGCCCGGGAGCGAGGCGGTCTTGATGTCGGGGTATCGGCTGACGTCGTGCTTGGCCAGGCGGTAAGAGGTGGATTCGGCGGGCGTCGCCTCGAGGTTGTAGAGGTCGCCGTATTCCTCCTGATACTTGACCAGGCGGTTGCGCATATGATCCAGGACCTCCTTCGAAAATTCCTGCGTCCGCTTGCTCGTCATGTCCGCGCCGATCCACTTGGCGTTGAGGCCGGCCTCGCTCATGCCCAAGAGGCCGATGGTCGAAAAATGGTTTTCCAGCGTCCCTAAATACCGCTTGGTGTAGGGGTAGAGCCCCTCGTCCAACAGCTTGGTAATGATGGTGCGCTTGGTCTTTAGGCTGCGCGCCGCAATGTCCATCATGCGGTCGAGCCGCCGATAAAAATCGGCCTCGTCCTGCGCCAGGTACGCGATGCGCGGCATATTGACGGTCACGACGCCGATCGACCCCGTGCTTTCGCCGCTCCCGAAAAAGCCGCCCGACTTTTTTCTAAGCTCCCGCAAATCCAGCCGGAGCCGACAGCACATACTGCGCACGTCGCTGGGTTCCATATCGCTGTTGAGGTAGTTGCTAAAGTACGGCGTGCCGTACTTGCTGGTCATCTCAAACAGGAGGAGATTGTTTTCGGTCTCCGACCAGTCAAAATCGCGGGTGATGGAGTAGGTGGGAATGGGGTACTGAAAGCCCCTGCCGTTGGCGTCGCCCTCGATCATGATCTCGATAAACGCCTTGTTGACCATGTCCATCTCCCGCTTGCAGTCCTTGTAGCAAAAGTCCGTTTCCTTGCCGCCGACGATACATTTTTGGTCGGCGAGGTCGGGCGGAACCGTCCAGTCTAGGGTGACGTTAGAAAAGGGCGCCTGCGTCCCCCAGCGGCTGGGCGTGTTGACGCCGAAGATAAAGGATTCGATACATTTTTTGACCTCGCGGTACGAGAGATCGTCCGCCTTGACAAAGGGCGCCAGATACGTGTCAAAGGACGAAAACGCCTGCGCGCCCGCCCATTCGTTTTGCATAATGCCCAAAAAGTTGACCATCTGGTTGCACAGCGTCGCGAGGTGGCTGGCCGGCGCCGAGGTGATCTTGCCGGGCACGCCGCCCAAGCCCTCCTGGATCAATTGCCGGAGCGACCAGCCCGCGCAATAGCCCGTCAGCATGGATAGGTCGTGGAGGTGGAGGTCGGCGTTGCGGTGCGCGTTTGCGACCTCGTCGTCATAAATTTCGCTCAGCCAATAATTGGCGGTGATCGCGCCGGAGTTGGATAGGATCAGCCCGCCCACCGAGTAGGTGACGGTCGAGTTTTCCTTGACGCGCCAGTCGGTGACCTTGACATAGCTGTCCACAATGTCCTTGTAGTCCAAAATCGTGGACTTCATGTTGCGAATCTTTTCGCGCTGCTTTCGATAGAGGATATAGGCCTTGGCAATGTCGGCGTAGCCGCCCTTGATAAGGACCGATTCGACGCTGTCCTGAATGTCCTCGACGGCGATCGCGCCGTCCTTGATCTTGGGCGCAAAGTCGGCCGTCACGTTTAGGGCCAGCATATCGATCACGGTGGGGTGATACTGCTTTTCCTTGGCGTCAAAAGCCTTTCGGATCGCCTCGGAAATCTTCGAAATGTCAAACTCCGCCGTCTTTCCGTCCCGTTTCACTACCTGATACATCTCTTTATCTCCTCCGGATCGTATTGCCCCGCCCGTTTAGGCGCGTACGACAAGCATACCATAACCTATGCGGCGTGTCAACTAAAAATACTACATCTTGTGGTCAAAAAGGGTTGAAAAGGTTTTTACTATACTATATGTAGTGGCTTTCTTTTTAATCTTTTTTACAAAAACGACGTTTTTGTTTGCTCCCATTTTTTTGGGTGTGCTTTGTTTACGGTTTTTATTAAAATCGGGAGAGGGGAAAAATGACACTTTTTCCCCTCGGACACCTTATAAAGTTCGGCTAAATGCCGCTTGCGGCATTTACGTTTGGCCGAAACGCGTTAGCGTCGTTAGCGTCGTTAGCGTAAACCCCTTAGCCTCGCCGCAGGGACATAGGGCAAAACGGCGTCCAGGCACGCGCGCATTTCTTCGGGGTCGAGCGGCGCCGCTTCGTCGGATAAGACCGCCCCCGAATCGACAAATTGTTGGATAAAATAGCGCGGCGCGCCCCGGATCCACCTGCCGATGGCCGCAAAATCCGCGGGCGTGTGCAAACCCTTTACCGCCGTCGTGCGAAACTCGTACGGCACGGCGCCGCTTTTGAGCAGGGCGGCCGAGGCCTCGATTTTTTGGACGTCGACCGGGACGCCGGCGGCGGCGGCGTATCCGCCGGGCGCGGCCTTGACGTCCATCGCGACGTAGTCGACCAGCCCTTCCGCCAAAATCCGCCGCAGCTTTTCGGGCCGGTACCCGTTGGTGTCCAGCTTGACGAGATACCCCGCTTCGCGCAGCTTTTTGATAAAGGCGGGCAGGTCGGGCTGTAGGAGCGGCTCGCCGCCCGTGAGGCACACCGCCTCCAGCCGCCCCCGGCGTTCGGCCAAAAACGCGAAAAAATCGGCCTCGGACAGCGCGGGCGCGGCGCCAAAGGGAATGAGGGCGCTGTTGTGGCAAAAGGGACAGCGGAAGTTGCAGCCCGCCGTAAACACCGTGCAGCACAGCCTGTCCGGATAGTCCAGTAAGGATAATTTTTGCAGACCCGCAATGACCAATGTCCCGCCTCCCCTTGCCGTTTGGATACGCCCGTAAGGAACATTATAGCACAGCCGCCGCGCTTTTGCACGGTTGCGAACCGAAAAATAAAGATTAAATTTTGCAGCAATTGAGGGAGTGGGCAGATCATGCGTGATACGGAGTGACAAAGAGTGAGGTTCAGACGGGCAACAGTTGTCTTGCCGCCGACAGGAGTGTATATGACATACATGACTGAGGAGGCAAGACAATCGTAGCCCGTATCAACCCACTATTTGTCGCTCCGGCAATTGACAAAAGGCCGACAATCCACTATACTGATAGCAAGGGGAGTGAGCAAATCATACCCACATCTCCACATATTTAAGGAGAAACCTTGTCCGCTCTATACCGCAAATACCGCCCCGACAGCTTTGACGGCGTCGTCGGGCAGGAACCCATCGTCACCACGTTAAAAAACCAGATCAAGCACGGGCGG
>JAIRRW010000102.1 GCA_031255775.1 Clostridiales bacterium
TGGCTCCCCGAGTAGGATTTGAACCTACGACACCTCGGTTAACAGCCGAGTGCTACTACCGCTGAGCTATCGGGGAATAAAAAATGTGGCGATGACCTATTCTCCCGGTCCGTTGCCGGACAAGTACCTTCGGCTCTACAGGGCTTAACTTCCGTGTTCGGGATGAGAACGGGTGGATCCCCTGCGATATCGTCGCCACAATGGTTGAACGCCTCACGATCCGTGTGAGACTCATTTTAGGGCTTGCCATTGCGGGCGCCTTAAAATGTGCGTTGATTACGGGAGCAAAAATGCTTGCTTGCAAGGGCATTTTTGCGACGCCGACAAATCGGTAGATACCCCGCAGCTCTGCTGCGGCAGGCGGCGTAGCCGCGTGTCCGGAGCTTGCGCCGGCGTAAACACCGATCTATTGTTTTTTGCCGTGTTTTTCGCGCGTGTCATCGAGTGGGCTTTTGGACCTATCGACCGAAACTCGCGGGAACACGACTTGGACGCTTCCGTCACGGGCGGCCGGTTTTGTTTCGGCTTTTGCCCGCGTTTTGTCGAAGCGCAACGCGCATCCACAACCGCATAGAAAATCGATACGTTGTTTGAATGTCTTGTTTTTGTTTTGGTGCATGGCTTAAAAATCTACCAACAACTTCGTGATCGTTGTGATCAAGCCCTCGACCTATTAGTATCGGTCAGCTCAACACATTGCTGTGCTTACACCCCCGACCTATCAACCTTGTCGTCTACAAGGAGTCTTACTGTCTTTCGACATGGGATATCTTATCTTGAGGTAGGTTTCACGCTTAGATGCTTTCAGCGTTTATCCTTTCCGCACTTCGCTACCCTGCAATGCCGCTGGCGCGACAACAGGTGCACAATAGGTGCGTTCACCCCGGTCCTCTCGTACTAGGGGCAAATCCTCTCAAATATCCTACGCCCACGATGGATAGGGACCGAACTGTCTCACGACGTTCTGAACCCAGCTCGCGTGCCACTTTAATCGGCGAACAGCCGAACCCTTGGGACCTGCTACAGCCCCAGGATGTGACGAGCCGACATCGAGGTGCCAAACCTCCCCGTCGATGTGAACTCTTGGGAGAGATAAGCCTGTTATCCCCGAGGTAACTTTTATCCGTTAAGCGACGGCAATTCCATTCTCTACCGCCGGATCACTAAGTCCTACTTTCGTATCTGCCCGACTTGTAAGTCTCGCAGTCAAGCTCCCTTTTGCCTTTATACTCTGCAAATGGTTTCCAACCATCCTGAGGGAACCTTTGAACGCCTCCGTTACTCTTTAGGAGGCGACCGCCCCAGTCAAACTGTCCAGCTGACATTGTCCGCCGCCCCGATCCAGGGCACGGCGTTAGAAACCCAGCAAGAAAAGGGTGGTATCCCAACGTTGGCTCCTCCTCCGCCGAAGCGAAGGCCTCTTAGCCTCCCACCTATCCTGTGCATTACTTACCGGAATTCAATATCAACTTACAGTAAAGCTCTACGGGGTCTTTCCGTCCAGTCGCGGGTAATATGCATCTTCACATATACTACAATTTCGCCGGGTCCATGGTTGAGACAGCGCCCAAATCGTTACGCCATTCATGCGGGTCAGAACTTACCTGACAAGGAATTTCGCTACCTTAGGACCGTTATAGTTACGGCCGCCGTTCACTGGGGCTTAAGTTCTAAGCTTCGGACTTTCTCCTAACTCTTCCCCTTGACCTTCCAGCACCGGGCAGGCGTCAGCCCCTATACTTCAGCTTTCGCTTTCGCAGAGACCTGTGTTTTAGATAAACAGTCGCTTGGGCCTATTCGCTGCGGCCTATCTCTAGGCTCCCCTTCTCCCTAAGTTACGGGGTCATTTTGCCGAGTTCCTTAACCAATGGTTATCCCGTTCGTCTTGCAATTCTCTTGCCGCCTACCTGTGTCGGATTGCGGTACGGGCACCTTTATTTCTACCTTAGCAGCTTTTCTCGCCAGCGTGAATTCATCGGCTTCGTTACTAATTTTCACTCCCCGTCGCGCCCCGGCTTTTGCGACTTGCGCACTCACTGCAAGCCAGCCTCAACGCTTGGCCACGGCTTTCCATCTCCGTGGTCCGACTATCCTTCTGTGTCCCTGCTTCGAACAATAACGGTGGTACAGGAATATCTACCTGTTGTCCATCACCTACGCCTTTCGGCCTCGGCTTAGGTCCCGACTTACCCTGGGCGGACGAACCTTCCCCAGGAAACCTTAGGCTTTCGACGGAAAAGTTTCTCACTTCTCTCTCGCTACTCATGCCGGCATTCTCTCTTATATACAGTCCACCACCCCTCTCGATATGGCTTCCGCCCGTATATATTGCTCCTCTACCAATCGCCCTAAAGACGATTCCTAAGCTTCGGTGTAAGGTTTTAGCCCCGTGAATCTTCGGCGCAACATCACTCGACCAGTGAGCTATTACGCACTCTTTGAATGTGTGGCTGCTTCTAAGCCAACATCCTGGTTGTCTGTGCAATGTCACATCCTTTTCCACTTAACCTTAACTTTGGGACCTTAGCTGTAGATCTGGGCTTTTTCCCTTTTGACAATGAAACTTATCTCACACTGTCTGACTCCCGGCTATAAGTTTCTGGTATTCGCAGTTTGATAAGGTTCGGTAACCCGTGAAGGCCCCTAGCCCATTCAGTGCTCTACCCCCAGAACTCTAAACGCCGAGGCGAGCCCTAAAGCTATTTCGAGGAGAACCAGCTATCTCCAGATTCGTTTGGAATTTCTCCGCTAACCACAAGTCATCCGCGACTATTTCAACAGGCGTCGGTTCGGACCTCCACAGAATTTTACTCCTGCTTCATCCTGCTCATGGTTAGGTCATCTGGTTTCGGGTCTACGACATCCTACTATTTCGCCCTTTTTAGACTCGCTTTCGCTTCGGCTCCGTGACTTAGTCACTTAACCTCGCAACACATCGTAACTCGCCGGCCCGTTCTACAAAAAGTACGAGATCACGCATGTCCCCTAGGGGCCGTAGCGCTCTCTCTGCTTGTAAGCATATGGTTTCAGGTTCTCTTTCACTCCCCTCCCGGGGTGCTTTTCACCTTTCCCTCACGGTACTATACTCTATCGGTCATCAGGTCGTATTTAGCCTTAGGAGATGGGCCTCCCGCCTTCCCGCCGCGTTTCTCGTGTTCGACGGTACTCTGGATCCTCACTGCTCGCGTCCGGTTTCGCCTACGGGGCTCTTACCCTCTTTGGCTGTGCTTTCCAACACTCTTCCGCTACCTTTCGCGATACATTTATGTGAGTCCGAACCCCATACATATCTCTATATATGGTTTAGGCTCTTACCTTTTCGCTCGCCACTACTCGGGTAATCGTTTGTTTACTTTCTCTTCCTCCGGGTACTTAGATGTTTCAGTTCCCCGGGTTCCCCTCCTCGACACTATGAATTCATGTCGGGATACTCCATATCTCTATGTGAGTGCGTTTCCGCATTCGGACATCTACGGATCTAGGCTCATTTGCAGCTCCCCGTAGCTTTTCGCAGCTTGTCACGTCCTTCTTCGGCGCCTGATGCCAAGGCATCCACCATACGCTCTTAATTAGCTTGATCGAATTTTTTCCTATTTTATGCTGATCCTTCGCGTTCTGCGTCGTTCGGCTTGGTCACGTACGTCAAGTACGCTCCCGGCGCCTCACTCCTTAAACGCTCGGCTGAGCACAAAATATGAAAAAATTTAATTTTTCCCTATTTCGCGCTGACCCTTCGCAAAACGCGCCGCTCGGCTTGGTCGGGTACGGTTAAGTACACGCCCGCGCCGCTCGGCTTTTTTGCCCGGCTCAACACAAAACAAGAAAAAACATTCCCCATAAATATCCGCTAAGACATTTATAGGCCGGGTCGCCGGTCTTTGCCGGGGGCATGACTCCCCTCCGGTTCCCCGCTAATTTTTCCGTCATTGGTTTTGATTTCTTGACCAATTTTTTTTGACCGCGCTCCGCCCGCTTACTTTAGACAAAGCGCAGTCCTTTGTTCCCAATTAAATTACAAGACATTTTAACAAAGTTTATGTGTATCTACAGTATTACCGTATTTACTCTTTACTCGTTTTATATCTTTCTTCTATGCGGTTGTCAATCTGCGTTGTGGGAAACCTGCCAAAAGGGGTTTAAAAAAGGCACAACACGATACCTGAATGGGCGCGGCGTCGGGTGTCGTGATCGACTCCGTCCGGCCTTTGCCCGTATCCGTTATGCCCAGCGGTATCCTCACCGGATACTTGGTCCCTTTACGGTTATTTTCCCGCCGCCGCCTCAAGCGACAGCCTATGTATGATACCACATCCCCTCCCCCTTGTCAAGGAGTTTTTATAAGTTTTTCAAAAAAATCTTGATCTTGATTGTTTTTGCGGTTTTCGACAGAATTTTGGGTTTTTGGGATTTTGTCAAGCGGCATTGACATTCGCGCTTCATTGATTTATAATATACACAGGGGGATTCGTATGCTTCGAACCATAAAAAAAGTGTTATCGATTTTTATCGTGTGTTGTCTTATGTTTGTCGGCATGGCGTTGTTTACCTCTTGTGAGGATTTTGATATGAGTTTTGAGAACCACTGCAAAACCACTAAGGATGGGTTTAGATATTACTATAATGAAAACACAAAAAAAGGTGCCTATATTATTGGGATACCGGATGTTGAGGATTTGGTCATTCCTGAATATATTGACGGAAAAAAAGTTACAGAATTAGGGCATCGCGACACAGGAATTGGATACATGAAAGATTATGCGATACTCGGAAATAATACAAAAAAACTAACGATTCAGCACTATTTTTATATTCGAGTGGAGGGCCCCGTCAAGCACTTTGTCTCTTTTCCAAATTTAGATATTCTCGTCTTCAGGGATTTTTTATATTGTTTTAATAACATAGCGGAAAATGAACTAACTATTCCCTCGCATATTGGAAAAAAAGAAGAATCCAATATCACGGTTGTGGAGTTGCGAAAATCTAATCGTGAAATCGACTTTGGAAATTTCAAAGCTAAAACTATCATCATTCCATATTATGTCGAGATTATCGACTCTGGCGTTTTTGCAGGATTGACCGATGTCGTCATCAAAACTTCGTATGAAACAAAGCCGGAGGGTTGGGCGGACGGGTGGAACGGGGATAATCAAGTCGAATGGGGCGCAGAGGTATAAGGCCGTGTTCGGTCGTGTTTGCGGCGGACGGCAATCCGTTTGCCAAAACATTTACAACCTTTTAATAATATGATATACTGGTTGACGGGATATGCGCCGCCCCCGACACAAGAATTTCCTCCCGGCGCGCGTGAATAACGAATGAAAAACACGAAACAGGTACATACCTTCTTTTTCTTGACGGTTTTTGTCGCTTTGGTCACGGTACTCGCCCTTTTCGCGCCGGGATCGGGCGTTTTGCCGCGCCAAGCCGGGGCGGCTACGCTGGTGACCCCGCAAAACCTGGACAGCGACGCCAGATACTTTTATATCCGCGGCGCGCGCGCGGTCTTTTCTAACCAAAGCGCGGTCTTTATCGCCGACGCGGATACGCTGTACAAGTTTTCGGCCGAGGGCGTCCTGCTCGACAAGTACGCTTTTTCGGGTGTCGACAAGCTGACGGGCAGCGAATCCACCTTGTATGCCTTAAAGGCCGGCGAAATCTACCTCTTTACGCTTCCCTCGATCCGGACGGCGGCGCCGCTGGCCGACCTCAACGGCGCGATCCCCCCCGGCGCCTGCGTCGATATCGCCTATAGCGAAGGCAGCTTATACGCGGCGGGCGGCAACAAAATTTATCAGTATAATTCGGAGGTCGGTGTGCTCACACTCCCCGCCTACGGGCAGGTCATGGGGATCGCCGGAAAATCGGACGCGCAGCAGCCCCTGTATTATTATGTCAAAACCAGCGATATTTTTGAGTACTATGCTTTAAACGACAGCCGCGAAACCACGCTACGCTCCCGCTTTGATAAGATGGCCTGCGGCGCCGAACGTATGCTGTTTCTCGACCGCGGCCGCCTGCGCTATCTAAACGAGGCCAACGAGCTGTCCGATTATCTCGACAACGCCGGAAAGCAGATCGAGGGGGTGTCCGATTTTTGCGTGGCGGGCGGCAATATTTTGTACATTTCCGAGCTGGGGACGCTGTACCGGGTGTCCGAATACACGCACGAACGGCTGATTCTGTTTGCCTCCGCGGGCGATAAGCCGGGCTATTTTATGACGGCGTACGGCGTGACGGCGCGTATGAACCGCGTCTTGGCGGCCGACTTTTATAACGACCGCGTGGCGGTGTACGAGGGTTCGCGTCGGCGCTATATCGAAAGCATTGTCCGGCCGCGCGTCGCCGCGGTCAACAATCTGGGCGAAACCTTTATCGCGTACGACGGCTACCGCATACGAAAATACGACGCGGCGCTCAAACCGATCGAAGACAAGAGCCCGCCGCCGATCGGCACCTCAATCGCCGACCTCCAGACGGACAACGGCAACCGGCTGTATGTTTTGGCCGACAAACGGCTGTACCTGTACGCGGAGGACGACTACAACGGCTCCTTTATCGAGCTGACCGGCAATGTGGACTGCTTTTCGGCCAGCCTGTATACGGGCGAGCTGTTTGTCGCCGCCGACAAAACCGTGTATAGGCTGAACGACGGCGCCAAGGACCCGGTGTTTTCGCTCGATCCCGCCGAGGAGGCGATTCGATACTTTACGACCGACGCGGACGGGAGCTTTTATTGCCTGATAAACGCGAACGGCGGCAGTAAGATCGTCAAGCGGACAACCGCGGGCATCGTGTCCGAGTTTTTGATCGAGGAGATCGGCGACAGCGCGTCGCAGCTCAAAATTTCCTTTGTCCAAAATTCCTACTGCAAGGCCGGCGACATCCTGATATCCGACCGCGACCGCCACCGCGTGGTCAAGCTGAGCGCGGCGGCGCTGGGCGTCAAGGTTCTCAAAGAAGGCGACGTCGACCTGTCGCAGGAGGACGCGTTTATCGTCCGGACGACGCGGGCGGCCACCTTTGTCTATCAGGCGCCGGGCGAGACCGTGATCGTCGGCGAGGCGCCGAAAGACGCAAAGCTCCTTGTGCCGAAGTACGCCCCGGCCGAAAACGCCAACTTTAGTTATGCGATGTACGAGGACGAGCCGGGCGGCAGACTGGTCGTCGGCTTTGTCTTTCGGTCAAACCTTTCCGACCCGCCCGAGGCATACGCCGATCCGCCTTCGGGCAGCGGCGTCGTCTATTTTGACGATATTCCTCTGTATAAATATCCGTCCTCCCGCGCCGAGGTGTTGGTCGCGGCCATGCCAAAGGACACGCCGCTGACCCTTTTGACCTTTGCGGCGTACGAAACCGAGGGGCATTTGTGGTACCGGGCACAGCACGAAAACGGCACGGTCGGCTATGTGTCGGCAAGCTCCGTCTCGGTGCGGAACTTTATACCCGATTCGACCGAGCGTCCGCAATACAACGCCGCCATCAAATCCAAGGACGGCTCCGCGGGCGCGATCGTCTATCGTTTGAGCGGCGGCGAGTACCGACCCATCGAGGATTCGCCCATGCTAAGGGTGGGCGAACGCATCGAGGTCATGGGTATGTTTGACACCACCAAAAAATATACGCTGATCCGCTATTATGACGAGACGATGAATGCCACCTCCGAATGTTATGTCGAAACCGTCTATATCGATTATGACAGCATCACGCTCCTACAGGTTTTGGCCATCGTCCTGATCGTCCTGACGCTTATCCTCCTAACCGTCATCATCGTCCGCTGGATCTTTTATAAACGAAAAAATTCGGTAACGGCCTCGGTTTAGACCTGTTATAAAAAATTATTCCGTTCCGCCATCACCTGTCTGTTCGGCGTCTTGTCCTAAAGGCGGCGGATTGTCAATCGCGTTTTCTATATCTTTCATTTGTTTTCTAAGTTTTTTAAAATCGAGTGTGTTCCATATAAGCGTGACGATGATTGGCGGCCCTCCAAAAAATAGGATCCCAAACGTCACCGCTAATAAAAGCGCACTTAGCTCTGCGCCTTCCGCGTCTATGGTACCTATTGCCAGCAGTATAGAAATAGCCGTCAAAACAATGAGCTCGATGAGATAAGCTCTGTTCCATTTCTTGTTGTATTTATGCATAAGTTCATGCAGATAAAGCTGATTTTTACACGCGCTTTCGTTTTCCCTCAACTTGTCAATTTGTTTTTTCCGTATTTTATGTTTTTTATGCGCGATGCAAGTAACGCTGACGACCAACGCGCACATAAAACCGAATGCCAATGATGCATGTACGATAACGACAATTTCGAAAGGCATATTTGCTTGAATCGAAAATATTGCGAAAAAAATCACAAAAAAACCAAAGGCTCCAAAATGACTTACCAGCAACCATAAGCTTTTTTTGTTTAACCGAATCATCTCGTGATAGTTTTCCTTGTCGGGATACAAATGCGATAGCTGCGCGTTTGCTTCTTCCGTCCAGTTAAATTTGTCCATATACTTTCCTCATTATGTCAAAGTATCACTTTGTGTCGATTCCCCCGTCACTGCGGCGCGACCGGCCTAAAACGGCTATGATTAAAACGGTCGTCTTGTCAAGTAACCGTGTTCCTTCCAATACTCGTAAGGATAGTTGCCTTCGCCGATGTATTTTTTGACGATCCATCTAAACATATAATACATAAAAACGCTCGTAAAATACGGCCGTTTCTTTTTGAGCCTGTAAAATTTTTGCGCGTTTTTGCGAAGGGTCGCCGCGACCCTCTCTTGCTTTTTGGGCTTCATCCTTTCCCATTTATCCACAAACATTCTGATCCCCATCGCGCCGATTCGATTGATTCCCCAGTTTTTCAGAAATTTTCTTATCGGCCTTATCGCCGCCGTTGAACCGGTGGCAGTGGATATGATATACGCCTTCCGACCAAAAATCTCTTTTCTCGGCGCCACCGCCATTGTCAAAAAATCCAGGTGGTCGAGTAGATTTTTCATGCCCGCCGACATGGCGCAGCCGCCGTGGTGCGGCGTCGCAAAAAGCAGGGCGTCGGATTCCAGTATTGCGTGTATGATCGGTTTCGTGTGCCGTGAATGCGGGCATTTTTCGTACGGATTGCCAAGACAAAGCTGGCATCCCGTACAAAATTCGGGTATTGCGTCGGGCAGAAAAAACTCGGTGAATTCAACCTCCCCGCATTTTGCCATCTCGTCCATAAATATTTTTGTTGCCTTGTAGGTATTCCCCTTTCGCGGGCTCCCATGAAAAACGGTTACTTTCAAAATATTAGCCCTTTCCCTTTATATTTTCGCCGCGTTTCGCGCACAGCTTTTGCGTCGGTCAAAACAGGCGCTCCTCCCCGCCCGCGTCCACGACAAAGGCGTCGGACATATGCTTGATGATGCGGTAATATAAAGACATATTTAGCCTCTCTTGGTGTACACATCCAAACCGGGCAGCTTCATGCCTTTGGCGCTTCATTGCGGCCGGCTTCGTGCCGGGCGCGGAGCTGGCCGCAGGCGCCGCCCACGTCGCTGCCGCGGCTTTTGCGGACGGTGGCGTTGACGCCCAAGGCCTTTAGGCGCTCTAAAAAGCGTTCGCCCGCAGGCTTGGAGGTGCTTTTTAGTTGCCGCTCCGGCACGCTGTTGAGGTACAAAAGGTTGACATGGACGGGAAAGCCCTTTAAGAGCGTTGCCAGTCTTTTTGCGTCGAAGTAGTTGACGTTGAGGCCTTCGATCATCGCGTATTCGATGTGGACGCGGCGGCCGGTCTTTTCGAAATAGTACCGGGCGGCGCCCAAAACCTCCGCGATCGGGTACCGGGCGTTGATCGGCATGACGGCGCTACGCTGCTCGTCGGCGGTCGCGTGCAGAGAGATCGAGAGCGTGACCGAAAACCCGTCGTCCGCCAGTCGTCTGATCCCGGGCGCAAGGCCGGAGGTGGAGAGCGAGATGTTGCGCTGGCTGAAGCGCAAGCCGTCTTCCGCCGTGACCAGCCGCAAAAATGCCGTCACGCTGTCATAATTGTCCAGCGGCTCGCCGCTGCCCATCAGCACAAGGTTGGTGATCGCCCGCCTTTCGGCCGTGCCGCCCGCCGCCCGGTTGACGGCGACGACCTGTCCCAATATTTCGCCGGGGGAGAGGTTTCGGATCAGGCCGTTTAAGCCCGACGCGCAGAACCGGCAGCCCATGCGGCAGCCCGCCTGTGTGGAAACGCAGAGCGTGGCGCCGTAGGCCTGGGACATCAGCGCCCCCTCCACCGTCTGCCCGTCCCGGAGGCCGAACAGATACTTATAGGTGCCGTCCTTGGCGCGGTACGTCTTTAGAATTTCTGTGCCGGCCGCGTCGTACCGATCAAACAGCCGCGCGCGAAAGGCTTTTGGGAGCTCGGTCATGGCGTCTGCGGAATCGCCCGCCATCAGGCGCTTATAGAGCTGACCGGCGCGGTAAAGCGGCTGACCCGATTCGGTTATCAGCGGCTTTAGCTCGGCTAAGGATAGGTCTGTCAGCAAGGGTTTGATACGCTTTTTCTCCCGGGCGGCCGCCGGGCGGCGGCTTTTTTATTTGAGGCGGACAAATTTGACGGCAAAAAACCCGTCGGTTCCGGCGGTATGCGGATACAGCCTCAGGTATCCGTCCTCGTCCGTGCCCTTGATCGGCAGGATCCTGAAATGCGGGTGCTCGGCCAGAAAACGCACGGCGACCGCCTCGTTTTCTTCCGCCAAAATCGTACAGGTCGAATAGTCGAGCTGGCCGTTTATCGTCACATACCGCGCGGCGTTTGTCAGAATTTTATACTGGAGCTCGGCCAGGGCCGCGATGTCCGCTTCGGTTCGTTTGAGATAGATGTCCGGCTTTTTGGACGCGACGCCCAGCCCGCTGCACGGCACGTCGCACAGGACGGCCTTAAAGCGGTCGGCAAGCTCGGGCCGATAGACGGCGGCGTCATTAAGGCGGATGTCCAGCCTTGCCCCCATACGCGCGGCATACGATCGGATAAGCTCTATCCTGTGCGGGTGGATGTCGCAGGCGGTAATATCCGCCCCGGTCAGCTCGTACAGGTAGACCGCCTTGCCGCCCGGCGCCGCGCACAGATCGAGCGCCCGGTCGCCCGCCGCCAAGCCGTGCGCGTAAAAGCGGGCGGTGAGGGTGGACGCCAGGGACTGGACCGCGTACCAAGACTGATCCAGTTGTTTGAGCGCGGCGTAATCGGCGTAGCAGCCGGTCTCGGTTTTGTCGTACGCCGTCAAACGGCTGTAAAAATCCGCTTCCCCGGTCTTTAGGCGGTTGACGCGAACGTGCGGCCGCGTCTCTCTCCTTTCGCCGTAATAGGCGCGGATAAACGCCTCCCCTTTTTCGGCAAGAAGGCGGCAAACGAGCCAGCGGGGCAGGCTGTAGCGGACGGACAAATACAGCGTCTTGTCCGATTGGGGGTCGGGCAAGGCGAGCGTGTCCGCGCGGCGCAGCACCGCGTTGACAAAGCCTTTTAGCTCCCGCTTTCCGATCTCTTGGGTCAGCGCCACCATCCTGTCGACGGCGGCGTAGGACGGCACCTCGCTATAGCGCAATAAATAGAGCCCCATTTTTAGGACGATCCGAACGGGACGCTTTGGGTTTTTGTCCGCGGCCTGTTTTAGGAGGTAGTCGAGCGTCACGTCCTTTTCGAGTACGCCGTAAAAGAGCCCGGTGACAAACGCGCGATCCTTGGGCGCAACGTCAAAAAGCGCCCGGTTGAGCTCGATCGAGCCGTAGGCCTCGTCGCCGTATACCCGCTCCAGCAGCCGATAACAGGCCGCGTCGGGTGACAGAATCTTACCGTCCGTTTTCAAACCGCTCACCCGTCCTGATCCGCGACCCGTTGATAAAATCGGCCGCCGCCATGCGTTTTTTTCCGGCGGCCTGCACCCAAGTGAATACAAGCGCCCCCGCCCCGCAGGCGACGCATAGGCCGGTTTTATCGGCGCGTAACACCTCGCCGCCTTTGCCCGCCGCCGGGCAAAGCTCCGCGCGGTATACCTTAAAGGGCTCCCCGCGAAACAGACAATGCCCTTCGCCCGCGCCCCGGATTTGGTTGCGCAAAGTCTCGGCGCCCAGCGAAAAATCGAGGAGATAGTCCGCCCGCTTTAGGGGGGGCGCAAGGGTCGCCGCCGCCGCGTCCTGCGGCACGGGGACCAGCTCTCCGCTACAGTAGCCGGGCAGCGTCTCCGCCAAGAGCCTCGCCCCCGCCTCGCTCAAAGCCTCGTACAGGCCGTCCACATACATACCGTCCGGGACGGGCACCCTGACGGCGGACACGATCGCGCCGCTGTCCATGCCTTTATCGGTTTTCATGACGGTGACGCCGGTCTCGGCCTCGCCCGCCATCAGCGCGCGCTGGATGGGCGCCGCCCCGCGATATTTGGGGAGGAGTGAGCCGTGGACGTTTAGGACGCCCAGCGGGGGGATGTCCAAAACCTCCTGCGACAAAAGCTGGCCGTAGGCGCAAGTGACCATGAGGTCGGGGCGCAGACCCTTGAGCGCCGCCGCGCCGTCCCGGCTGACCTTTTCAAACTGATAAACGGGCAGGGAAAGCTCGTTTGCCCGCCGCCTGACCGCGCCCTCGACCAAACGCCCCTTGCGGTCCTTTTCGCGATCGGGCTGACAGACGACGGCGGCAAGGCCGAAGGTCCGATGCAGCATATTTAAGGTGGGGAGGGCAAAACCGGGCGTGCCCAAAAATACGATCCGCATCTACGCTTCGCCCTCGTCCAAAACGAGCTTATCGACATACAGCACGCCGTCCAGATGATCGATCTCGTGCGAAAAGGCGACGGCGGCGTAGCCCGTCACGGTGTAGCTCCGTTTTTTTCCGTAGCGGTCAAAGGCCTCGACCGTCATTTTCTTGGGGCGTTCGACCTTGCCGGATCGGCCGGGGATACTGAGGCAGCCCTCCTCGCAGACCTGCTTGCCCGACGACCGTTTGATGACGGGATTGATAAGCTCGTACAGCTCGCCCTTGACGACCTCGACCAGACAGATGCGGCGCAAGACGCCCACCTGCGGGGCGGCGATCCCCGCGCCGTTGGCGTGATGCAGGGTGTCGTTGAGGTCGTCCAACAGCTCGAAAAGCCGGTCGTCAAACAGGACGACCTCGCGGCTCTTTTGGCGCAGGACGGGATTTTCTTCGGTCATGATGTTGCGGATGGCCATAGGCATCGGATTCCTTTTTTCGGGACTAGTACAACGAATTGGGGTTGATCTCGACAAAGCACGCGGCGTTTTTGACGGCGTGCCTGTCTACCGTATTATATACGAGCGCGGTCAATTTGTCAAAGTCACGGGTCAGGCGCAACAAAATTTGAACGCGGTGCGCCCCCTTGATGCGCTTGACGGGCGACTTCATGGCGGCAAAATAGGCAAGCGCGCGCCGCTCGTTCGCAAGGCCTTGGGTCAGCTCCTCGAAAATGCCCTTTAGGACACGGCCGGCAAGCGCCTCGTCCGAGGAGGTCACCAACACCCGAATGATCCGCGAAAAGGGCGGGTATTTGGTCACCTCTCTCAAATTACATTCCTTATCGAAAAACCCCCGGTAATCGCCCGTGACGGCAAACCGATAGACATAATGATTGGGCGAATAGGTCTGAAGCACCACGCTGCCCGGCTTTTTGTCCCGACCCGCCCGACCCGAAACCTGCGTGATCAGCTGGAACGTCCGCTCAAAGCTCCGAAAATCCGCAAAGTGGAGGCTCAAATCCGCGTCGACGATCCCCACCAGCGTGACGTCGGGAAAGTCGTGTCCCTTGGCGATCATCTGCGTCCCGACCAGAATGGCGGCCTCCCCGCTCGAAAACGCCTTTAGAATGGTCGCGTGCGCGTCCTTGGTGCGCGTGGTATCGTTGTCCATCCTGAGAACTTTTTTGCCCGGAAACATCGCTTTGAGCGCCTCGGCAACCTGTTCGGTGCCCACAAACCCGCGCCGAATCCGCTCCGAACGGCAGCTTGGGCACGCGGTCAGCACGGGGTAACGGTTGCCGCAATAGTGGCATTTGAGCGTGTGATCCTCCTTGTGATACACCAGCGACACGTCGCAGTCGGCGCACTTTGCCACATAGCCGCATTCGGGACAGAGCATAAACGAGGCGTACCCGCGCCGATTGATAAAGACGATGGCCTGGTCGCCCTTGCCCATACAATCGGTCAGCGCCGCCCGCATCGCCCGCGAAAAGATGCCGTCGTTGCCCTCGTACACCTCCTTGCACATATTGACGATGGTGATGTCCGGCAGCGGGCGGCGGTTGATCCGCTCGGGCAGCTCCAGCAGGGTATATTCCCGTTGCTTGGCCGCGTAATACGACTCGATGGAGGGCGTCGCGCTGCCCAAAAGCAGCGGACAGCCGGACAGCCGCGCCCGGCGCTTGGCGACCTCGATCGTGTGATACCGGGGGTTGGACTCGGATATATAGCTGTGGTCGTGCTCCTCGTCGATGATCAAAAGACCCAAATTTTGAACGGGCGCAAACACCGCCGACCGCGCCCCCACGGCCACGACCGCCTCTCCGCTCAAAAGGCGGCGCCACTCGTCAAAACGCTCTCCGGCGGACAGCCCGCTGTGAAGGAGCGCCACCTTTTGGCCGAATCGGCCGCGAAACACCCGCAATACCTGCGGGGTCAGGGAGATCTCGGGCACCAGCATAACGGCGGTTTTCCCTTGACGCAGGACCTCGGATATGCAGTGCATATACACCTCGGTCTTGCCGCTGCCCGTCACGCCGTGCAGCAAAAAAACGCCGTCCGTTGCCGCCGCGACCGCTTTTGCCACCCGGCTCTGCGCCTCCGTCAGGACGACCTCTTTTTCACGCGTGCCGGTCTCGTCCCTATAGGGCGTCCGCGCGACGGCCGTCTCAAACAGCTCGACGATGCCGCGCGCCTCCAGATTTTTTAAGGCCGCCGCCGAAAAATTGCGATTGAGCTCGGCGACGCCGGCGCTTTGCACTTGGTTGAGATAGGCGAACAGCTCGTTTTGCGCGACCGCCGACTTTTTGATAAAGCCGGACGGGTCCTGCCCGCGGTATTCCGCTTTGAGCGCGGCAAATCTTTTGTTGAGTTCCTTGATCCGGCCCCGGCGCATCTCGGCCGGGATAAACAGCCGCAGGACGTCCACCTTTCGCAGGTGATACTGCGCGGTCATAAAGTCCAATAAGCCCAGCAGCTCCGTCGAGACGACGGCATAGTCGTCCAGCGGCTCGATAATATCCTTTAGCTTGTCGGGGATCTCGCTGGTCTCCTTGAGGGCGATGATAAAGCCCTCCACCGTCATGCGGCCAAAGGGCGCCAGCACACGTTGGCCCAGGCCGACCTTTAGGGTATCGGGCAGCCGGTAATCGAAAACTCTGTCCACCTCGGCGGTGGAAATATCGACGATGACCTCGGCGATCATTAAAGCGCGGCGATCCTGTCCAGCAACATATCCGCCAGCGCGGTCTTGCTCATCTTTTCCAGGGGCTCGGCGCCCTTGGCGGTGATGACCGTCACGATATTGGTATCGGTATCAAAGCCCGCGCCCGCCTGCGTCACGTCGTTGGCCACGACCATATCCGCCCTTTTCGCCGTGCGTTTATCGGCCGCGTTTTCTAAAAGGTTTTCGGTCTCGGCGCTAAAAATGACCAGCTTTTTGTCCCGCTTTTTCTCGCCCACCGCCGCCGCGATGTCCCGGTTTTTGGTCAGCCTTAGGGTGAGGCGCTCGGCCTTGAGCTTTTGCGCGGACACCTCCGCCCGATAATCGGAGGGCGCCGCGGCCTTGATGACGATGTCGGCTCTAGCGAGGTTGTCCATCACCGCCTCGTACATATCGTCGGTGGTCTCCACCCGGATAAGCTCGGCGTTTTGCGGAAGCTCGACGCTCGTCTTTCCGGCGATCAAGATGACCCGCGCCCCGCGTCTTAGGGCGGCAAACGCCAGAGCCGCGCCCATCTTGCCGCTCGACCGATTGGTGATAAACCGCACGGGATCGATGGGCTGGACGGTCGCGCCCGCGGTGATGAGCACGGTCTTATTTTCGTAATCCCGCAAGGGCAGCAGCAGCCTTTGGGCGGCGTCCACGATGTCCTTGGGGTCGGCCAGCCGCCCCGCGCCGACCACGCCGCAGGCCAACAGCCCCGTGCCCGCGCTGACAAAGGACAGCCCGCGCTCGGCCAGTACGCGCATATTGTCCCGCACGGCGGCGCTATGCAGCATATTGGTGTTCATGGCGGGCGCCAGGAGGATCGGGCAGGTCATTGCCATAGCGGTCGTCGATAAAAAATCGTCGGCAATGCCGGCACGCAGCTTTCCGATAAAATTGGCGGTACAGGGCGCGACCAAAAAGAGGTCGGCGCGCGCGCTCAGGGCGATGTGCTCCACCTCGTGGACAAAGCCGCGGTCAAAGGTATCGACGGTCACGCGGTTATTGGACAGCGTTTCGAAGGTGAGCGGCGTGACAAAGGCGGCGGCGTTTTTCGTCATCGCGACGATCACGTCCGCCCCCCGCTTTTTTAAGAGCCGTACGATTCCGCAGGCCTTATAGGCGGCAATGCCGCCCGTGACCCCTAAAACCACCGTTTTTCCTTTGAGTTCCATTCCGCAAGCCCGCCGTTACTCTTCCTCGCGCGCCTCGACGCCGCCGGTATAAAACTCCTTGGCGGCGTAGGTCACGGGGTTGAACCGGGTGCTTTCCAGCATATCCGCGCGTTTATCCAAGAGATAGCGCACACGCTTGGACAGCACGCACACCAGCGCGTACTTGCAGCCCACTTTGTCTACCAGCTTGTCGATAGGGGGTTCGATCATCATATAAGTTTTATCTCCTAAGATTTATTTTTTTGTGAAGGACGTTTTATTTCTTTACCTAAAAGCGCCCGAATCCGATCCTCGTTGCGGCGGACGCGGCTCCTTTCGGCGTCTATGATGCCGATGACCGTATCCACCGAGGCCTCCGCCTCGTCGTTAAAGACGATGTAGTCAAAAATATCATACTGCGAAAGCTCGTTTTTCGCGCTGCTGATCCGGCGGGAGAGCGCGTCCTCCGATTCGGTCCGGCGGGCGCGGAGCCGCTGCTCGAGCACCGCGAAATCGGGCGTCATCACAAAGATCATGACGCAATCGGGATAACGCGCCTTGATCTGACGCGCCCCGTAAATGTCCACCTCAAACATCACGTCGCGCCCCTCGGCCAGCATATTAAAGACCGGGGCCTTGGGTGTGCCGTAATAATTGTTGTAGACCGACGCCGTCTCCAAAAACGAGCCCTTTGCGCTCATGTCCTGGTATTCCTCCAGCGACCTGAAATGATAGTGAACGCCGTCCTCCTCGCCCGGCCGCGGCGCTCTCGTGGTGACCGATACCGACTTTTGGATATCCGGCCGCCGCCGCAAAACCTCGTAATAGATGGTGCCCTTTCCGGCGCCGGACGGCCCCGCGATGACGATCAACAGTCCCTTGTACTTCATCCGCCCCTCCGCGTCATTCGACATTGCGAATCTGCTCCTTGATCTTTTCCAGCTCGTTTTTCATCCCGATGACACACTCGGTCAGCTCCCTGTCGTTGCTCTTTGAGCCCATGGTGTTGATCTCGCGGTTCATCTCCTGCGACAAAAAGTCCAGCTTGCGCCCCTTTGGCTCCTCGCTGTTTTCGATGCAGTCGTAAAACTGCGTGAGGTGCGAGCGCAAGCGGGAAATTTCCTCGTTGATGTCCAGCTTGTCGGCCATAAACGCCGTTTCGTTTAGGAGCCGCACTTGGTCGAGCTCGATGCCGTCCAACAGCTCGGCGATCCGCTCGGCCAGCTTGGCGCGATAGGCCGTCACAACGCCGGGGGCGCGGGTTTCGGCCTTTTTTAAGAGCCTTTCGATCCGCCCCGTCAGCCTTTTTAAATCCTCGGCGATGCCCGCCCCCTCGGTCTCGCGCATGGCGGTCAGCGCCGCCGCCGCGCCCTCTACCGCCCTTTTTACCAGCGCGTCCAACGCCTCGCCGTCCTCCGCCTCGGCGTCCCTCGCGCGGATGACGTCGGGCGTCCGTATCAGCTCGGCGACCGAAAACGTCCCCTCCGCCCCAAGCTCGTCGGCCAAAACCTTGGCGGCGGCCAAATATTCTCCGGCCAGCGGCAGGTTGACCTCCAGCCTCTTGGCTGCCTCCGCGCGGTTTTCGTAATAAAAATAGACGTCCACCGAGCCCCGCGCCAGCAGCCCCTTTAACGTGCGCCGGACGACGTCCTCGGCGCGGGAGAGAAACTTGGGGATCCGGCAATTGATGTCCAGATACCGATTGTTGACCGATTTTAATTCGACGGTGACCTCTCTGCCGCCGTCCAATATCGTCTGTTTGCCGTAGCCGGTCATGCTTCTCATGCGCTTCTCCGTAAAATGATGATTCAAACAGGTCCTCTTAAATCGCGTACAGCTCGTCGGGCAAAACGGTCACCGCCTCCTCCCCGCCGTCCGCGCGTTGCAGGACGACGGCCGCGCCCTCGGTCACGACCCCGATCTCGGCGACCGCGACGCCGCTGGCGGAGAGCGCCGACGCCGGCGCGCCGCCCGCCGCCGCAAACAGCATACTGCCCGAGGATAGAAACCGATTTCGATCCAGTCCGTACAGCGCGCACAGCCTGACGGTCAAGGGGTCGAAGGGGAACGCGTCCTCTAGGAGCCGCGCGCCCAACCCCGCCGAACGGCACACCTCGGCGACCGCGCCCAAAATGCCCCCCTCGGTCACGTCGTGCAGCATATGCACCTCGTCAAAGCCCGCCAAAAGCCCGCCCTCTTTTTTGACGTCGAGGCTTTTGCCAAATCGGTCAAGCGCCGCCCTTTCGTCCGCTGACAGCGCCGGGTTTTTGAGCCCCGCTAAGATGACCGTGCCCTCCATCGCGAGCTTTTTGGTGACAAACAGCCTGTCGCCCGCGCGCATATCGGTCTTTTTGATGAGGCGTTTGGCTCTGCCGAGCGCCGTGCCCGATACGACCGGCCGATTGACGCAGTCCGAAAACTCGGTATGACCGCCCACAATATCCGCCCGCCACGCCCTGGCGCGCCCAACCGCGCCCTCTACAATGATCCCGACGTCGGCCGCCGTATAGGACGGGGGCAGGATGACCGTCAGCGTGAGCGCGACGGGCTCGCCGCCGTTGGCGGCAATGTCGTTGCAGCAGACATCGACCAAGAGCGCGCCCAGCTTGTCGAGCGGCATCTGTGCGGTGATCGGGTCGGAGGAGATCAAAATATCCCCCTCCAGTCTCAACGCCGCGCAGTCCTCGCCGAGCGCCGCCGTCAGGATGACCTCGGGGCGGGAAACCGTCAATTTGCCGATCACGTTGTCGATTAGCTCGTCATTGCTCAGTTTGCCCAGCTTCATTCCTCTAGTATATCAGATTTGTCTCGGTTTTTCAAGTGTTTTTTGTCCACTCCTCTCTACCGTATTCTATCAAGAATTGAGGTCAGGAATTGTGCCGCGGCCATGGTCTCCACCGCCAGCTCCCGCGCCTTTTCGAGCTTGCTGCCCGCGTTTTCGCCGTAGATCAAGAGATCTGTCTCCTTGGACACCGAGGCCTGGGGCTTGGCGCCCAGCCCGCGAATCAGCTCCTCCAGCTCCTTGCGGCCGTAGCCCTCCACCGTCCCGGTGACGACCAGCTTTTTGCCCGCGTAGGGCGAGTCCGCCGCGCTTTCCGCTTGCGTGACGGGCTGCGGACGGACGCCGTAGGCAAACAGCCGTTGGATGAGCGGCCGGTGCTTTTCAAAATATCCGATCACCGACGCCGCGACAATATCCCCCACGTCCTCGATGCCGACCAGCTCCGCCGCCTCGGCGTCCATCAGCTTTTCCATCGTTTTGTAGTGCGCGGCCAAGTCCCGCGCGGTCTTTTTGCCGACGTTTTCGATCCCCAAGGCGTGGACAAAACGGTGCAGGGGCACGCGCTTGCTCCTTTCGAGCGAGCGGAAAAACTGCCCGGTCTTTTTGTCCTTAAACCCTTCCAAGCCTCGAAGCTGTTCCTCGGTGACGAGGTAGAGGTCGGCGACCGAACGGACGCCCAGCCTGTCATGAAGAGCCGCGATGGTCTTTTCGCTGATGCCGACAAGGTCCATGCCGTCCTTGGAGGCGTAATGCTCGATGCGGCCGGTGATCTGCGGCGGACAGCCCTCCTCGTTTTCGCAAAACAGGTGCGCGCCCACCGTGACGAGCGGCGAGCCGCAGGCCGGGCAGACGGCGGGCGCCTCGATCCGCGCGCCCTTATCGTCGGCGGCGCCCAAAATCTCGGGAATGACGTCGTTGCTCCTGCGGATAAAGACGCGGCCGCCCACGCGCACGTTTTTGCGCTCGATGTCGCCCATGTTGTTGAGGGTCGCCCGCCTGACCGTCACGCCGTACAGCTCCACGGGCTCGACCAGCGCCAGCGGCGTCAGCTTGCCGGTGCGTCCGACGTTGAAAACCACCTCGCTTAGGGTGGTGGTGGCCTCCTCGGCCTCGAATTTATAGGCGATCGCCCAGCGCGGAAATTTATCGGTAAACCCAAGCGCCCGCCGCGCCGCGAAATCCTCCAGCTTGACCACCATGCCGTCGATCAAAAAATCCAGCTTATTCCGCTCGATCCCCGCGACATGCCCGATCACCCGCTCGATGTCGCCCGACACAAA
This sequence comes from Clostridiales bacterium, assembly GCA_031255775.1. Taxonomy (GTDB): domain Bacteria; phylum Bacillota; class Clostridia; order Christensenellales; family Pumilibacteraceae; genus JAIRRW01. The sequence goes on from JAIRRW010000102.1 coordinate 20,628, forward strand.
GGTGGGCTGGGTCTTAAAGCGGTTCTCCCTTAAAAAGGACAGACATTCGGACTGGCTTTTGAGGGTATCGCCCTCGATGTAGTTGACGTGGTAAAAAATAATGTCCAGCTTGCGGGCGGCGGCGACGGCCGGGTCCAGGCTGCGGATCGCGCCGGCCACGCCGTTACGCGCGTTTTTTAAGGGCTCCGCCGCCGTACGGTTGTAGGCCTCAAAGGCGGACAGCCGCATGATCCCCTCCCCCTGCACCTCCAAAAGCCCCCGATAGGGGATGGCGGCCGGCACCGAACGAATGGTCATGACCTGCGCGGTCACGTCCTCGCCGACCTCGCCGTTGCCCCGGGTGGCCGCGCCCCTTAACAGGCCGTTTTCGTAGGTCAAACAGATGGTCAGCCCGTCCAGCTTATACTCGACGCTGTACAACGGGTCGGCCTGCGTCCTTTTGATCCGCGCGTCAAAGTCCCTAAGGCCGTCCGCCGTCGTGCATTTGTCCAAACTGTAGAGCTTGCTCAAATGCGTGTGCGGCAAAAAGCCCTTGACCGGCTCGCCGCCGACCCGCCTGGTGGGCGAATCGGGCATGACAACGCCGGTTTCAACCTCCAGCGCCCGCAACTCGTCGTATAATTTGTCGTATTCGCCGTCCGAAACCGACGGCTCGTCTAAAACATAGTACCGATAATTGTGCGCGTTGATCTCGTCGATCAGAGCGCGCATCCGCTTGTTTTCCAAAAAACCGCCGCTCCTTCTAAGTTTTTTAAATCTACATCCGATCCGACCGGTTTCTATTCCTCGACCAGCTCTAAGGGCGCGTACTTTAACATCAGCGTCTGCTTGCCCACCCCCGGAAATTCCACCTCGGCGCAGGTGTCGCCGATGTGATCCAGCGAGAGCACCACGCCCTCGCCGAACTTGCGGTGCCGCACCCGTGTGCCCGCGTGCACCCTGGCCTCGTCGATAGAGGCGGCGGGCAGGGGCGGGGCGGCGGGACGCGCGCCGTAGACGGGCCGTTCCTCCCCGTTGTGACGGTCGCCGTACGCCGAATGGGCGCGATCGCGGTACCCGTCCCGGCCGGTATCCTCATAGGTCCGCCGAATCTCGGGCTTGATGAGGCCAAGCTCGGTCAAAAATCGGCTGGGCATGGTGGCCGCGCGTACGCCGTAGCGAAAGCGGGACTTGGCGTAAGAGAGGTACAGCCGCTCGCGGGCGCGGGTGATGGCAACGTACATCAGCCGCCGCTCCTCCTCGCCCTCGGCGCTGTCGGCGGCCTTTCGCGAATCGGGAAAGGTTCCCTCCTCCAGCCCCACGACAAATACGACTTTAAACTCCAGCCCCTTGGCGCTGTGGATGGTGGCCAGGCTTACGCTGTTGTTTTTATCGCTCATGTCGTCGGTATCGCTGTAGAGCGAAACGTTTTGCAAATAATCCTGCATGGCCGCGCCCTCGTTGGCCTCCTCATACGCCTCCGCGCCGTGCACCAGCTCGCGGATATTGCTCTTTCGGGCCTCGTTTTCGTCGGTGTCCTCGGCGTAAGCCTCCTTCAGCTTGATGAGCTTGATCACATAGCGCAGGATCTCGGAAACGGAATTGCCGCTTTGATAGGCCGTATCGAGGCATTTGAGCACGTTGGCAAAGGGCAGAATCTTGCCGATCAGCGAGACCGGCAGGTCGGGGTTTTGCTCTAAACTTACGATAACGTCGTACAGCGGCGCGCCGGTCACGTCCGAATAATTGACCAGCTGCTGCACGCTGCCCGGCCCGATGCCCCGCTTGGGGAAATTGATGATCCGCAGGATGGCCTCGCGGTCGTCGTGATTGACCATGACCCGAATATAGGCCAGCAGGTCCTTTATCTCCTTCCGCTCATAAAACTTAAAGCCCCCAAACACCCTGTGCGGAACGGCATAGAGAATCATGCGCTCCTCGAAGGCTCTCGACAGCGCGTTGATCCGCATCAGGACGGCAAAATCGGACAGGCTGTACCCCTCGTGCTGGACGAGGGCGTTCATGGTTCGGACGACAAAATCGGCCTCCTGCCCGTCGCTGTCCGCCGCGAACAGCCGGGGCGCGGCGCCGACCGCTCCCGCCGTCCACAGCGTCTTGTCCAGTCTCGACGTGTTGTGCTTGATGATGGTATTGGCCAGCTCGACGATGCTTTTGGTAGAACGGTAGTTTTGCTCCAGTTTATACACCTTGCAATTAAATTCGTCCCGAAAGGCAAAGATATTGGCGATTTTGGCGCCCCGCCAGCCGTAAATGCTCTGATCCTCGTCCCCCACCGCAAAGACGTTGCCGTGGCCGGCCGCCAAGAGCTTGATCAGCTTGTACTGAATCTCGTTGGTGTCCTGAAACTCGTCAACGTGTATGTACAAAAATTTGTCCCGATAATAGTCCCGCGCCTCCTCGTCCGTCCTTAAAAGCGTATAGGCCTTTTCCAAAAGGTCGTCATAATCCAGCGCGTTGCACCTTTTGAGCTCCTTTTCGTATTCGGCGTACAGCCGCGCAATGCGGTCGATGTCCGGCTTAAAGGCCAGCGCGTGCCGGTACTGGTCGGGGCTTAGGCCCTTGCTCTTGGCGTCCGAAACCGCGTGCATCACGGTCTTTAAGAGGCCGTCCTCGGGGTCGTTTTCCTCCTTGACGAGCTTTTTGACGCACTGCTCCTTTTCGTGCTCGCCGTAGATCGAAAAGTTGGCGCGGTACCCCAGCTTTTCGATATAGCGCCTAAGAATACGCACACACATGGCGTGAAAGGTAAACACCCACAGCCCGTCGCAATCCTCGATCATGTCGTACAGCCGCTCCCGCATCTCGTTTGCGGCTTTGTTGGTAAACGTGATGGCCAAAATGCGGTACGGCTTGACGCCCTTTTCCCCAATGAGATAGGCAATGCGGTGCGTCAATAGCCGCGTTTTCCCGCTGCCCGCCCCCGCCGTCACCAAAACCGCGCCCTCGGTATCCA
>JAIRRW010000113.1 GCA_031255775.1 Clostridiales bacterium
GAGGCGTTTAAGGACATGGACACGGTGTTGCGGGTCAAGGGTTATCTGCTCGCAAACAACGGGGCCATGTGGCTTGTCGATTATACGCCGGGCGGCGGAACCGCATTGCGGTCGAAGGCCGATTCGAGCAAAGCCATGATCAACGTAATAGGCGGCAAGCTCGACCGCACCGCCATCAAAAAATTGCTGATTTAACGCGGAAATACGTCTTGTCGGCGGAATTTTTGGCCTAGGGCGTGTTGACACGCGTGTGATCGAGCAGGCTTTTAGAAAAACATATTGTCCATGAATAGATCGCTGAAATCCTTGTCGGCGGTGAGGTCGATGACCTCGCACAGTCGTTTGGCACGGTCAAGCGCCGCCGGGGTCACCTCGTTGGTCAGGTATTTTGTGGCGCCCAACAGGCTGAGGTTTCCGCACATATGCAGCTTTTGGGAAAAGTTTTTGGGAAGCAAGCCGACCGATAACGCGTTGTCCTTATCGATAAAAAAGCCGAGGCCGCCGGCAATAAGCACCTCATCGATCCGATCGCCGCTTAGCCCGGCCTGCTTGATGAGAATATCGATCCCCGTTTTGATGGCGCTTTTTGCCAATTGAAACTGCCGGACATCCCGCCCGGAAAGATAGACGTTTTGGGTGAAATGCAGGCGTTCGCCGTCAAAATCCCGATCGGCGGCGTCTGTTTGACAGGCGCCCGTTTCGTCGATGTACCCTTTTTTTAGCATATACGCCACGGCGTCGATAAGGCCGCAGCCGCAAATCCCGTTGGCGGGTTGGTTTGCGATGGTTGTAAACTTGAGCGCGCCGTCCCGCTCCGTCACGCCGTTGATCGCGCCCGAAACCCCGCCCGCGCCGCACTCTATTTCCGCGCCCTCAAGCGCCGGACCCGCGGCGGTCGAGCAGCATAAAAGCCTGCCGCCGACGCTCAACGCCATCTCGCCGTTTGTCCCAAGGTCGATGAGCAGCGTGGTTTTATTCGGGTCGTCGGCAATGCCCGCGGCGGCGATGCCCGCAAGCACGTCCCCTCCGATAAAGGCCGAAACCGACGGAAACAACCTCACCTCATCCGCGCTGATGCCTATGTCCGCGCCGCAAAAAACCGTTTCGTCGGTGAAAGCGGGCGTAAAGGGCGCCCGCCCCATGCACACGGGATCGACCCCGGCAAACAGGTGCAGCATGGTCGTGTTGCCGCTGACCGTTACGTTGGCTATCCGATCGACGCCGCACTGCCGTTTAAGCGCTTGCAGGCGGCTGTCCACCTCTTCGCGGATCACCCGGCACAGGGACGCCAGACGCCCCTCGCCGCATTGATGGATCCGACTCATGACATCCGCGCCGAACACGCTTTGCGGATTTAAAAAGGACACGGTATCGACGACGGCGCCGCTGTCGGCGTCCAAAAGACACGCGGCCACGGTGGTCGTGCCGATGTCCAGCGCCACCGCGGCACGCCTTACCGGGCGGCCGTCGTGAGCAAGGATTTTATCGACCTCGTTGCCCAAAAACGCCGCCTCGGGTATGTCGATCACCAAATCGCCCGTCGGAAAGGCTTTGCACGCGCGGACATAACCGGCCGCGTCGGGCAGGTCGCCCCTGACGCTTCCCTCAAGAATTTTGACCCGGCATTTACGGCAAATGCCCAGCCCCGCGCAAGGGGCCGGGACATAGACGCCGGACTGAATCAACGCGGACAATACCGTGCCGCCGTCCGACGACTCGATACGCCGATTTTTATTGTGAATAAGAATCAATCGAAATACGCGCGGCAAACCTCCGCCGCAGACGCCGCGTCGGACGTATACGCGTCCGCGCCTATCTGATCGGCAAATTCCTGCGTAACGGGCGCGCCGCCGACCATCACCTTTACCTTATCCCGAACGCCCGCCTCGACCAGCGCGTCGATCACGTCCTTTTGCGCCATCATGGTCGTCGTCAACAACGCGCTCAGACAGACGACGTTGGCGTTGCTTGTCCGCACGGCCTCGACCACCTTTTCGGGCGCGCAATCGACGCCGAGGTCGATCACGTTGATGCCGGTGCCCTCGATCATCATTTTGACGAGATTTTTCCCGATGTCATGCAGGTCGCCCTTGACCGTGCAGATGATCGCCGTCCCGACGGGCTCGACCCCGGCGGCGCTCAGCGCGGGCCGCAAAATGGTCAGCGCCGCATTCATGGCGCGGGCCGCCACCAGCACCTCGGGCACGTAAATATCGTTATTTTTAAACTTGACGCCCACGACATTCATCCCGGCGATCAGGCCCTTTGTCAAAATGTCCTTGGGGGAAACCCCTTCGTCCAGCGCCTTTTGCACGACGGCGCCGATATCCCTTGCCTTGCCCTTTTGTAAAAGCTCGGAAACCTCATCAAAAACACTCATTTTCTTTCTCCTCGTACCCTTCGAATTATTGTACCTGCATAGGCTCTATCTATTATACCTGCCTAAAAGTACGGACGCTATAAATCATTTGCGGAAAATAAGGATAAAATTGCGGTCAAACCAGCGACTGGTATTCCTTGGGGGTGGCGCCCGTCATTTTTTTGAACATTTTAGCGAAATAATTGGCGTCATAAAAGCCGACCCGCCCGGCGACCTCCTGAATCTTGACGCCGCGCTCCTTTAGCATCTCTTTGGCCTTGTCGATGCGCACCCGGCACACATAGTCCGAAAAGGTGACGCCCATTTCCTCCCGAAATAAATGGCTGAGATAGCAGCCGCTGACATAGACCGCCTTTGCGACCGCGGTCAGCGTCAGTTCCTCGCCGTAATTGGCAAGAATGTACGCGATGGCGTTGGAGAGATGCCGGCTTTGCGGATTGGTTTGCGAGGTGTCGTACACCAGCGTAATAAGCCCCTCAAGCCCCTCCGCGGTCAAATAGCACAGGGTTTCGTAATCGGTATCGCCCGCGACGATCCGGCTCGTCTTTTGCGCGATCCGTTCGACCCCCTTTAACGGCGCGCCCGACTCGACCGCCGCGCGTGAGAGAAAGGCAAACAGCTCATAGAGCTTCGCCTTGATTTGATCGATATTGCCGCCGGACAGCGTAAAAACCTCGCCCAAATATTCGTTTAAGACCTTGCGCGCCCCGCTCCTGTTGCCGGTCTGGATGTAGGCGATGAGTTCCTTTTCGGCCTGAACCGCAAAATGCCCGAAAAGCGAATGGCGTTCTATCTGCCCGACGTGCGCCAACGCGAGCTTCTTTTCTAAAATCAGCTCGGAAATCTGCGCCTGCTGCCGCGCGATCTCGGCGTGCTGCCGCAAAATCTCGCTATGCCCGCCGGACAGCGTGTTGACCACGATAAACAAAATCTGCGCGGCGCTGGCCATGGCGGCGCAGCCGACGCTCTTGACGGCGCTGAGGAGCGCCCCGTCGGCGTCCGCGATCGGCAGGTCCGCGGTTTTTTCGAGCCATTCCTTTTCGGCGTACTCGTCCGCTTCCCACAGCATGACGGGGCCCAGCGCGACCGAGCCCGCCAATCGCTGCTGATAAATGATCGGGGACGAACACAAAATCAGCCCGCAGCCGCAGGTGTAAATGTACGGTTCGCCCAGCTCAAAGGCTTTTTGCGCGCCGTAGGCGACGCTTTGCCTGCACTTGCCGCAATTTCCGGCAACGGTACAGATCGTGCCGTCGTCTCTTTTGGAAAGCATTTCTCCGCCGGACGCGTCATACAGCGCGACATCGAGCCCGAAGGCGCTGTAAAAATGACGGAACAGCGCTTCGAGCCTTTCGAAATCGAGCAGTTCGCTCAGCTTTATGGTTTGCCCGTCCAACGCGCGACCCATCCCGTCTAATTAAAAAGCGCCATCGAAAAATAGGTGATGGTATTTTCGCCGTTGATATAATTGATCCCCGCCGCCTTGGAAAGGCTTGTCACGTTGATGCCGCAGCCCTCGACGGACGGAAAGGTCTTTTCGGGGTTTACGCAGGGCTCGGGGTACCGGCAGGCGTCGCACAAACCGCATCCCCCCGCGCCAAAGACCGGGCACGCCTTGCCCACCGCCGTATGCAGAACTCTTGTCAAGGCCTCATGGTCGGTTTTTGCCTGCAACATGCCGGGATAATCGTAGGCGTCCTCCAGCTCGTGCTTGGTCGTAAAGACCAGCGCGTAGCGGTAAGCGCGAATTTTTTTTGACAACTGCTCCGGCGTGCCGACCGCGGGCGGACACGTCCAGCAGGCGTCGTACTGCCCGCAAACATTTTGCTCGCACGCCTTGACGACCTCCGGCTCAAAGCTGATTTCCGTTGTCGGAATGACGCCGTATTGCCAGATGCCGTCTCGAATGATAGCCAGTATCGTATCTTTCATAGTGCCTATCATACCACAGTTGTGTGTAAAACTCAACCAATCAACGGGGTAATTACGCTAACGCTTTCGTTCAAATGACGCTGACGCTTTCATTTGAACGAGGGATACGGCATTTTTTTACAAAAAACGTCGTTTTTGTAAAAAAGATTTAAGAAAAAGATAGCTGACGCGATCAAATCGTGAGCGCCCGCCGAGTCATCCCAAGGGCGCGAACACCTTATTCCTCGCGCCCTTGGGCACATTCGCGCGAGAGCGGCAGCGCGGCCTCATCGGACGCCGCCGACCGTCGGGGTTTTATATCCGGGGTCAATTTTAGCTTGGCGTATTGCCTGACAAGCACCTGTTTAATGGGCACAAACGCCGTGGAAAACAGCGCGATATTACACGCGACATGGATCGCGCAATACCCGATACCCCGCATATAATAGATGGAAAACCGCAACCAAAAATTATCGTAAAAGCCCATGAACAGCCCGACGTCGACCAGGCCGGCAAAAAAGCCGAAAAAGACGGTCAGGACGGCCGCGGTCAGGGTAAGCAGCCAACGGTTTTTTACCTGCGCCTTTCGCAGTATATAAAAAACCACGCAGACCAGCGGCCAGTACACGCAATAGGAAACGACCCATGGCCCGGGACCCCAAATCAGGATCTCGCACGGGATAAATATGCCGATGGACGCGATGCCGATCGGCCCGAGCACATAGCCGTACAACGCGCACAGCAGCGTCACGATCTCGATATTGGGCAGGGACGCCAGCGCGATTTTTCCGCCGATCAGCGTCGCCGCCATCACCGCGATCAGCGCGATACGCTTCGTGCTGTTTTTTGCGATGCTTCTTGCGCTGCCCCGCTTCATGCTAGAATATGATCGTCCCGATGTAAATGACGCAATCCTTTTCTACGGTCATCTCCGTCACCGACACGCCGGACGACGTCAGCGTTTGCCCGTCATAGTCAAGCGTCTCTTGATAGACGGATACATCAAAATCGGCGGGAACCGACGTATACAGATATAAATATACCCCGGCCGCGTCGTCCTGCGCCAAATCGCCGACCCGCGTCAAAAAGCCGGTTTGCGCCGTATATTCGAGCCCCTCCGTCTCATGCAGGTACTTGATAACGGACAGCGCGCCCTCGGTGATGTCCACCTTATCCAAATCGACCGTGTACACCGTCGGCGTCGGCGTCCCGATCACAAACCGCATGGAGCCGTTGATTGAGACATTCTCCTCGGGCCCGCACCCCGCAAACAGCGTCAAAGCCGCAAAAACGGCGGCCAGCAGCATCACCACGTTACTTTTTCCTTTCATGTTTTATCTCTCCTGTTATTGTGTAGCCGCGTCTGTATCCCCGGACAAAACAAAACCCTCCGTCACACTTACGGAAGGCAAAAAGAACACCCAACCGCGGCGCCGTTTTTACGCCGCAATATCGGAACATTCTTCCTTGCCCAAGAATGAGTCTCCGAAAATATAGCAATCCGGTTTAGAGATGCGGATTACTATGGTTGTCAGGCAGGTCTTCCGACTTATGGTTTCCCAATTACGGTAATGACTGTTGCGACGGATTTTCACCGTACTTCCCACTGTGAATAGCTTGCGCGCGCGCATCTAAACCAAAACAACCGATTAGGCCGCTTGTACACAACCTAACTTGTGTGCAAGTATATCACATACGCTTGCGGTTTGCTAGAATTATTTTGCGAACCGACAAAACGATTTTGCGAAAGCCGACCGACCGCGCTTTGGCGTCAATGACCAAATGGCTTGCGGCGCCGATTCTGTCACGACATGGGCGGCCTTTTGAATTTCGCGCGACCGCTACCCGGTATTTTTGGTCGAGGCGATATAGTCGGCCGCGCCCTTGCCGTCGCCGTTTAGCGCCCTGTACGCCGCCGCCGTTTCCGGCGACAACGGGTCGATAATGGCCGCGTCTAAGCCCGCACCGAGCGCGGACACAAGAAAGACGCTGTCTAAGCGGGGTCTGTCCGGCAGTCCTAAGGAAATATTGCCGATGTCCAAAACCGTTTTGACCTTTAGCTTTTGTTTGACCAGCCGAACGGCCTTGAGGGTTTCGCGCGCGGCGGCGTCCCGCGCGGCGGCGGGCAGCGTCAGGCAATCGATGAGGACATCCTCTTTTTTGATCCCGTAACGCCGCGCGGCGTCCACGATCCGTTTCGCGATCTCCAGCCGCCCCTCGGCTTTTAAGGGGATACCCTTTTCGTCAAGCGTCAGTCCGACCACCGCCGCGCCGTATTTTTTGACGATCGGCAGGACGCTATGCAGACTTTCGGGCGAGCCGTTGACCGAATGAATGAGCGGCTTGCCGTTGCAGACGCGCACCGCGCGTTCCAGCGCGTCGGGGTCGGCGCCGACGATCCGTAAGGGCGTATGGACGACGCTCTGAAGCGCCTCGACGGTTTCCTCCGGCGCCGCCGCCCCGTCAATATCCGGCAGACACGCGTTGACGCTCAAAATGTCCGCGCCCGCCGCCGCCATGTCCATGGCCTCATTGACGATAAAATCGATGTCTTTTTGCCGGAGCGCCGCCGCCGGCTCCGGCTTGCCCGTGGGGTCGAGCCGCTCGCCGATAACGATGATCTTGCCGTCCGGCGCCACCGTGCGGTTCCCGGATGTCACCGCAAAAAGCGCCGTCGGCTTACGCGGCCGCGGGGGCTTGCCCTTTAGCGCGGCGGTCAGGGCGGCAATGTGCGCGGGGGTCGTTCCGCAACAGCCGCCAAACAGGGAGACGCCCTTTTGATAATAGCGTTTCAGCGCGTCCGCAAACTGCGCGGGCGTCACGTCGTACCGATCGCCGCCGCTAACGCGAACGGGCAGCCCGGCATTCGGCATGACCAGCACCGGCGCCTCGCCGTACTTGGTAAACGTCTCGACAAGCGGCGCAAGCATATACGGACTGCGCGAACAATTTATGCCCATCGCGTCCACGCCGATCGCGTTTAAAAAGGTCACCGCCGTCAGCGCGTCCACGCCCATAAACGTATGCAGACTCTCGTCAAAGGTCATGGAGACGCACACGGGGAGCCGGCTGTTTTCTTTTGCGGCGATCACGGCGGCCTTTACCTCGTACAGGTCCGACATGGTTTCGATCAGGATGAGATCCGCGCCCGCCGCGTCACCGGCCTTTACCTGTCTTGCAAACAGCGCGACCGCGTCGCTAAAGCCGACCGTCCCCGCCGGTTTTAACAAGCGCCCCAGCGGCCCGATGTCCAGCGCGACCGACTCCGCCCCCGCCGCTCTTGCGTTGCCGATCGCAGCGGCGATGACCGTCTCTGCCGAATATGCGCCGCCGCCCAAAGCAAGCGCGTTGGCCCCAAAGGTATTGGCCGTCACAATATCGCAGCCCGCCGCAAGGTATTGCCGATGAATATCGGCCACCAGCTCCGGCGCGGTGATATTGAGCGTCTCGGGCAGGACGCCCGCCGCCGCGCGCCCCTGTAGCATAGTGCCCATCGCGCCGTCAAAAAACAAGACGCCGCTTGTGATTCTCTCTCTTATCCTAAGCCCTTGCATACCTTGCCCCTCCTATCCTTAATAGTGCTAGGTCGTGTTTACGTGAGTGTCATCGAGCAGGTTTTTAGAGATAAAGAAAAAGAATCAGCCGCGGCGAACAATATCGTCGTCGTTGGTGGGGATTATTTTGTTTCCGGCAGGAACGACTAACATCTCGCGCTCGTCCCAATCGCCGTTTATCAGCTTTTCGATCAGCCGCAAATCGCCTTTTAATTCCTCATATTCCCAGCCGAGGTCCTTTGCCTCCCGCTTAGAGATCGCGCGGTAGCTTTCGGCGTTTCCGAGGGATATGCCGCCGACGCTCATATCTATGTAGGTCATCTTTTTGTAATTTTTTGTCCAATCGCCCAGCGTTTCCATGATGTACTGCGCGTTATCCTCGCCGTATTCCTCGACATATTCCTCATACGTCGCCCGATAGCCCAATTTTTCGCCGATCGAGCCCTGCGGAATAAAGCCCGTTTCGCGCTCGATCCAGCCGGACGTCTTATAATATGTGCCGGAATTGGCCGTAAAATACTCGCCGTAACGCTTTTTGGAGCCGAGAAACAGGGTAATGCAATCGTGCGCCCGCGGAATGACCATTTGTACCTTTGCTTGCAGATTTCTCACGCCGTTGTTGCAAAGCCCGTAGCCCAAAAGCAGGGCGTCATATATTTGGGGGTCAACCTTGTCAATCTCCGCTTGGATCGCCGCCTTCATTTTATCCTCGCCGACGTCGTGCAAGCCCTTTTCCAAAAAAACGACATCCACGACATTCGGCGTTTGCGACAGCAAATAACAAACCTCGCGAAACATGATCTCACAGGCTATCAGCTTGTACCGCTTCTCCCGCTTTACGGTATGCGGATACCTTTCTTTCATAAAACAATTTTATCATAGCTTGGCAAAAAACTCAATTAAAACACGATTGCCAAAAAAAAATGATAAAATGCTTTAAGAACAGGTCTATACATCCAACACAAATTGCGCGCTCGGATACCCTTCCGCATTGTAAACGGACACATGCCGTTTCATGTCGAGCCTGGATATTCTGGGATAATCCAACGCTCCGTAAATGACCTGCGCAATCGTTTTTCCCGTTAGGCCGGAAACATCGACGGTAAGCGCGGCGCCGCCGGCTTTTTGCGCGCGCGCTTCGTAGTATTTTCCGTCGGCTGTTTTGACCATAAAATTGATCCCGTCGTTTTCCAGTTTAAGACCGCCGCCCGTATTGGTAAACGTGATCGTGATCGTCCTTTGATCCTCGCTCAAAACCGCCGTATCGGCAACGGGGCCCGATAGGACGCCGCTGCGCGCTAAAAACACTTCCATAAACCGACTGACGGACTGACGCGCCACAAGCGACTTATCGGAGTCGTGGCAATCGTCATAATCACCGGTGTTGATCGCGGCGCTGACCTCGCAATATTCCAGTGAATCCGCGATCTTTTGCTGTTCGATGCGGCCTAAGTAGTAAGGGACGGTCAGGATGCCCTTGTCCGGTTCGCCGCTTCGATATTCCTCTACGGTCTGATCGTCGATATAAACCGAGGTCTGATCGCCGCAGCGGTGGTGCTCGGTGATCATAAACCCGAGCTTGGCATTATCCGCGAGGTCACGCCAGGTATTGATCAGCACGATCATGGCGTCCGCGTATTTATTGTACTGGCCTTCGCCCTGTGCCCAAACAACCGACCGCATTTTGTAATTTAAAACGGGCGCGACAAACGTGTTGAAGCCTCTGTAAGCGCTCGAAACCTGATCTTGATCCCCCACGCCGTACTGAAACAGCTTGTCTTCCTGCGCGAGCTTATTGGAATTGTAATGCTCGTAGACGTTTTTCGGCACCCAGCACATGACGGGTGTCCCGCCAAAATTGCCCGAAATGACGCCGACCGGCAATTTGGTGTTTTTGTAAAATTCTTTCGCAAAATAATAGGCAAATGCCGAGACATCGTAGATCGAGCCGCTGCCGCTGTATGCTCCGGTTTTTTTAAACGCCGCGGCCTGCCAGGAAACGCTTTTCGGCACATCCTTGAGCGGCTCGGTGTTTGTGACAAACCGTAGACCCGGTGACGCCGCGCTTTGATTGTCCGAGTACGCGTTGCGGATATCGAAGATGCGGATATTATCGTTGTTTTCGAGCGTTGACATGACCGCGCCGCGGTACTCATTTTTAAGCACCTCGACTTGGGCGGAATATTGTGTGTTTGTGTTGTCATAAAGCGGGAATGTATCGGGGTCGTCTGCAAGGGTCGGCTTATAATCGCCCAGCTTTAAATATTGCTTACCGTACGACAGCGTATCCTTGATGCGCCATTCCATATTGGACTGTCCGCCGAAGAAAAAAACCTCTCCGATCAGCACGTTTTTAACCGTGATCTTGTGTGTCTCGCCAAAAATGACCATCTCGTACGGCCCGCCCTCGTTATAAATGGGCAGGTAAACCTTAAATTCATAATTGGCTACAACGCCGTACACGGTATCCCCGTTAAACCGAACCGCAATACAGCCGCTTTCATAACTCGTTTGGCCGAATACACAGCCGACCGCGTTGCGCTGCAAGACCATTCCGTCCGAAATCAACCGCGATAATTTTATCGTTTCGCGCGCGGTGTCCTCCGGCACGGACGGATCGATCGTAAAATTCGGTTTGCCCGTGACCTTGATAAAATTATGGTCGTCGATCTCGTAAAACCGTTCGCCAAACACCGTCTCGACGCGTTCGACCGTTTGTTCGGCCGTTTGCTCGGCCGTTTCCTCTTGCGGATTTCCGCCCGTACCGGGCGACAGGCTGCCCTGCCCCGAAAAATCGTAGCTTTCGACGCCGGTGCACGCCGCTACCGAAAAAAGCAGAATCATACTCAACAATACCGTTCCTAATTTCTTCATCATCTTATTTCCTTTTTTTGTTTTTGCCCGGTTTTTTGAAAAGCAGCGCCGCCGCGGCGACTGCGAAAACGGCGAAAAGCGTCAGGATCGCGGCAATACCGTTTCCGATCCCCAAGGCCGACTTACAGCCGTCGTTAAGCGCCTTCGGATCATTGTCATCATCGCCGTCATCATCACCGTCATCGTTGTCGTCATCGTTGTCGTCATCATTGTCGTCATCATTGTCGTCGTCGTTGTCATCGCCGTCATCGTCGTCGTTGTCGTCGTCGTTGTCGTCGTCGTTGTCATCATCATCGCCGTCGTTGTCGTTGTCGTCGTTATCGTCATCGTCGTCTTCCGTCTCATTTTCGACCGTCACGGTAATTTCGGAGCTGTGAGTGACATGGTTGACGGTGTACGTAACGGTAACGGTTGCCATGCCTTCGCCGACCGCGATGATCTTGCCGTTTGAAATGACCGCGACCGAGCTGTCGGAGGTTCGGTACGCGCGGATCGGAATGATGTGTTCTAAATCCGTACCCTCCATGGAAACCAAAACCGTATGTGTCCCCTCGGGGTTGAGCGTGACGGCTTGCGAATCCACCGTCATGCCGGTAAATACCGGCAGCTCCGTGACGCTAAAATCGATCGTGCCGCTTTTTGTTACGCCGCCGACCGTCACGGTCAGCGTGATCGTTGCGGATCCGTTTTTAAGCGCCCATACATAACCGTTTGCGTCAACCGATAAAATGCCGTCGTCGGATGACGACCAGATATAGACCGCTTCGTCCAGATCCAAATTTTCATCGCTCAACAGATAGGCCAGCGCAAATTCTCTGGTTTCGTAATTGATAGCCTGCCGATCGCCTGCGCTAAGACCTTCGTACAACAACACAACCTCATCGAGCACGGAAGGTTGAATGAGCAGATAAAGTTGCGTCCCGACAGCGATATCGATTGTGTAAACACCGTTATCCGGCACGATCTCGGCGCCCTCCGCCGAACCGTAGGATACCTTTTCGATGTGATATCCCTTTGCAACCTGCAAACGCGCTTTCACGGTCAATCCGTCCGTCAAAAACCCTGCCGGATAATCGTATTGAAAATTGGCTTTCCCGCTTTCGTTGGAAACGATTGCAGGCTCGACCAAAGGGAATTGAAGGACGCTTGCCTGCAATAAAGACGCGTCATAACCGAATGTGACGTCGCTGAACGACACCACTTGCTTGGGTGCGCTTGCATCGTTGTAACCCAGATAAAAGCGCACGAAGTTGATCGTATCATAGCGGAACGACCCCTTGATCAAACCCGTTGCGTACGGCAGACGGACATAATTCCATCCCGAAGTCAAGATCGAAGTGCTCAAGAACCACCCGATATTCGGTCCATAATTAAAGCCGTCTCCGGAGTTTTCCGCATCCGAATACAGATAGACCTCGAATTTATCGGGTGCGGTATTTTTTAGTGTCGTATGGTCCTCAACAAACAGCCAGAACGAAACGTAATTGGCATCGTACTCCGTCAAATCGATCGGATCGAAAAAATACCCGCCATGTGAATCCGGTAAAGTGCCATGTCCGTTAAAAACCTTCACGGAGTCACCCGAATCTTGCCCCGGACGATATAGCCCGCCCTGCGTCAGCTGCTCCAACGTACTCCAAGTCGAAAAGCTTTGTGTAATCGTTGCCGTCGGTATTTCGCCGTCAGCATGGATCCTCGTAAACGTTGCGTGTACGGTAAAACCGCCGATGACTCCGGAAAAAACGACTTTCTTGTTTTTATTTCCCCGTACCGAATCCGTAACCAAATCGGCAACGCCGAGCGTGGGCGGCGTAAAATCGTCATCATATGTGATCGAAAAGGCGGTTATATCATAACCGAACTGCGGCTGCACGAAAATTTCGACCTCATCGCGATCTCGGTCATAATTGCCGAATAAAATTTCACCTTTCCCGGTGACAACCGCCGCCATATCCAGTATCTTTCCTACTTTAACGTATAACTGCAAATTTTCGGAAATATCAACGGAATAAACGCCGTTTTCGTCCGGGACGATTTCCGATCCGCTTGCATCCGTATAAAAAAGTCCCTCCGCATAATAGCCGCTTGCTATCTGCATGGTCGCTCTAACATTAAGCCCCTCGGTAATTTTTTGCGGATAATCATAGGTTAGCGTTGCGGTTGCCGTGCTATCGCTGCAAACCACCGTGGGCACGACAACGGGATAGTTGTCGGCAGCCGCGCTGTTGAGACCGTCCTCATAGCCGAATGTGATGTCGCTGACAGCGGCAAGCTGTTTCTGCGCGCTTAGGTAACTTAAATAAAGACGGAGCGAATTGACGTCGACATATTTGAAATCGCCGATCACACTTGCGGTCGAAAGGGGAATTTTGACCCGATTCCATCCCGAAATCAAGATCGAACTGCTCAAGCTCCATTTGATCCGCGGTCCATGATTAAAGCTGTCGTCGGTTTTTTGCGCATTTGAATATAGCTGGACTTCGAATTGTCCGTTTGCGGGATTTAGATCAAGATGATTTTCGATATACAGCCAGAATGTCAGGTAGTTAACTTGGTGATCCGTAAGATCGATCGGGTCGAAATAAACGCTGCTATGAACGTCCGACAAGTTTCCATGCCCGTTAAAAATCTTAAAAGTATCCCCGGACACTGCGCCGGGATGATATAAATTTTCCTGTTTTGGACCCGGCCAAAAAGAATCCGTGATAACCGCCGTCGGCACGGGTACGGACGAGCCGATCGGCTCAAAGGCAACGCTTGCCGTAAAATTTTGAGCAATATCATTCAATTGGTACATTTTGTCATACTTATTATGGCCGGATCCGTCCGCCTGCAAATCGTTTAAGCCGATAGCGGGCGCGGCGGAATTGTCTTGATAAGTGACGGCGACGGACGAAACTTGATAACCTAAGGCCGGCCGCATACGAATGTAGGTATTTTTGCCCGCGAAAACCGGGTCGACGGCGGCGCTTCCTTGACCGGCGGACACGACTGTCTGTCCCGAAATCAATCGGGGAGCCGTTGCGGGAGGAAAAACGGTTACGCCCGTTGCGTCCGATTGTATGATACGGGGGTCGGCAAAATAGATGTCGTGAATGTTATCTTTTTTGAATTGAACCATATAGGATGTGATGTTTCTAAAATTGAATCCCTTTACCTTTTGTACGGATGCCGAAATCGGGAGGATCACATAATTCCAACCCGCGCTAAACGTGCCGCCCGCGGCAAACATCGCCGACAGGTACCATTCGGCCAGCCCGCCGAAATGGCCGTTATATAATCCATTTTGCAACTCATCCTCGACTCGGATAAAATCGGACATCAGCGAAATGAGGAACGTCGGCGCACTTTCACTCCCGATATCGGCCTGATCGATATAAATCCACATCGCAAACGCCGCGCCGTCATAGCCGCTGATATCGATGCCGTTATCGGGGTTTTGTTCCGCGTTTACGCTGTACCAATTTTCTCTGTGAGTCGGGCTGTGCGGAAAAACCTTCGCGCCGCCTGCCGATTCAAACCCCGCAGGCTTTTGGATTTCGTACGCGCCGCCCGTATTCCAACGCCCGATGCTTAGCAACCGCTCATCGACTTTTTTATTGTTTTGTCGCGCAACTGTGATCGAATAATGCGCGCCGCCCCCGCCCGCAACATCATAAGCAAGGCCGTTGATGCCGTTTTTTGGATACAAAATCGGTGTACTGTCAACGATAGGATTTGCGCCCGTCCCGATGTCCGATTTGGTGATCGAAGCCACCTCATAACCCGGATCCAATTGAATATCGATCGCGCCCGTGATGCCGCTGTAGACATTTTCGGTACGAACCGTCCCGCCGGCGCCGCCGGCAATTTCGGCCGTAACCGTATTGGCGGTTGTACTTGTAAATTGTTTGCCGTAATTTGAAGAGTCCGCTTCGTCGATAATTTTTACCGAAGAAACAAATGCATCGCGTTGCGTTCCGCCCCAGGAGCGGAGGACGAAGGTATCGACCTTTGTCTTATCCAGTGTCGAAAGCCGATCGAATTTAATTCCGTCATAAGCGGCGCCGTCCATCGGAACAACCAATTTGTTCCAGCCATGCGCCAAGACTATCTCTCCGCTTTCGATTTTTGCCTTTTCGATTTTTATCCTATAGCCGGAGCTGTCTAAAACATGAGGGGCGCCCTCCGAAAACTTCGTCTTGTCTGACGACACAAGGCCGTTTGACGACACAAGGCCGAGCTGCAATTCCTCAAAATTCGTATTGCTTAAATAGATCCACACTTCCAGACAAGGATTTGTCATAGCGGAAATATCAAATGCCCGTTTGTTTACAAAAGCGGTTGTCGCGCCGCCTTGATAACCGCCGTTGATAGATTTGCCGACGCCCGTATGCGACTTTAGCGCGATCCAATTTGCAAAATCGTTTTTTTGCACAGATCCGGCGCGATAAAACGTAAAATCCTCGATATTTCCGTCAAACAGCGTGACCTCACTTGCCGCTTGCGCCGAGGAATCCGCAACACCGGTGAGCATAACACCCGACGCAAATACCAATGCGCCCATTAGGACGACCAACAAAAGTTTTTTCAGCTTCATACACCTTCTCCCGACAATTAAACATGCGTGTCCGACAATCCATAAAGATTTGGAAATGTTTTACCAATAACGCGTATCTCTGCTGTGCTAGCGTAACATCGATAAGACCCAATGTCAATACGCAAGCCAAAAAAATTTGTCCCAAGCTCCATTATGATATATCGCGAGGCAATAAATTTATACCTTTATAATACATAATACCAAACCCCTAAGCAATTGCGTCAATTTATATTTTATTGATTTTTGGCGCCAAGAGAGTTGACAAATGCTTCTTGGCGTTATATGATATAGGTGTCAATTTGAAAACCGTTTTCATTTTAGCGGGTTTACGCAAATTGTTTTTATTTGGTTTGGTTTATGCGGAAAAAGAGTTATCACACAAAGCAGAGAGAATTTTTGATCGAGTTTTTTAGGCGCAATGCGGACGGTTGTTATCTGATCGGCGACATTATGGCGTACGCGGCCGCGCAGAATGCCGCCATCGGGCAGACGACCGTATACCGCAATCTGGAAATGCTGGTGCAGGAGGGCGTTTTGCTCAAGCACAGCCTTTCGCCCTCGGGCGGCGCTTATTTTCAATACTTGGATCACGAAAGGCAGGCCGAGCCGCACTATCACCTGCTGTGCACGTCCTGCGGCGCCGTTGCGCATTTGGACTGCGGGCATATTCTTGAAACGGCCGCGCACATCAGGAAGGCGCACGGTTTTGTCTTGGACGGACAAAAGACGGTTTTTTACGGGCTTTGCGAAACGTGCGTCGATCCCGACGAAGGACATTCATGACGGCGGCGAAAAGAAAATTCAGCTTGCATCGGGCGGCAACGACCGTTGCGGCGGTCTGCTTGACCGTCCTTATTGTCTTTTCCGGGCTGTCCGTCGTGCTGCACGCGGCGCATGACTGCACGCATGACGAGCGCTGTCCCGTTTGCGCTTGCGTCCGGGCCTGCCGCAAAATTTTGGACGAGACGTCTGCGGCAGATTCCGGCGCGGTCGCGGGCGCCCTACCCGCTTTTCTGCTGTTGGTCGTCGTGTGCGCTTATCCTTGGCTTCCCGCTGTGAAATCCTTGTTTCATCTTAAAATTCGTTTAAACAATTGAATCTCCCGTTGAACGAAACGTTTATACCCAGTCTTTCGCATACAAATAGGAGATTTACCCTCATGAAAAGAATCTTTAGAGCCGCAAGCGTTTTTGCTTTGGCCGCCCTGCTGGGCGTCGCCTTGCTCGCCTGCGGAAGCAAGAACGATCCGGAAAATCCGGCGGCGCCCGCGCTGTGGGCAAGCATGGCCGAAAAAAAGCTCGAAACCTACGCGGCCTCGGCGTATTTGGACGCGGCGGTAGAGGCGTCCGAACAAAACCCGTCGCCTAAAAACCATAATTCCGCCCGTGTCGCGTACCTCAATCAAAACGGCGTCACCCCCCAGACCTTGACGCAAAACGGGGCAAAAAAAGTGACGCTTAGCCTTGCGTATTCCGGCGGCGAAACCTATAAGGCGCGCTTTGGCTACCGAATCGATTTGATCGAAGCCGAGGAGGAGGACGACGAGACCGTGGTTATGGGTCACGGCGTTGAGGCTTACGGCGTCTTAAACCACGTTGACATTTTGTACCACATAAACGGGACCTGGTACGATAATGCCTACGGCTCGACTGCGGAATCGGGCGGCGAAAAGGTTTTCGGGAAGGGCTACTTTGCGGAAACCGACCCCAAGTACAGCGAAAACCGCCTCGCGATCCCGCTTAGCAAGGATACCGCGCCCTCGTTTGCGTCGCTCGATTTTTATGTCGTGGGCTTGGAGGACGGTTTTTATGTGCTGAATCTGTTTGTGGAAAGAGAGGACGACGCCGTCGGACATTTCCACGGCTTGCAGGTTTTGGCGGCGACAACGGTCGTCATAACCGTCGGGCAGCCCGAGGCGCACGAAGGCGGACACGAGCATGAGCATTAAGCGCCTAAAAACGCCCCTATGCCTTGCGCTGCTGTCGGCCGTATGTCTGTCGGTGTGCGCGATATTCGCAGGGTGCGGCCAAGACGACCGCACCCCCGATATTGTCGTTACGGGCTATGCCCAATACGACTGGACGCGGCAGATTTTGGGCGAAAATCCCGGGGAACTCGACGTCAAATATTTGTTGGATAACGGCGTGGACTTGCACAATTACCAGCCGAGCGTGCAGGATATTGCCTCAATCGGCGCCTGCAAGCTGTTTATCTATACCGACAGCGACGCGGAACAATGGATCGGCGGCGCGCTGAAAAATCCCAAAAACACGGACAGAAAGGTGTTGAACCTCATCAGCCTGTTGTCAAAGGACGAAAAAATCGCGCTCGATGAGGACAGCGGACACGTTCACGACGAAAACTGTGTGCACGAATACGACGAGCATATCTGGCTTTCGCTAAAGCTGGCCAAGAAATTTGTGCCCGTTATCGCGGAGAGGCTGGGGCAGATCGATCCCGACAACGCGGCGCTCTACCAAGCGAACGCCGACCTTTACGGCGGCGAGTTGGACGCGCTTGACACGGATTTTGAGCTGACGATAAGCGCCAAGACGCAAAAAAAGGTCTTGGTCGCCGACCGCTATCCCTTTGTCTATCTGATGCGGGATTACGGCATCGAGGCCGCCGCCGCTTTTTCGGGCTGCGCCGCCGTCACCGAAATGAGCGTGCAAAAGGTGACGGAACTAAAGGCATACCTAAGGGACAACCGGCTCGGGTTTGTCTTGACACTGGAAAACTCGAATACGGGCATAGCCGATCAAATCATTGCCGGGACGGACGCGCAAATACGCGTCCTGCATTCGATGCAATCGGTCACGACCGACCAGCTCGCGCTTTCGTACCGGACGGTCATGCGAAACAATCTCGGCGTACTCGCGCAGGTACTTGTCTAGGAGGAATCGGATGACACAATTGACGGTTGACGGCGTTTCGCTGGGATACGACGGAAATACGATCGTACGGGATCTGACTTTCGGCGTAAACAACGGCGACTACTTATGTATCGTCGGCGAAAACGGCACGGGCAAAAGCACGCTTTTGAAAACGCTTTTGGGGCTCCATAAGCAAACGGCGGGGACGATCGGCCTTGGCGGCGGGTCAAAACGCGCGGGCTTTGGCTATCTGCCGCAGCAAAAGGATATTCAAAAGGATTTTCCGGCCTCCGTCAACGAAATTGTGTTGTCCGGCTGTTTGAGCGGGTGCGGACTGCGCCCGTTTTATACCAAAAAGGAAAAAGCGCTGGCCGCGGAAAACCTCGATAAGCTGGGGATCGCCGGGCTTGCCGACCGCTGTTATCGGGAGCTGTCCGGCGGACAGCAGCAGCGCGTTTTGCTCGCCCGCGCCCTCTGCGCGGCCAAAACCATGATTTTTTTGGACGAGCCGGTGGCGGGGCTCGATCCGCAGGCGACAAAGGAAATGTACGATACGATTTTCGCGCTGAACCATGACGGCGGCATGACCGTTGTCATGGTTTCGCACGATATTTCCGCCGCCGTCGAGTACGCGTCGCACATCCTGCATATCGGAAAAACAAGCTGCTTTTTTGGGTCGTCCGCCGAATATGCGCGAGATTTTGTCCGCAGGGAGGGCGCACTGTGAATATTTTTGAAAAGCTGGCGTATTATTTGCAGTTTCCCTTTGTGCAGTACGCGCTGATCGTCGGCGTGCTGACCGCGCTTTGCGCGGCCCTGCTGGGCGTGCCGCTCGTACTCAAGCGGTATTCGTTTATCGGCGACGGCCTCTCGCACGTCGCCTTTGGCGGTATGGCGATCGCCGCCGTCATCAACCTGACCGATAACCTCTATCTCATCATGCCGTTGACGGTCGTCGTTGCCGTGTTTTTGCTAAGCCGCGGCAGCAGGGCGAAAATCAAGGGCGACGCGGCAATCGCCATGCTGTCCGTCGGCGCGCTGGCGTTTGGGTATTTTCTTATGAATACCTTTACGGTATCGTCCAATATCGCGGGGGACGTCTGCACCTCCCTGTTTGGATCGACGTCCATTTTGACGCTGACGACCGGCGACATCATCCTCTGCTCGATCATGGCGGTTTTGGTGATCGCCGTGTATATCGTGTTTTACAATAAGATATTTGCCGTGACCTTCGACGCCGATTTTATGCAGGCAACGGGAATGAGGTCAAAAGCCTATGAGGTTTTGATCGCCGTCGTGATCGCCGTCGTCATCTCGCTTGCCATGCGGCTGGTGGGTTCGCTTTTGACGTCGGCGCTGATCGTATTCCCCGCCCTTTCCGCCATGCGGATTTTTAAAAGCTTCCGCTCCGCCGTCATTTGCTCCGCCGCCATATCCGTGTTTTGCGCCGTTTTTGGTATGTTGGTTTCGATTTTGTGGGGGACGCCGGTGGGCGCGACGATCGTGATGACGGACATCGCCGTGTTTGCGCTGTTTTATGTCGGCGGTATGACGATAAGGAGGCGCGTATAGCCATGCAAGAGAACGAAAAAAAGAAGGGGCGGTTGAAACTTTTACCCGCTGTTTTGACGGTCGCCGTGTGCGGGCTGATCCTGCTGCTTGTCTTTAAACCCTGGGAGCGGATCGGCAATATCGACGAAATGGATTCGATCGATCTGACAAGCATGAGCAGCAATATGGTTTATGTGTACGTCAACGACATGGTCAACAACCGCCCGGAGGATTATGTCGGCAAAACGATCAAGGCAAAGGGCAATTATCAGCAATCCGTTTCGGGCGAGCCGGAAAGGGCGCGCCGCTATCTCGTCATTCAGGACGCGGCGGCCTGCTGCGCGCAAGGCGTCGAGTTTGTCTATGAAAACGAATACCCGGAGGAAAACAGAGAAATCGAGCTTACCGGGATTTTTGAGCGCTATGAGGAACGGGGCGAAACGTATTATCGGTTGAGTGTTATTGATCTCATTGTTTTATAGGGGAAAAAAGATGAAAGCAAGTAAAATTCTGGCGAGGAAAAAGGAAGCCGAGGAAAAACTGAAACGCGAGATACAAGGTCGGCTCCGAATGGCAAATCTTATTTGCGCGGCCGGCCTGTTGGTCGTACTTCTCCTATATTTCTGCGATTTTTTCCGCGTTAACATTGACGGAAATATCCAAAACAACACCAGCGGCTTTCGACTGGCGTTTCTCTTGCTCGGCGACGAGATGTCCGGCGTCGGCAATATTTTTACGGTGCTAAAAAAGGACTATTTGGGCACGATCGCCTTTGCCTCCGTCACGACCCTGCTGACCCTGCTTTTATTGCTGGCAGCCCTAGCAATCTCGGTCTATCACGTCGTCCAAAAAAAGGCGCTGCTCTCAAAAAGCGCCGTCATTTTACAGTCCGCCCTGTTTCTTTTGCTGATCGTACAGCTTATCGCCTGCGGTTCGCTGACCTCGGTCATTACCGGCGACTACTATTCCGGCTGCGCAACCTGCCTGGCACAAACCCTCTCCTTCGTCACGCTGCCGGTCTTTCTTGTCTATCTAACCGCCTACGCCGGCTCGGCGTATTGGCTGTACCGCCAATACGGAATCGGCTGGAAGGAGTCGCGCGCCCTAAACGCATCCGCAAAGCCGTAAACGGCTTAGCGGGAACAACATTCCTTTACCGATTAAAACGTCTAACTATATCATAAAATGGATTTTCCGCTTTGATTCGATACGGAAGTTTCGGCTATTTTTTTGTCAGGACATCCCATTCGTGAAAGACCTCGTAGACATTTGCGGGGTTGGCGCCGGGGCCGAATTCGCATTGCGCGATGCAATGGCCGTTGTCGTATAGGTTGTCGTAGACAAGTTTTACCGCGTTGCGGATGTCTTGGGGGGTGCCGTTTGGCAACAGGCGCTGCCGGTCGATTTCGCCCCAAAAGGTGATTTTGCCGCGGTATTGTTTTAGGTCGTCAATATTCATGCAAAAGAGCTGCGCATTGATTGCGTCCAGCCCCAAATCGATTAGGCGCGGTATGATATCCAAGGTGTACCCATCGGAGTGCATGAATATCTTTTTGCCCGCCTTGTGCGCGATTTCGATATAATCGCGGTACATGGGGGCAAATAGTTGTTCCCATATCACGGGGTTTATCAAAAGAGCGGATTGGCTGCCCCAGTCGTCCATAATCATGAGCCCGTCCACGTCGGTCTGTGCCCATTTTTTCAACAGTCGGCAGTAAAAATCATGTAATTTTTCTTTAAACGCCAAAAAACCGGCGGGCTGCAGCATTAAATCGATGTATAAATTTTCGGTTCCGCGTATAAATTGAAGGCGCTCAAACGGGCGCGGACAATGCCCCGAAAGTATAAATTTATCGGGAACGTTTTTGGCAATGTCCCCGTTTACCTTGTCGGTATCAAAAGAAAGCCATTCCTCGGGAATATGCACGCGGTCCGCATCCTCCCACTCTTCCCCGATAACAAGCGGCTGTTTGACCTCGCCGATTATCCCGCGGTGACGGTTTAGGTACACGCAGCCCCATTCGTCCGTGTAGGTCCCGATTTCGTGGGGATCCCCCGACGTTGCGGCTTTTTCTTTGAGCGCCGCGCCGATATTCAGAATATCGGACGGGAAGCTCGTCCGAATATTTGTCAGCTCCTCGCAATGATACATCTCCGCCCACGGGAGATACCAAAGCTGCCTTGCGGTTCTGCCTTTGTTTTTGCCGCTAAGCGTGTTATAAACGATTTCTTTCGATGTCATGTCACATCCCTTTTGCCGATACCGGCACAAAACATTATTTTATCGGTTAAATTGATAAATTTGTATTATATCTCCCCTCCTCATACCATATCTTGTTCATCAGCTCATAGCGCGCCAGCTTCATCCCCGTGTAGGCGCAATTCGACGTCGAGAAGATATATCCGTACCCCGGCATACCGTCGCGCAAGGCGCGTCTGACGTCTGCGGCGACCTCGTCGTCGGTTCCCGTCTGCAGCAGCCCGCAATTTACATTGCCGATCAGGCATACCTTGTCGTTATAATGCTCTTTAAGGTATTTCAAATCGACGCCGCCCTGCGGGTCCAACGAATGGAGCGCGTCCGGCTTGCAGTCGATGATTTGATCGATAATGGGCATGATGTTTCCGTCCGTATGTTTGACGGTGTAATACCCCATATCTCGGTAGCCGCTTATTACCTTTGCCAGATACGGCGCGATCAAATCATGAAACATCTGCGGCGTGTAAAACGGATTGACATTAAAACAATAATCCGAGCACAGGGTGAATCCGTCGATGAGCCTGCCGCCGTCCTCTTTCTTTAGTCTTTCCGCGAACGCCAGCAGATTTGCGCAATTCCGCTCTTGCTCCGCCTTTATGCCGTCCGGGTCTTCGTACAGCCTGACCGAAAAATCCACCATCGTGTCGCCCTCCGGTATCGCAAGCGTGGGGTCGCCGTGCATGGTGAGATAATATGTATCCCCCGTCGTCTCGCGTATGACCCGCAGCAACCGCACGACGCTCTCGTAATCGCCGGGATTGGGGTGCACGAAAATGGCGCTGTGCCGATATTTTTTGGCAATCTCGGTGTAGCAGTACGCCATGTCGCGGATTTGCATTTCCCTTTCCTCGGCGCTCATTTGATTCCACTGCCCGTACGCGCGGTGCGATGGATGCACTTTCCCCAGCGCCTCCATCGTCAAAAAGAACACCAGCTCGAATGTCGGAACCCGCCCCTCGTAGCTCTCCCGCCGGAGGGCTTTGATAAATCTTTCTCTTTCCGTCATACTATCTCCCATTATAATCGGTTTCAAGCGTAAACCGAAACGTCTTTATTTCCTTCGGCTTTAGCGTATACACGATACGCCCCTGTTTTATATCCGCCTTTCCCGCCGGTTCGCCCTTAAAGTCCACAAGCTCGGCGGAGCGGCACGGCGCGGCAAATCCGACCGTGCCGGAACAGCCGTTTCCGGTGTCGTAAATGCGTATTTCGGGCGCGCCGCGGCCGTTTCGCAGCGCGGACACCACCGCGCCTCCGGCAATATCGCTAAAGGCTTGGGACGCGGACATTCCCGCTTTCCCCGCGCCGGACAGGCTGCGGGCGAACAATCCGTTTTTAAAACCGTTTGCCGCCATGACGGCTTCGTTATCGGTGTAACGGGTAAAATCCATCGCGTACTCAAAAGTCATTTTTCGCAGCATACGCCCCATTTCCGAACGGTATTCGGAGCTCTCGCTCGGGAAAGACCGAAACAGGGTCAAGAATACCGGCGTATCCTCTCTTTCGATCACCGCCGTCTCATACAGCCCCCGTGTGAGCAGCGTAAAGCTGTCCTTGCCGTCGGAAAGTGTGACGACGCCCTGATTCGGGTTGACAAACGTGTCGATCTCTTTGTCGCGGCTGTTGTCCTTTTTGGCGATATCCCAGGTGTACATATCAAAAGGCAGCAGCGTCTTAAAGGTCTTTGCCCTAAACCCGGTGGGAAAGACGGCGCGCAGGCGGTGGTTTTCGCAATTGTTTTCCACCTCCGTCGTGATGTCGATTCGTTTGTTACTCTTGCGTAGGGTCACATGCGTGACGATATGCAGGGTTCTTTTTTCCGCGGCCCGCCCTTCCTCGTAGGACGCCGTAACTGGCAGCATTAAATCGTTTTCGATGCGGAAGCGGACAAAATTGGGGAAATCCGCCTCAACCGCCATTTGCGCCAAGCCGCAGAGCGTGCCGTATTCGCTGTCGAAACGGCTTTTGACATAATTCCAGCCCTCGCCCACGTCCGAAGTATCCTCGTAGGACAGCAGGCTTTCGTACGTTTTCCCGGTTTCCTTATCCGTGACCGTCAGGGCGCCGTTGGGATTTATTTCCACACGCAGCAACCCGTTGTCCGCGGCGTTTGCCGCCGTCCGCATACTGCCGATATAGCGGTTGGGCGGATCAAAACGGCTGTACGTCCATTGATACGGCGCCGTGCGCTCCTGTTTGAGGAGGTCGTATGTGATAACGCTGTATCCAAAGGCGGGCACGTTGATGTCCATGACAAATTCTATTTCGTCAAATTCGGGAAAACGTATCAGCTTTTTAAAAGCAGCCTGTTTTTCCAAAACCTTTTTACAGGACAGTATGTTGTAGGGGATTTCATTGCCGTCGGGCCCGTAAAAGCGGAAGGAAAACTGATGTCCGCCCCTTGGGAAACGCGCCTTGACAGCGGCGACGCCGTTTTGGGCGCGCTGATTCATGTTGAACACGGCAAAGGCGCCGTCTTTTCCCTTGCCCGCGCCGGGGATATTCGCGGCAAAATGCCCCAAAATATCGTCGTCTACGGAAGCGATTATCTCTTTGATCCGCTTAAACCTGTTTTCGCAATCCAGATGCGTCGCCGTCACCGAGCAGCCGCAGATACTGTCATGCGGCTGGTTTTTCAGCAGCAATTCCCACGCGCGGTCTAAAAAACCCTGATGTGCCGTACGCATGGGCGGCAGGAAATTTTCGGCAAAAAGTTTTAACGGCTCGGTGACCAGCGTCAGGTGCGCCTCGCAAAAATCGTTGGCCTGCTTGAGCTGCACCAGCGAGGACAGCACGTTTTTCAATAAGAGGTTGTTGACCCCCTCTTTGCCGACGTCATAGAGCGCGCCCTTTTCGACCCGTAGGGACGCCGCGTTTTTTTCGATTTCCCGGCTGTAATCCTCAAAATCGCTGTGAATAAACTCGACCTCGGGCAGGCGCTTGGACAACTCCCGCAGTATGACCGGCAGCTCGCGTTCGGGGTCTATATGGTCAATGCCGTCAATCATCAGATGCGCGTTGCAGGAAAAATTCGACCGTTCTTTCTCAATGTATTCCGTCAACCGTTCCGCCATTTCATCGTAATCGAAGGGGCGGTCCTCAAACGGCCAGCGCACGACAAAATAAAAATCGCTGTATGCGTAATCGGGGTGCAGCTTGTGTACCGTCAGACGGCTTCCGTCCGCCCCCTCCCACAGAAAATTGTCCTTTTCATAGCCGGAACGCCCCCGGAAT
The DNA here is from genome assembly GCA_031255775.1 of Clostridiales bacterium. Classification (GTDB taxonomy): domain Bacteria; phylum Bacillota; class Clostridia; order Christensenellales; family Pumilibacteraceae; genus JAIRRW01. The sequence continues at coordinate 25,217 of JAIRRW010000113.1, forward strand.
AACGCCGCCGAGGCAATGCCGAAGCCGCGAAATATTTGCGGCATTTGGCTGTTGTGCCCAAATATGTCGCATACATAACCGTTCCCGGCGGCACGGACCCCGTACCTTGCGCACACGTCTCCGCCCTTTTGAAGGTTGCGTACCAACGCCTCGCCGCTTATCAAAAACTCGTCCGGCATGGTATACCAGGGCCCGATCAGCAGCTTTTTCTCCCGTATGAATTTTTCTGTTTTTTCGCGGTTTTCCGGCCTGATTGCCAAATAATCCTCCAGCATCACCGTTTGTCCGTCCAGGAAAAAACACCTGTATGCGGGAACATTCTCCAAAATATCCAGCAGCTCGTCCATCATGCGGACAAGGCGGAAACGAAAGGCCTCAAACGGTTGATACCATTCACGATCCCAATGGCTGCCGGACAACACAAAAATTTTCAGTTTATTCATGCCGGCATCCCCTCAAACTCCAACTCAAACGTCACGATTTTTTTGGGCTCCGGCATGTCCGACAAGGTATCCATAAGCCTGACAAGCCGATAGCGGCACTTGGCCGGGCTCGTACACCATTCTCTGTCCCAGTGCGTACGCGCCGCGATGTTCAATTGTTTTTTATCCATTTACCGTTCCCCGCAATGCCTAGGCTAGGTAGTGTTGACACGAGATTTTAATCGGCCGATTTTTGATCTTTTAGCGTCTGTTATCACGAATTTTCTTGCACGTGGCGCCGCTACGCACCGCGAAAAATCGTTTCAACAGACACAAAAATCTCTAAAAATCTGCTCGATTACACGCGTGTCAACACTGCCTAAATTATAGTGACAGTAGTGACAATTGTCAATAACAAAACCCGTAAAAATGAATGATATTTTCCAATTTGATACTTTTTTGTGAGAAATGTACCTGTTTTTTAGTATCAAATAGGGTATCATCCAAAAATTGAGAGGCACGGCGACATTTAAGTTTATCCATTTTTTAATATTTGGATAGAAATCACTTATTCAAGGGTGAGTAAAAAAAGAGAACCAAGGATGAAAAACAGCCCTGGTTTTCTTTCAAAAAATCCGCTTTTTTGGTATAATTGAGTTGAAAGAAACAATCATCAAAAGAGGGATTTTATATGAAATATAGTACCACAAAACCAAACAAAAGTGAAGTGTTTTTAGCTAAATATTGTAAAGCAATTTGTAAGGGTGCAAGCAAACCGTTAACGAAATTTACAAGTCAAATGGTGGCGGGTATTTGCTCCGCCTCACAAGTTTTGTTGTCTGAGATTGCAAGAAAAACTGACACAGATAAAAATATTATCGCAAGCA